>DATEOT010000049.1:0-11575 GCA_035273795.1 Solirubrobacterales bacterium | reverse complement strand
GAGGCGGAGCTGCTCGAGCTGATCCCGGGCCTCTGGGAGTGGGTGCTCTGCGTCCCGCCCCCTCCCGGCCCGCTTCGGCCCGCCCGCCGCCGCCCGGTGCGGCCGCGCCCCTTCGAGCAGCGCCAGGCGGCCGTGCACCCGACCGAGCGGGTGCTGCGGGCGCTGGCCGCGGAGGTCTCCGAGCGCGGCTACGCGGAGGTCACCGTCGCCGAGATCGTCGAGCGCGCCCACACCTCCCAGCGGACCTTCTACGACAGCTTCACCGACAAGGAAGCGGCGGTGGTCGCCGCCCTCGACAGCGGCTCGGCGCAGATGCTGGCGGCGGCGCTGCCGGCCTTCCGACGCGCCGTCGATTGGCCGAGCTCGGTGCGGCTGACCCAGGAGGCGATGCTCCGCTTCGCCGCCGAGGAGCCCGAGTACGGGCGGCTCGGCGCGGTCGAGATGTACGCAGCGGGCAAGCGGGCGCTGGAGCAGCGGGAGCGGGTGACCGAGAGCATGGAAGAGCTGCTGGCGACCGGTTTCGCGGTTGCCCCGGAGGCACCGATGCTGGCCCCGGAGGCGATCGGCGGCGCCCTCTACGCGCTGCTCTACGACTTCGTCAAGGCGAATGGACCCGAACGCCTGCTCGAGCTGGTGCCGAGCTTCGTCTACGTCACCCTCGCGCCCTTCCTCGGGGCCGACGAGGCCTACGCGGCGGCGGTCAACTGAGACCAACGCTGGGCTCCCGCGAATCCGACGAAGGGAAGGAGGGCGAGGAAGGCGAGGTCAGGCGCGAGCTCCCTCACCTCCTGGGGCCGGCCGGATTCGATCCGGAGGTTGACCAGCTTGACGATGCAGATCACCACCCCCTGCGGGCTCGGAAGGCGGGGGTTGGCGGGCGGCGCCCCGCGCGCCAGCAGCCTGGCGAACCGCTCGACCATCGCGGTGAAGCGGGGCTCGCGTTCCTTCCAGCGCTCCCCCGCCCGCTCGGTCAGGACCTGCGCCGCCCCCGGGCTCTCGGCAGCGAACTCCAGGGCGGCGTCGATGCCGGCGACGATCGCGCGCGGCCAGTAGTCCTGTCCGGCGCACGAGCTCCCCACCGCCCGCTCGAGTGCCGCACGGGAGGCCTCGAAGTCGGCCGCGGTGCGGATCGCGCTCACCGCGTCGCCACCAGGCCGGCGCGAAAGCCGGCGCCGGTCAGCGGGATCGCCGCCCCGGGGAAGGTCGCCCTCAGGCTGCCCTGCCAGCGCCCGGCGTCCGCCGCGCCGCCGAGGTAGCGGGCCGATCCGGTGAACGGCGCCGGCGGCCTCACCCGCGCCGAGGTCAGGTCCTCGTCGAAGCCGAAGGCGCCGCGGGGAGCGCCCGCGTAAGCGCGCCGCGAGACGACGACTCCGCCGCCCAGCCGTTCGCGCCAGGTGGCGAGGAAGGCGGCGCCGGCCTTCGTGGTCCTCGCCTCGAAGCGGGTGCCCGAGCGATGGTCGACCGCCGTCAGCGCGGCTCCCCGCGGGGAGCGCGAAGCGCCCGCGCAACCGCTCGGCAGGGGGGTGCCGACCGAGCCCGGAGCTCGGCCGACGCGAACCGAGGTGTAGCCGCCCTCCCCCTTGAACTCGACGACGCCGACGAAGGTCCCGAGCCGTCGCACGATCTTCACGCTCCGGCCGCAGCCGAGCGCGCCGTCGCGGGGGCCGAGGCGGGTGACTCGGGTGCGACCCGACGGCTGGAAGTCGACGGCGATGCGGCCGAGCCGGCCGAGCCCCACCTCGATCCGGCCGGGATCCGAGCGGCGGGCGCGGAGCCGGTAGATGCTGGCGGCTCCGTTGCTCGCGCCCGCCGGCCGGGGCACCCCGGCACGCGAGAAGGTCGCGACCGGCGGGCGCCGTTCGGAGGCGACGAGCGTCAGCCTCTCCCCCGCGCTCTCGACGTCGAGCCGGAAGCCGTTGCTGCCGCGGACGCTGAACGCCGCCGAGGACGATGCGCTCGCGGCGAGAGGGAGCAGCCCCAGCAGCACGACCAGCGCGCTTGCGCTCGCGAACGACAGGGCGCTCCGCCTGGCCTTCGTCCCTGGGGTCGACACCGGCCAAATAGGAACATAGAAGGACCATATTGTCAATCCTAGGTTGAAGAAGGCGGAAACGCTGCAGCTGCTGTCTATGGCTAAAACCGCGTTGCGAAGCGGGTTTACGCCTCTTTATTTGTCATTTTACCCTGGACCGAAAGAATCATGGATGTACCAGCCGTCCGAGAAGCTCTCCGTGGCCTTAAAGGACACGCGCGGACCAAGATATGGTCGCTCCATGGTCGTCACGCCATGGGGAGACGCGAGCGAGCTGCGCACCCGCAAGATGCGCCCCGGGGGCGGGTCGAAAGACGCCCGGACCGCGATCAGCCAGCGCGAACGCCTCTTCGGGGCGATGGTCGCGACAGTCGCCGAAAAGGGCTACGAGGCGACCACGGTGGCCGACGTGAGCGAGCTCTCGGGGGTCTCCAAGAGCAGCTACTACGAACACTTCAAGGACAAGCAGGACTGCTTCCTGGCGATGGCCACCGCGATCTTCGGCCCCGCCTTGGAGTACGCCGGCAGCGCCGGCCTCGGCGGCACGGAGGAGCAGGCCCGCACCGCCTTCGAATCCTCGCTGCAGCGGATCGCCGCCCAGCCCGCCGCCGCCAAAGCCTGCCTGGTCGAGATCTACGCCGCCGGCCCGGAGGCGGCGGCGCTGCTCGACAGCACCGTCGACGGCGTCGAGCGGCTGGTGACGGAGACCCTCGAGCGGATCCCCGAGCGCCAGGAGATGCCGAGGGAGATCGTGCGGGCGCAGATCGGCGGCGTCCAGAAGGTGATCTACAAGCGCCTGCTGCGCGGAGAAGAGTCCGAGCTGCCGGCGCTGGCGCCGGAACTGTGGCAGTGGATGCTCTCGGTCCCCCCGCCGCCGCAGCGCCTCCGGGCCCGCCGTACCCGCAGCGTCAAGTCGCTCTCCTTCGAGGAGCGCCAGCAGCCCTCGACCCCCGCCGAGCGGCTGCTGCGGGCGCTCGCCGCGGTCGTCTCCGAGAAGGGCTACCGGGAGACGAAGATCGCCGACGTCGTCGAGCGGGCGCGGACCTCGCAGCGGACCTTCTACGAGCACTTCGAGGGCAAGGAGGACGCGATGGTCGCCGCGCTCGACAGCGGCTCCTCGCAGATGCTCGCCGCCGCCCTGCCCGCCTTCCGCCGCGGCGGCAGCTGGCAGCGCGCCGTCCACGACACCCAGGAAGCGATGCTTCACTTCGCCGCCGAAGAGCCCGAGTACGGACGGCTGGGCGCGGTCGAGATGTACGGCGCCGGCACCCGCGCCCTCGAGCAGCGGGAGATGGTCACCGAGGGGATGGAGGGGCTGCTGATGCCCGGCTACGAGATCGCCCCCGGCGTCCCCCCGATCGCGGCCGAGGCGATCGGCGGCGCCCTCTACGCCCTCCTCTACGACTTCGTCAAGGAGAAGGGCCCGGGCCGCCTCCTGGAGCTGGTTCCGACCTTCGTCTACGTGACGCTGGCGCCCTTCCTCGGGGCCGAGGACGCCTACGAGACCGCGGTCGGCTGAGCCAGGGGAGGCCCGACCGCAAAGCCGGGCCTCCTTGCCTCAGGGAAGGATCAGGCCATCTTCCCTTTCGCGGCGACGGGCACCAGCGTCTCTACAGGCTTGACGATCATTGATATTCACCCCCTTCCTCCAGTGTCACTGGAGGAAGGTAGAGCGGTACAGGGACCTCCACCGTGAGACCGTTGAGACGGCCACATTGAAGGACTAGCATCCATCACTCAGGGAGACCGCAACCAAGAAGGGGGCCGGCCAGGTGACTACGGGATCCGCAGTCGATCAGCAGAAGGACGAGGGGCTGTACAAGGCGCTTGCTCACCCGCTGCGCAGAGAGATCTTGAGCTGGCTGATCGAACGATCGGCCGGCAGCCCGTCGGAGATGGCAAGGGACATCGCCGCCTCCCTGCCCGACATCAGCTACCACGCCCGTCAGCTCGAGAAGTACGGGGCGATCGAACTGGTCGAACAGAAGCCGACGCGCCGGGGCAGCCCCGAGCACGTCTACCGACCGATGGCGCGCGTGGTCCTGGACAACGAGCAGGTCGAAGCGATGTCGGTGTCCGACCGCCAGGTCTTCGCCGGCCAGATCGTCCAGAAGATGATGGACGACCTGCGCGAGGGCTTCCAGAACGGGGCCTTCGGCAAGAGGTCGGACTGGGAGCTGCTGCACCACCCCCTCACCCTGGACGCCGAGGGCTACGAGCAGGTGCGCCGCCTCTACCAGCACATGGAAGACGCTCTGTTCGAGATCCAGGCCCAAAGCGACGAGCGCCGGACCGAGTCCAAGGAGAAGCCCTTGCGGATCTCGGCCTTCCAGGCGAGCTACGTCAAGAACCCGTAGGCGGATCGCCTCCCGAGCGGGTGCGCGTCGACGCGCACCCGGAGTCGAGCCCCAGCCCGCTTCAGACGAGCGGCGGGATGAGGATGCCCGACTCGCTCAACTGTCCGTCCAGATAAATGACGGCAACAAGCACGATCGCGGCGAAGACGAAGAGGGCGATGAGCATGCCGAAGACGAAGTTGGTCACCGGACGATCCTCACCTGACCGCCGCGGAGCGTCCTCAGACAGAACATACCCCACACCGTTGGGGGGCCGCTCAGCGAGTCGCAGCTTCGGGCATCAGGACGCGAGTGCTGCCGTCCTCGGCAACCAAGACGACAGGCAGGCCTTCATCGGCTGCGCGCTTGATCTCATGGCCGGCCGAGGCAGTGTCGGAGTCGATGAAGGCAGCCCGCTCGGGATAGGGCGAGCGCCCCTCGATCGCGAGGTCGATCGCTTCGTCCATCACCTTGGCGGCGGGGGATCGTCCGTTGTCGATGCTCATTGCCTCTTCCATCCTTCGATCATCTCGCCATAGCCGCGCTCGATCTCAGCTATTGCGGCACGCATTCCTTCTCCAAGGGTACCCGCATGGAACGGCTCCCCCGGCTGCTTCCCCTGGCTTCGCGTATAGCGATGCATCTCGTTGTTCCCATGAACGCCGTCATAGACCCGGATCGTCTCCATGGACCCGTTGAGCGCAAGCAGCAAGACGACAGCGTAGTCGGTGATCTCCCGCCCGCTGGTCGTGAACTCAACCCGAAGCAAGGCCCCGAGAACGTGGTCGAGAACTCGAAGGTAGTGAGCACCCATGGCCGCAGACAATAGATTGCGACTAGGACGGTCCCGCGGCGCAGCGGAACGCGCCTGACAGGATTCGAACCTGTGACCTTCGGTTTCGTAGCCCGAAGCGGTGACTCGGCGGTGCTACGTGGAGCTAGCTTTCAAGCGGTTTCCGGCGAATCGCGTTCGGCTGAGATCGGCTGGAATCTGTGTGGCATGTTGCCCCAGTTGTTGCCCCAGGAGCAAGTCAGAAATCGCTCCAGTCGGGCACCTCATCCCCTCCGACGTCCGCTTCAATCGCCCGCATCTGAGCTTTGGCCTCCGACACGAAGTCCATGCAGCCCGCGGCTTCCCAATAGAGCTTGTCGGCGTGGTGGTTCAGCGCTTTCAAGTCGATGAACGCAGGGCGATCGATCTCCACTCCCTCACGATCAACTGGAAACCTGAAAGTCGCCGCGCCGTCATCAACAGAGATCAAGGCTTCAACGAATTCGCCGTTTTCGCTCTGAAACTCATCCCAGTTCAGGTCTGAGCTCTCGAAGCCTGCTCGGCAAAGCTCCCACAACCGCCGGAGAGAATGCGTGGGCGGGAACTTCACGTCAAGGAACCCAAGAAGGTCCTTGAGGATCAACTCAACTCGATGACGCTGAAGGAAGAAGACCGCCAATCCGGCCTGATCGATCGTCGCGCCGAACGAGCGAGCATTTTTCGTCAGGAAGTCGGCCGCGAAGCCGAAGCCCGCCGCGCCCGCCGTCCAGCCTTGAGCCCACTCCGTCTGGACATACTCCATACGGCGCTCTGCGGGAAATATCTCGTCGAGAACGCTCATGCTCGAAAGTCTGGCAGAGCGATGTCGCGGCCTTCGGACTCTCCTCGAGCTGTCGGCTTCGCCCGGTAGACATAGCTGCCGATGGCAGAGATGATTTCCCAGTTGCTGGCGACGGACGCGGCCCGAACCAAGCTCGGCGCCCGCAACATCTCTACGGCGGAAGCCGAGCAGCTTCCGCGCAATCGCCACGCGACGATCCGAAACCCCCGTGCCGGCGGGGAAGAGGGCGATCGACTGCTGCTCATCGGGGAGACCGATGGCGGGCGAACGCTCACCCTAGTTCTTGAGCGCACCGTTGACCCAACCTCTTGGCTGGTGGTCACCGGCTGGGAGGCGACGGAGCGTGAGCGTAGAATTCTTGATTGAGATGCCCAAAGACCCTTGGACTGATCCCGATCCTCAGCCCGGTGATTTCGACGCCGAGCTTGACCGCGCCCGGTCAGACGAGATCGAAATGCACGAGGGCAACTTCGACGCGAAGTTGTCGATCCTCGTGAGCGTCGAGGGCGACGACGCTAAACGGTTGGAGCGAATCGCAAGCGAGCGCGGTCAACAGCCTGGCGAGGTCGTTTCCGAACTCCTACGAAGCGCCTCCTAAGCAAGACTCGGCGTCAGGGGCAGCTGGGTGGACCGAGAGCCGATTCGCCCGATCTATCGCCCTCTCACAAGCGGAACGATCCCGCTCTATGAAGGCGAGCTTGATATCGATGTAGGCGAAAAAGCTCTACGGGCGAGCGGTCGTGTAGAGCTTCGTCTGGAGCCGCAGGTGGACCTATCCGTCTGGGTTCCTGGACGGGCGTCAACCACTCTCTTCTTCACCGACGATCAGCAAAGCCCGAACCGCACTTTGACAGTCCCAGGTGGTGCCTCTCTGCAACCTCCAACGGCCGAGCGCCCTGAGCACAAGGGAAGCGAAGGGACCTTTTCAATCGATCCGATCGTCGCCGGACAACTTGATACCGCCAGCCACCTTCTCTTTCATTTCGGTGGCGCACTAGAAGCCCCATCCTCACCCGCAGGCTTCCTCGATGCCCGGCAGCCTCAGATCGACTTCGAACTGCCCGGCTGGAATTTGACGCTCGTCGTCGGCGACCGCGAGACCGATGCCTTCTGCGCCTTGGTCAAGGCTGTGCCGAAGACCGGCGAGATCGAACTAGACGATGTGGAGAAGCTCGACCGACGCCTCTTTCTGCTGCTCAGCTTCATCGCAAACCGCGAAGTCGGCGCTGGCACGGTCGCGGGGCTTGACCATAGCGGCGAGATCGTCTGGTCATCCTGGGCGCCGCCGCGGATCGATTCGCAGCGAGCTCCCATCCGGTGGTGCCCAGAGCCGCTGATCGGAGAGGCACTGCCAATGCTGGGTTCTGGGTTTTCCGCCTTCGATTCCGATGAAGCGATGGTTGAAATTGTCGATCGCGCTATCGGCTACTCATTGGCAGCGAATGAAAATGTCCTTCTCGATGTGAAAATTCCCATCGCCTGCTCGGGCCTCGAACTGCTTTCCTGGGCTGTCCTTCAGCGCGAGGGGGTAATGCGGAGCGGAGACGAACGACGCAAGCTTGGCCCGGACGGGATGGTTCGACTACTACTCGACTGGGCGGGGATTCCAGCGGCTGTTCCGGCGAAGATGAGGGAGCTTGAGCATCGCCGTGAGCAGCGCTGTGAGAAGCTCAGCGGTGGCCCTGAGGTGCTGTTCAACGTCCGCAATGGTCTGGTGCATCCACCCAAGCGGCTCGATGATCTTGAGTGGCCAAACCCCGAGGAGATGTTCTACGCCTGGCAACTCGCGACGTGGTACTTGGAGCTCGGGATCCTGAGGACGCTGGACTACAACGGTGCCTATTGGTCTCGTCTGCGGCTTGGCCGTTCAGCCTACGATCTCGAGCCAGTCCCCTGGGCGGCAAATTCGAGTGGAAGCCCCTAGTCCATCCGCAGTCTGCAGTAGTCGGAAAGCCACCCATTGGGTCGTGAGCGAAACGAGGCCGCTCACTAGAGTATTTGACGTGGAAATCGCGGATCGCACCGCCCATCTTGCCCTCTCGTACATCGCGGCAGCCAAGGCCCAAGGCTACGCAATGACCGTGATTGAGCTAGAGGCTTACATGCAACAACCGCGACGCAGACCGGGCATACCAGCAATTCCCGAGCGAACGGTCACTACGACGAACGTCGACCGTGCTATTCAGCAATACGGACAGCGCGCAATAGAGGCTATTGGCAAAGCGCTCACTGAGAGCCTGCAGCCAGTCCAACGCCGTGTCCCTGGTAAACCGGGGGTACCAGCAGAGCCGATAAGCGAGTGGCTGGGGCGATTGGGGTGGCTCGCTAGTGACTCAGGACGCGTGCACATCACTGAGCTAGGGGAAGCGATGCTTGCCCATCTGGAGCAAGAAACGCTGGAGGAAGAAGTCCCTGTGGGAGTTGTGCTCGATCAAGGGGATCAACTCGCATCGGCCAGAGTGATGCAGCAAATCGCCGAGGTTGGGCCCTGCTCGGTTGTGGACCCGTACTTCTCGATGGACAGCCTCCTCAACGTCTTGCAGCTGACCGAAGTCCATAGCGTCCTGACCGGGACCGGCGATCAAGGGAAGCTTGCCGGCTTAGCAGTGGCAATGCGCTCTGTCTCCTCGGAGCGTCCCTTTGAGGTGCGGAAAAGCTCTGCCTTCCATGACCGGCTAGTGATCCCCGATGAGGGACCCCTTTGGCTTCTTGGAACTTCACTCACGGGATTTGGCAAGAAACTCTCCCTGATGGTGCGCCTTGATGACGAGCAGATGGGGCAGGCGCTCCGACACCTTTTTGAGCAAACCTGGCGATCAGCCGAGCCGGTGATGCCGCAACTTGAAGATGGTGAGAGCAACGATGCCTCCACCTGATGGGGCGCCCCAACCGTTGAACGAAGCTGAATGGCTCACTCTTCTCTATGAGGAGAATGGCCGCGTTGCTGCGACCTTCTGGGAGTGGCGCCACAAAGTGATTCTTCTTTTTGGAGCGATGCTTACGACCATGCTAGTGATCGTCTCATGGATGTACGAGCGCCGTTTGGGCGCCGTCATTGCAATTCCTTTTGCTCTTGGCTCGCTAGTGGCTCTTGCCTGCCGAGTCTTTGACCATCGTAACGAGGAAATTATCCATCAGTGCTTCCGCACGGCGAGCGCGATCGAGGAAAAGCTGATGCTGGACACCGGAATTCCCGCAGGCGTTTACTCACGAATAATTGGAACTCGGTCACAAGGTCGGACGTACTCGAAGACCCTCCGGATCGGCTATACGGCGACGGCAGGGGCATTGGCGTTGTGCGCCGCGGCGGTAGTCATTCTCGGGGTCGTAGATCCGAGCCTTCTCCGCCCAAAGCATTAGCGCTGAGAGAGTCGTCCTCAAAGAGGGATATATGCTCTGGGTCGGAGGGTGGGTTTGGGTGCGCGGGACCCAATACCGCCGGATCTAGATGAGGCGCTAAGAGAGCTCGGGACCCATGTCGAGCGCCGGCGCCTCCTCCCCCGGCAGCAAATGCGTGTAGCGGGTCAGCGTGAAAGCAGGCGAGTGGTGACCAAGGGCGCGGCTGAGTTGGAGGAGGTTGGTGCCGCGTCTGAGGTGGAGCGAGGCGAAGGTATGGCGGAACGTGTGGAAGCCAGCCCAGGGCGCTCCTGCTTGCCGCACGAGCGGCTTGAGAACTCGCGGCCGCAGGTTGGTCGGGTCGAGCGGAGCGCCCGATTCGCTGGGAAAGAGGATCGCCGTCGAGTCCTGGTCGGGCTGGCCGGCGAGGTGGGCTCGGAGTCTTGCTGCCAGCGAGTCGGGCAGGCGGACCTCGCGGCGGCCGTGCTTCGTCTTCGGCGGCTCGATCCAGCCGCGGACCAGGGCGCGGCGGATGCAGACCTCGGGCTCGCCCTCTAGCTGCACGTGGAGGCGCTGGAGGGCGATCGCCTCGCTGATCCGCAGGCCGGTCGCCGCCAGAAGCTCGAGGAGCAGCCTGTGGCGCTCTGGGGCTTGTCCTATGACCGCTGCTAGCTGCTCGGGGGTGAAGACCTTGATCTCGTCGCCGTCGAGCTGCTGGCGCGGCGGTAGCGCCAGCCCTTGCGCCGGGTTGTGGCGGATCAGGCCCTCGCGCTTCGCGGTCGCCAGCGCCGCCCGCAGCGGGATCGTGGCGTTGGCGATCGTGCGGTCGCCGAGGGCCTTCCCTTGGACCTCCTCGTCGGCCAGCCAGTCAACGAAGCGGGCGAGGGTGTAGGTGGAGACGTCGACCAGCTTGAGGCGGGCCGGGAAGTAGCGGTGGGCGTAGGCGCCGATCAGGCGGCGGTATTCCTCGCGGGTCGTCTCGCGGAAGCCCCGCCGGCCCTGGCCGCGGTAGCGCCCGACCCACTCGTCCAGGTACCGGCGGAAGGTGATCGCGCTGCGCTCCTGCAGCTCGCCGCGGTCGCGGTCGGTCTCGCTCTCGCGCTTGATCCGCTTCGCCTCCTCGTAGGTGCGGGCGTGGCGCTTTCGCTGCCTCGCGCCGCTGCGGTAGACGCAGGCGTAGCCGATCGTGCGCCCTTTGCCGTCGATCCGCTTGAAGACGCCGGGGGTCTTGGTCTTGACGAGCCGCCGCTTGTCGCCGCAACCCGATTCGGCCGCAGGGACCGTCGTATCCTGGGAACCGCTCATGAGCATCACCTCGTGAGCCATGGGGCGGGCCGTTGGTGCGGTGCCGCCCCGCTTTGATAGTCGCGGACAAAACGTTAACAGGACCGAGACCGGTGGCCGGAGCGCGACCGATCGGGAGCGCGACGGCAGTCAGGCGAAGGTCAGCAGAGCCACGGCGAGGTTGACGGCGGCGGGGCGATCCCGGGCCCTGGCGGCAGCCACCGAGACGACAAATTCGGAGAGGCAGTTCTTTTACCTCTATAGATGTCAGCGAACGAGGCGCGCCGGAAAGCGAGACCGGGAGCCATGTGCGGCACCTTCCGAAAATGAGGGTACGAACCCCGACGCGGACCCCAGTGCGAACCCCGTAGCGAACCCCAAGACGAACCCCAGTGCGAACCTCGCGACAAGAGGTGTGAGCTATTCGGCCAGCCGTTCCAACAGCTCGCGATCCTTCTCCATCTGCTCCCTCAAACGTGCCTGGAAACGGTCGTCGCTGCGAACGCTCGCGATGTGATTGCTGACGGCAGCCCGAACCACGTCGGAGATCGTCATCCCCAGGGCTCGGGCTACCGCCTCCAGTTCGGCCGCCACCTCCGGGGAGAGGCGAAGGCTCGTCGCCTTCGTCGGGCGTCGTTTTCCCTTGCTCATCGCTCGACCTCCTCGATGCCGAGCGCCGCCCGTCCCCAGGGCACTTCGTCAACGAGATTCGTCGCCTTATAGAAGTGCTCGACTGAGCCTCGCCGCGGCTGGGTCTCGGCCAGCTCCACCGCGCCCTTTTCCGCGAGGACGCGGACGTGGTAGCCGACGTTCGAGATCTTCGGGTCGTTGGCGAGGAGCGTGAGTTCCTTCGGGCTCAGCGTCGCTTCGGTTTCGATGTAGAACCTGAGCAGCCGCTTTCGCAGCGGGTGCTGGAGGATGGACAGCAACATCTCTTCGGGGCCGGTGGGCTTCTGCTTGGCCGGCATCGGTCA
>DATEOT010000048.1:0-7432 GCA_035273795.1 Solirubrobacterales bacterium | reverse complement strand
CGAGGCGGCGTCGATCGCGCCCTCGGCGGCGCCGGCGCCGACCAGGTTGTGGAGCTCGTCGATGAAGAGGATGATGTCGCCGCGCTGGGTGATCTCTTTCATCACCTTCTTCAGGCGCTCCTCGAACTCGCCGCGGTACTTGGAGCCGGCGACCAGGGCGGCCAGGTCGAGGGTGTAGATCTGCTTGTTCTTCAGCAGCTCCGGCACCTCGCCTTTGTTGATCCGCGCGGCCAAGCCCTCGACGACGGCGGTCTTGCCGACGCCCGGCTCGCCCAGCAGCACCGGGTTGTTCTTGGTCCGGCGCGAGAGGACCTGCATGATCCGCTCGATCTCGGTCTCGCGACCGATCACCGGGTCCAGCTTGCCCTCCTCGGCGAGGCGGGTGAGGTTGCGACCGAACTGGTCGAGCAGTTTCGAAGACTTTTTGCCCTCGCCCGTACCGCCGGCTCCGCCGCCGCCCTGGCGACGGCCGCCGGGGCCCGACAGCATGCGGATGACCTCGTTGCGGATCTTGTCCGAGTCGGCGTCGAAGTCGAGCAGGATGCGGGCGGCGACGCCCTCGTTCTCCCGCACCAGGCCGAGCAGGATGTGCTCGGTGCCGATGTAGTTGTGGCCGAGGGAGAGAGCCTCGCGCAGCGCCAGCTCCAGCACCTTCTTGGCGCGCGGCGTGAAGGGGATCTGCCCGGAGGTGACCTCCTCGCCCGAGCCGACGATGCGAACGACCTGCGAGCGGACCCGTTCCACCGTGATGTCGAGGGACTCGAGGACGCGGGCGGCAAGACCCTCCTCCTCGCGCAGCAACCCGAGCAGGATGTGCTCGGTGCCGATGTAGTTGTGCTTGAGCGTCCGGGCCTCCTCCTGCGCTAGGACGACGACCTGGCGAGCCCTCTCAGTGAATCGCTCGAACAATGCAGACCTCTTCCTGGTTCACAACCGGGGATACCCCGGTTTGTACCGCCGAACGCCTTGATCCCTCCATCGGGAGGCGCCCATCTGTCCCATAACTCTACCGGGGTCGGTGGTCCGGCTTCTGAGCGGTCGAGCACGCTAGGAGCGAAGTTTCACGCAGGACTTGGCCCGTTCCGGTGCGGATTACGTGCGCATCGCCGGGAAGAGCAGCACTTCTCGCAAGGTCTTGGCACCGGTCAGCATCATCACCAGGCGGTCGATTCCGACGCCGACGCCGCCGGTCGGCGGCATGCCTTGTTCGAGCGCTTCGACGAACGTCTCGTCGAACTGGTGCGCCTCCTCGTCCCCGCGCGCCACCTCGGCGGCCTGCTGTTCGAAGCGGCGCCGCTGCTCGTCGGGGTCGTTGAGCTCGGTGAAGGAGTTGGCGATCTCCACCCCCCCGGCGAAGGCCTCCCAGCGCTCGACCATCCCCTCCTCGGAGCGGTGAGCCTTGGCGAAGGGCGACAGCTCGACCGGGTAGTCGAAGACGAAGGTCGGCTGGATCAACCCCGGCTCGACGTCGCGCGAGAGCAGCCCGTCGACCAGCTTCCCCCAGCCCTCCTTCGGGTCGGGCTCGGTGCCCATCGCCTTGGCAAGGGCCTCCCGGGTCGGGTGCTCGGCGACATCGATCCCGGACTTCTCGCGGATCGCCTCCCGCAGGGTGATCCGGCGCCAGGGCGGCGCGAAGTCGATCTCGACGTCGCCGCGAGGGACTTTCGTCGTCCCCAGCACCCGCTCGGCGACCTCGGCGACCAACCGCTCGAGATCGTGGGCGGTTTTCTCGTAGTCGGCGTAGGCCTCGTACCACTCGAGCATCGTGAACTCGGGGTTGTGCTTGTGCGAGACCCCCTCGTTGCGGAAGTCCTTGCCGAGCTCGTAGACGCGGTCGATGCCGCCGACGACGAGGCGCTTGAGGTAGAGCTCGGTCGCGATCCGCAGGTAGAAGTCGCGATCGAGGGCGTTGTGGTGGGTGATGAACGGGCGCGCCAGGGCGCCGCCGTAGAGCGGCTGCAGGACCGGCGTCTCGACCTCGACGAAGTCGTGCTCGTCGAACCAGCGGCGGATCTCGGTGATCGTGCGGGCGCGGATGCGGAAGGCGCGGCGGCTCTCCTCGTTGGCGATCAGGTCGAGCTCGCGGCGGCGGAATCGGGTCTCGGCGTCCTCGAGGCCGTGGAACTTGTCCGGCGGCGGACGCAGGCTCTTGGCCAGGAGCCGCCAGTGGTCGATCGCCAGCGAGAGCTCGCCGCCGCGGCGGGTCGCCATCGCCGTGCCCTCGGCGCCGATGATGTCTCCGAGGTCCAGGTCGACCAGGATCTCGTAGGCCTCGTCGCCGAGCACGTCCTTGCGCGCGTGCAGCTGGATCTGGCCGCTGCCGTCGCGGATGTCGAGGAAGCAGGCCTTGCCGTGGCCGCGGCGGGCGACGATCCGCCCGGCGACGCGATGGCGCGAGTCGGTCTCGGCGCCGGCCTGCAGCCCCGGGTGGGCCGCCCGCACCTCGGCGATGTCCTCGCGGTCGGAGAACTCGTGCGGAAACGGCTCGATTCCCGCCTCGCGGATCCGCTCCAGCTTCTCGCGTCGGTCCTCGAGGACCTGGGAGAGATCCTGCTGCTGCTCCTGCGGCGTGGGCTCGCTCATCGAAGGCGCGAGCCTATCGGCCCTCAGGCTTTCTCGATCTTGGTGATTTTCAGTTTTTTCTTCGGGCCGCGCGGGACCTCGACGGTGACCACGTCGTTGCGTTTCTTGCCGATCAGCGCCTTGCCGATCGGCGACTCGTTCGAGAGCTTGTGCTCGAGCGGGTTGGCCTCGGTCGAACCGACGATCTGGAATTTCTGCGAGTTGCCCGTTTTCTGGTCTTTGACGTGGACGATCGAGCCGAAGCCGACCTCGTCGGTGCCGATCGACTTCTCGTCGATCACCTGGGCGCGGCGAAGTTTCTCCTCCAGCTGGGCGATCCGCGCCTCGAGCAGGGCCTGTTCGTTCTTGGCGTCGTCGTATTCGGCGTTCTCGGAGATGTCGCCGAATTCGCGCGCCTCCTTGATCCGAGCCGCGACCTCCCGGCGTTTGGTCGTCGAGAGGAACTCGATCTCCTCTTTAAGTTTCTCCAGCCCCTCGGGGGTGATGACGGCCTGACGCACTTGAACGACCTCGCTTTGGATTGGAAAAGGGAGCCTGGCCGGTCTCCCAGGACCTAAAAAAACCGCCCTGGCGCACCCAACGGACGGCGGCACACCCGGGCAGGGAGCGCGCGATTATAGCGGGGGTGGCCAAGCGGCCAAAGGGGCCTGTTCAGGCGGGTACGGCGGCGGTCGCCAGACCGCCGATCAACTCCCGCGTCCGAGCCAGATCAGCGCTGTGCTGCAGCTCGAGGAAGACCTCTTTCGGCGCCTCCAGGCGCTCGACGTACCAGGGGTGGAATTTGCGCAGGTAGCGCGCCGCCCGCTCCGCTCCCAGGTGCTCCTCTGCCCTGTCGACCACCCAGAGCCACTCGGCGACGACCTCCTCGCGGCGCGGCGGCGCGGCGCGGCGGCCGCTCAGTTCCTCGAAGACCCAGGGGTTGCCGAAGGAGCCGCGGGCGATCATCACCGCGTCGGCGCCGGACTCCGCGTAGGCGCGCCGCGCCGCCTCGGCGCTGGAGAGACCGCCGGAGACGATCACCGGCACCTCGAGCCGCTCGACCAGTTCGCGGGTGAGGGCGTAGTCGGGCTTGCCCTTGTGGCCTTTGGTCGCCGCCCGGGGATGGAAGGCGATCGCTGCGACCCCCGCCTCCTCGACCAGGCGAACCGCCAGCTCGAAGCCGGAGCGGTCGCCGGCCTCGATCCCCGAGCGCAGCTTCACCGTCACCGGCAAGCCGCTGCCCTCGGCGGCGCCGCGGGCGAGATCCAGGGCCAGCTCGGGGTCGCGCAGGAGCTGGGCACCGGCGCCGGTCTTCCGCACCTTCGGCACCGGGCAGCCCATGTTGATGTCGATCAGGTCGGCGCCGGCCCCGGCGGCGATCTCGGCGCCGGAGCGCATCACCTCGGGATCGTGGCCGAAGAGCTGGATCGAGACCGGGTGCTCGTCGGGGTGGATGCGCAGCAAGTCCCGCAGGGTGCGCTCGTTGCGGTAGTGGAGGGCGAAGCTGGAGACCATCTCCGAGACGGCGAGGCCGGCGCCATGTCGTTTGGCCTGCATCCGCACGAACCAGTTGCCGATCCCGGCGAGCGGCGCCAGCAGGATCCGGTTGGCGATCCGGATCCCGCCGATCTCGAAGGGCTCCGTCAGCGGCGGCTGCGGGGCTGCTTTCTCACCGGTTGCGTTCATGGATCAGCCGCAGGCCCTTCAGGGTGAGCAGATCGTCGACCTCGTCGATCGTCTCGGTGAAGGGGACGACGACCGAGGCGTAGCCGCCGGTGGCGAGCAGCTTCGGGTTCGGCAGTTCCTCTTCGACCCGGCGGACGATGCCGTCGATCAAGCCGGCGAAGCCGAAGATGAAGCCGGAGTTGATCGCCGCGCGGGTCGAGCGGCCGATCGCTTCCCGGGGCTCTTCCAGGTCCATCCGGGTGATCCGGGCGGCGCGATCGATCAGGGCGCTGAGCGAGGGCGCGAGGCCGGGGCCGATGGCGCCGCCGAGGTACTCGCCGTCGGCCGAGACGGCGTCGATGTTGATCCCGGTGCCGAAGTCGACCGAGACGCAGGCCTCGCCGAAGCGCTCGTAGGCGGCGATCGCGTTGACGAGGCGGTCGGCGCCGACCTCGAGCGGGTTCTCGATCCGGATCGGCATCCCGGTCTTCACCCCGGGGCCGATCGTCAGGCAGCCGGCGTCGAGGTAGCGCGCCGCCAGCTCTTCGAACTGGCTGCCGAGCGGCGGCACCACCGACGAGACGCAGACCGCGTCGATCTCGTCGAAGGACATCCCGCAGAGCGAGAAGAGCCCGGCGATTCGCTCGGCCAGCTCGTCGCCGGTCGCGCCCGAACGGGTCTGGAAGCGCCAGTGCTGGACCAGGCGCTCTCCGTCGAAGGCGCCCAGGTGGGTCTGCGTATTGCCGACGTCGACCGCGAGAAGCATCGGTTGATTATCGCGGGCATCGACTGGCTGGGTAGCCAGTCGAGGGCGTTTCCGCTTAGGATCGCCCGATGAACGCACGCCTGTTCGTCATCCCGGCCTCGCACCCCAGCATCGCCACGCAGCTGATGCTCGAGCACAAGGGCATCCCCTACAAGCGCACCGACCTGCTGCCGGTGATCTCCAAGGGGGTCCTGCGAGCGGTGGGCTTCTCCGGCATCACCGTGCCGGCATTGAAGATCGACGGCGACAAGGTCCAGGGCTCGCGGCAGATCGCGCGGGAGCTCGAGCGCCTGCGGCCCGAGCCGCCGCTGTTCCCCATTGACACCGATCGACGCGCGGCGGTCGAGGAGGCCGAGCGCTTCGGCGACGAGGAGCTGCAGCACCCGGTCCGCCAGATCCTCTGGTGGGGGATGAAGAAGGACCGGGCGCCGCTGCGCGGTTACTCCGAGGGCGCCAAGATCGGGATGCCGATCGGCCTGGCGGTGAAGACGGCGGCGCCGATCGTCGCCCTCTCGGCCCGCTTCAACGAGGCGAGCGACGAGAACGCCCGCAGGGCTCTGGTGGCGCTGCCGGCGATGCTCGACAAGGTCGACGGCCTGATCGAGAGCGGCGTCCTCAACGGAGAGCGACCGAACGCCGCCGACTTCCAGATCGCCCCCAGCATCGGCCTGGCGATGACCCTCGACGACCTGCGGCCGGCGATCGAGAACCGCCCCGCGGGAGCGCTGGCGAGGCGCTTCGTCCCGGACTACCCCGGGCGGATGCCCCCGGTGCTGCCCGCCGAGTGGCTGGCGTCGCTGCGGGGCAGCTGAGCGGGGCTCAGGCGCCGGGGAACAAGCGGCGGACGAAGTGGAAGCGGCCGGACCGGAAGAACTCGGGCTCGACCGGACCGAGCAACACCCGTGCCCCCGCGTAGAGGAGGACCAGACCGCAGAGGATCAAGGCCAGCCACGGGAGACCTCCGGACTCCTCGGTGACGGTGCTCGCAACCTGCCCGACCGCAGCCGAGGCCGCAAACTCGCCGGCGGCGTCCGAGGTCGGTCGCGCCACCGCGTCCGCTCCCCCGATGGCCGGAGGGACGGCGTTCCCGGGCTCTGCCTTCGCGACCGGCTCCGGGGCGGGGGCGGGGGCAGGAGCGGCATCGAAGTCGGGCGCGGTAGGGGAAGCCTCGGTCACCGGCGGCGCCGACGTTTCCGGCTCGTCATAGGAAGTGCTCGGAGCGGGGGGCGGCGGGGATGGCTCCGGTGCGGGAGCCGGGTCGCTGCTCGACGGAGCCGGGTTCGAGCTTCCTCCGCTGCCCAGCGAGCTTCCACGCTGGGTCGGCGCGTTCGCGCTGCCGGCGCCTTCAGCCGCGGCGTCCTGCGGAACCCAGCCCGTCGAGGGCGGAGGGGTGGCTTCGGGCGCCGGAGCTTCCGGCGGCGCGGGAGCAGGCTCTTCCGCGGCCGGGGCCGCCGCCGGCCCCACCGACAGCAGGAGCATCACCAAGATGATCAAAGAGAGGGGGCGGCCGCGCATAGACGGATATTCTAGTTCGGTATGCGCAGGGTGTGTATATCGGCTGTTGCGGCCCTTGGCTTGCTGCTCTTTGCCAGCGCGGCTGCTGCCGCGCCAATTCTGAGCGTCGGAGCAACCGACGCGGTGATCGGCGAAGGGATCCGGGCAATCGCGGACCTTTCTGAAAGCCCCGACGCGACCGGCGAAATCACCTTCGAAGTCTTCGCCGCCGCCGACCCCACCTGCTCTGAACCCCCGCTGGACCAGTCGACGGTCACGGTTCTCGGCGAAGGGCAGTACCTCTCGGAGGAGTTCGTCCCACCCGCACCCGGCACCTACAACTGGAGCGCCCACTACTCGGGCGACGGGGAAAACGAACCCGCCGACTCCGTCTGCTCCGCGGGCTCGAAAGTCGCCAAGGCGACCCCGAGCCTGACCGGCAACGCCAGCGCAGGCGTCGTCGGTGCCGCCATCCACGACGAAGTCACCGTGAGCGAGGGCTTCACCCCTGGCGGCGAAGTGACCTTCTCGGTCTTCGCGCCGGAGGACGCCACCTGCACGACGCCGCTGGCTACGAACACCGTGCCGATCGAGGAGGGCACCGCCACCTCCCCGGACTTCCTCACCCAGCAGGCCGGTGAGTTCCGCTGGACGGCGAGCTACCCGGGCGACGCGAACAACAAAGCGGTCACCCTCCCCTGCGGCGCCGCCGACCAATCCTCGCTCGTCGCCAAGGCCTCGCCGAGCCTCTCGGGGTCAGCGACCTCCACCGTCGTGGTCGGCGGCACGATCACCGACTCCGCGACCCTCAGCGGCGGCTTCGCGCCGGGAGGAGAGATCGTCTTCCGCGCCTACGGCCCGGGCGACGAGACCTGCGCGACCGCGCCCGCCTATGAAGTGGCGGTGGCGGTCAGCGGCAACGGGTCCTACTCGCCGACCGGCTTC
>DATEOT010000047.1:0-44431 GCA_035273795.1 Solirubrobacterales bacterium | reverse complement strand
GGCAGCCGAGCCGCTCCGGCTTGTTCTTGACCTGGCGGCGGAACATCTCGCCGAACATCGTCAGCGTCTCGCTGAGGCCGCGCTCCTGCAGCGAGCGCTCGATCGCCGCCCGGATCTCCGTGCCCTCGAGTTCGGCCGCCTCGATCGCGAGCTGGCTCTTGCCACCGGGGAAGTGGTGGTAGATCGACCCCCGCGGGGCCTTGCCGCGCTCGGCGACGTCGCGCAGCTCCATCCCGGCGTAGCCCTTCTCGGCGAGCAGCCTGCGGGCGCCGTTCAGCAGCCGCTCGCGCCCGTCACGGCGGGCCGGCTCGATCGCTTCGGCATCGGTAATTCGCGTTATGCCCACGGACATAGTATAGTCGCCATCGCGATGTATGACCAGCGTCATAAAGGGTCGGTGGCGATCGCCTGCACCGGCGCCTTCCTCGTCTTCCTCGACACGACGATCGTCAACATCGCCTTCCCCGACATCTCGGCCTCTTTCCCCGAGGCGAGCCGCGGTCTGCTCTCCTGGGTCCTCGACGGCTACTTCGTCATCCTCGCCGCGCTCTTGGTCCCGGCCGGGGGTCTCGCCGACCGCTTCGGCCACCGGCGGGTCTTCCTCGTCGGCGTCGCCTCCTTCACCGCCTCGAGCCTGCTCTGCGCGGTGGCGCCGACGCTGGAGACCTTGATCGGCGCCCGCGTCCTGCAAGGGGTGGGGGGAGCGCTGATCGCTCCGACCTCGCTGGCGATCGTCCTCGACAGCTTCCCGGTCGAGCGCCGGGCCGCCGGCGTCGGGTTGTGGGGCGCCGCCGCCGCGGCCGCCGCCGCGATCGGCCCGACCCTGGGCGGAGCGCTGGTCGAGCTCGCCGACTGGAGGTGGGTCTTCCTCGTCAACCTTCCGCTCGGCGCGGCGATCCTCTGGCTCGGGCGCAGCCACCTTCCCCAGGGGGCGATCGCCAACACCCGCCTTCCCGACCTGCCAGGGGCGGCGATGCTGGCCGTCGCCCTGGCGACGGTGACGCTGGGGATCGTCGAGGGCAACGACTGGGGATGGAGTTCGCCCGCCACCCTCGCCTCGTTCGCGGTCGCCGCGGCGCTCCTCGCCGCGGTCGTCTTCCGCAGCCTGCGCCACCCGCGGCCGATCGTCGAGCCGGAGCTCTTCACCCACCGCTCCTTCGGCCTCGGCAACCTCGGCACCCTGCTCTTCGCCACCGCCTTCTTCTCGCTGATCCTCGGCAACGTCCTCTTCCTGATCACCGTCTGGGGCTACTCGGTGCTTGGCGCGGGCCTCGCGGCACTGCCCGGCCCCGCCCTGACCACGGTCGTCTCCGGTCCCGCCGGCCGCCTCGCCGATCGCTTCAGCCACCGCGCGGTGATCGTCCCCGGCACCCTGATCTTTGCCGCGGGAACGCTGGTCCTGCGCTCGGCCGGTGCCGAGCCCGACTACCTCGGCACCTGGCTGCCGGGGGCGAGCCTGACCGGGATCGGCATCGGGCTCGCCTTCCCCGCCCTCGGCTCGGCCGCCGTCCGCGACGTCCCCGTCGACCGCTTCGCCACCGCCAGTGCAGTCAACGCCGCCTTCCGCCAGGTCGGCGCCGTGCTCGGCACCGCGATCCTCGTCGCCATCGTCGGCGACCCGGTCTCGCTCGCGGAGTCCCTCCGCGTCTCCGACGCCGCCTACCTCTTTGCGGCGCTGGCTTCGCTCGCCTCAGGCGCCGTCGCCCTCGGCCTGAGCCGGCAGCGAGCTCCAGGTGCGCTTGGCGTCGGCGAGGGTGACCGAGAGACTGCGGTCGCCGGCGCCGATTGCGACCTGATCGCCGCCGACGCTGCCGATTAGCACCGCGCCGAGCTCCTCCAGGACCTCGCGATCGCCGCTGACGAGGAAGCCGCCGGTGCCCTCGCCGAAGAGGGCTTCCTCGGGCTGGCAGCCGCGCTCGCGGAGGTGTTCGACGTTGGCCTCGCAGCCGATGCCGCCGGCGATCGCGGACTCGGCGATCGCGACAGCCAGGCCGCCGTCGGAGACGTCGTGGGCGGAGGCGAGCCTGCCGGCGCGGACCGCGTCGCGGACGATCTCGCAGGCCGCCGCGACCGCGGCGACGTCCGGCTGCGGCAGACCCATCTCCAGATGCCCGCGCTGCTTCGCCAACTCCGAGCCGTGGAGGGTGGGGGCGAAGGGGCCGACGAGGCCGATCGCGTCGCCCTCGTTGACGAAGGCGTTGCCGGCGACCCGGGTCGGGTCGGGAAGCTCGCCGACCAGGGCCACCACCGGCGTCGGGTAGATCGGGCCGTCGGGCCCCTCGTTGTAGAGGGAGACGTTGCCGCCGACGACGGGCACGCCAAGTGCGGTGCAGGCGTCGGCGAGGCCGCTGACGGCGCGGTCGAGCTGCCAGGCGCCGGCCGGCTTCTCGGGGTTGCCGAAGTTGAGGCAGTTGGTGAGTCCCAGTGGCTCGGCGCCGACGCAGGCGAGGTTCTGCGCGCACTCGAGCACGGCGTCGATAGTCCCCGCGTAGGGGTCGCAGGCGACGCGCCGTCCGTTGCCGTCGATCGAGACCGCGATCGCGTTGCCGGACTCGGGCAGCTGCAGGACGGCGGCGTCGGCCTGCTCGGGCCGGCTCACGGTCCGCGAGCCGACCAGCGAGTCGTACTGCTCGAAGGCCCAGCGCTTTGAGGCGATGCTCGGCGCCCCCAGCAGCGCCAGCAGCTCCTCCTCGGGGCTCGCGCCCTCGGCCAGCGTCGCCCGGTTGCCGTAGATCCAGCCCTCGGGCTCGACCGGGTCGAGGTCGTAGAGCGGGCAGCCGTCGACCAGCGCCTCGACCGGCATCTCGCCGACCGTCTCGCCGTCGCGGAGGATGCGGACCAGGCCGCTCTCGGTCACCTTGCCGATCTCAGCCGAGCCCGTCTGCCACTTCTCGCAGATCGCCCGTACCTCGTCGACCCGCTCGGGCTCGACCACCGCCAGCATCCGCTCCTGCGACTCGGAGACCATGATCTCGAAGGGCTCCATGTCTGCCTCGCGCAGCGGCACCTCGGCGACGTCGATGTCGATCCCGACCCCGCCGGCCGAAGCCATCTCCCCGGCCGAGGAGGTGAGGCCGGCGGCGCCGAGGTCCTGCAGCGAGACCAGCAGGCCCTTCTGCAGCAGCTCGAGGCAGCACTCCAGAACCTTCGACTCCTCGAAGGGGTCGCCGATCTGCACCGTCGGTCGCTTGGTCGCGTCGTCCCCCTCGTCTAACTCCGCTGAAGCGAGCACCGAGGCGCCGCCGATCCCGTCGCGCCCGGTCGAGGCGCCCATCAGGACGACCGAGTTGCCGGCGCCCGCCGCAGCGGCGCGGACCATCTCGTCGATCTTGGCGAAGCCGATGCACATCGCGTTGACCAGGCAGTTGTGCTCGTAGGGCTCCTCGAAGTAGATCTCGCCGCCGACCGTCGCCACCCCGATCGAGTTCCCGTAGTGGCCGATTCCGCGCACCGCGCCGTCGAGCAGGTGGCGCGAGCGAACCGAGTCGAGCTCGCCGAAGCGGAGGCTGTCGAGGATCGCGATCGGCCGCGCCCCGATCGCGAAGACGTCGCGGAGGATGCCGCCGACCCCGGTCGCCGCGCCCTGGAACGGTTCCACCGCGCTCGGGTGGTTGTGGCTCTCCACCTTGAAGGCGACCGCGTAGCCGCCGCCGACGTCGACGGCGCCGGCGTTCTCCCCCGGCCCCATCACTACCCGCTCGCCCTCGGTCGGCAGCCGCCGCAGCAGCTTGCGCGAGTGCTTGTAAGCGCAGTGCTCGGACCAGAGCAGGCTGAACATCGCCAGCTCGACGTCGTTCGGCTCGCGCCCCAGCTTCTCGACGATCAGCTCGTGCTCGGAGTCGGTGAGGCCGAGCTCGCGGTATTTCGGGGTGCCGACGGTCACGCCGTGACCTGGCTCATCCGCTCGAAGACGCGCAGCCCGTCGGTGGAGCCGGTCAGCGGGTCGACCGCGTGCTCGGGGTGGGGCATCAGGCCGAGGACGTTGCCGCGCTCGTTGGTCACCCCGGCGATGTCACGGGCCGAGCCGTTGGAGTTGTGGCCCACGGCGTAGCGGTAGGCGATCTGCCCGTTGGCCTCCATCGCGTCGAGCATCTCCTCGGGCGCGTAGTAGCGCCCTTCGCCGTGCTTGGCGGGGATCGAGAGCCGCTCGCCCGTGGCCTCTTCGATCAGGTCGACCTGGTGGCAGCGGAAGCGCAGCTCGACGTTGCGCAGCAGCGCACCCGGCAGCAGCCCCGCCTCGCAGAGGACCTGGAAGCCGTTGCAGATCCCAAGTACGGGGGCGCCGCCCTCGGCCGCCTCGGCGACCGCTTCCATCGCCGGGCTGAAGCGGGCGATCGCGCCGGCCCGCAGGTAGTCGCCGTAGGAGAAGCCGCCGGGGACGACGACCCCGTCGACGCCGTCGAGGTCGCGGCTCTCGTGCCAGACGAGCCGAGCGCCGTCGCCGGCGATCTCGCAGGCGTGCAAGGCATCCCGCTCATCGCAGGAACCAGGAAATTGGAGAACACCCCAGATCATTGAACGGCATCTCCTCCGCTTCGCGTCCGGGGATGCCTGACGTATTCGCGACCCGAGGCGTTCAAAGGGTCTGGATCTCGTAGTCCTCGATCAGGGTGTTGGCGAGCAGCTTCTCGCAGAGCTCCTCGAGCCGCTCCGGGCTCTCGGCCTCGAGCTCGACCATCCGCCCGACGTGGACCTGCCCGATCCCCTCGAAGCCGAGCGCCGGCAGCGCCCGCTCCACGGCCTTGCCCTGGGGGTCGAGGATGCCCTCCTTGGGGCGGATCAGCACGCGCGCCTTCACTAGAGCCAATCTAGCGAGTGGCTCAGAACGACTCGCCGGTGACCCGCTCGTAGGCCTCGATGTATTTGGCCCTCGTCTGCTCGACCACGTCGGCGGGCAGCTCGGGCGCCGGCGGCTTTTTGTCCCATCCGCTCGCCGTCGCCCAGTCGCGGACGAACTGCTTGTCGAAGGAGGGGGGCGTGGCGCCCGGCTGGTAGCTGGCGGCGGGCCAGAAGCGCGAGGAGTCGGGGGTGAGGACCTCGTCGCCGAGGACGATCTCGGCCCCGGCGCTGCGGCCGAACTCGAACTTGGTGTCGGCGAGGATGATCCCGCGCTGGGCCGCGTGCTGGGAGCCGCGCTTGTAGACCTCGATCGAGATCCGCCGCAGCTCTTCCATCAGCGCCCGGTCGCCGACGATCTCGGCGGCGCGGTCGAAGTCGACGTTCTCGTCGTGGTCGCCGACCTCGGCCTTGGTCGCCGGGGTGAAGATCGGCTCCGGCAGCTGATCGGACTCGACCAGGCCGGAGGGCAGCTCGATCCCGCAGACGGCGCCGCCTTCCTTGTATTCCTTCCAGCCCGAGCCGGAGAGGTAGCCGCGGACCACGCACTCGACCGGATACATCTCGAGCCTCTTCACCCGCATCGCCCGTTCGGCAACCTCCTCGGGCACGTCCTCGGAGATGAAGTGGTTGGGGACGACGTCCTCGGTCAGGCCGAACCAGAAGACCGACATCCGGTTCAGGACCTTGCCCTTGTCGGGGATCGGCGTCGGCATCACGACGTCGTAGGTGGAGATGCGGTCGGAGGCGACCATCAGCAGGTCTTCGTCCCACTCGTAGATCTCGCGCACCTTGCCGGAGGACAGGAGGTTCAGCTCGGAAATAGTTGGCATGGGGGCGATGCTAACCATCCTCTGCGATGCTTTGGTTCGTGGCGCTCCCGCCCGAACCCGGCAGTCCCCCGCTGATCCAGATGCTGCGCTGGGCCTTCCGGCCGATCGCCTTCATGGAGGACTGCCGCCGCCAGTTCGGCGACTCCTTCAGCGTCCGCTTCCTCGGCTTCGAGCGACCGATGGTGCTGATCTCCGACCCGGAGGCGATCAAGGCGCTCTACCGGGAGCGCGAGCACGGTCTGCCGCCGGGCCGCAACATCATCCTCGAGCCGATCCTCGGCTCCAAATCCCTCTTGATCCAAGAGGGAGCCGAACACATCAGCCGCCGCCGGCTGATGCTGCCGCCCTTCCACGGCGAGCGGATGCGCTCCTACGAGGCGACGATGAACGAGATCGTCGCGGCCGAGATCGACTCCTGGCCGCTCGGCGAGGAGTTCCCGATCCACACGCGGATGCAGGCGGTGACCCTGGAGGTGATCCTCCGCGTCGTCTTCGGCGTCTCCAGCGGGCCGCGGCTGGAGCGGTTGCGGGAGATGCTTGGGACCGTGCTGCAGGAAACGGCCTCGCCGGGCCGCCAGGTGCTGGGGCTGGTGCTGCAGCGCTTCGGCGGCCGCGGCATGTTCGCCCACTTCGAGCGCGAGCTGCGCGAAGTCGACGAGCTGCTGATGGCGGAGATCGCCGAGCACAGGGGACGCGACGATCTTCCCGAGCGCGGAGACATCCTCTCGATGCTGATGCTGGCCGAGTTCGAGGACGGCACGCGGATGGAGGACCGGGAGCTGCGCGACCAGCTGATGACGCTGCTCCTGGCCGGTCACGAGACGACCGCGACCGCCCTCGCCTGGACCTTCGACCTGCTGTTGCGCCACCCGGCGGAGCTGGCGCGGTTGCGCGAGTCGCTGTCGGCGGGGGAGGAGGACTACCTGCGGGCGACGATCTCCGAGTCGCTGCGGCTGCGGCCGGTGATCCCGCTGGCGGGACGGCGGCTGGCCAAGGACCTCGTCGCGGACGGGACGATGCTGCCGGCCGGGACCGACGTCACCCCGGCGATCTGGCTCACCCACACCCGCGCCGACCTCTATCCCGAGCCGTTCGCCTTCAGGCCCGAGCGCTTCCTCGAGGACGGGCCGGACACCTACGCCTGGATCCCCTTCGGCGGCGGCGTCCGCCGCTGCATCGGCGCCGCCTTCGCCGAGTTCGAGATGCGGATCGTCCTCCGCGAGGTGCTGACCCGCTGCGAGCTGCGCAAGGCGGACCCGCGACCTGAGCGCACCGGCCGCCGCAACATCACCCTCTCACCGAAAGAGGGAACCCCGGTCGTGGTCACCGACCGGCAGCCGGCCCGCGAGCCGGTTGCGGTCTGACAACACGTTTCGAATCGTTTTGTCTACACTTCTTCTATGGAGGCACTTCTGGAGAAGGAGGCAGACGTGGAGAACTGGAACGACGACCGGATGAACGAACTTAGCCGGCGGATGGACGCGGGCTTCGAGAAAGCGGCTACCAAAGAGGAAGTAAACCTTCGCTTTGATGGCATGCAAAAAGAAATAAAGCGGCGGTTCGATGAGGTCGACAAAAGCTTCGGCAAGGTAGACCAGCAGTTTGCGCGGCTCAATGATCGGATCGACCGCTTCGGCTACGCGATTATGTTCTTCGGGTTCAGCCTTACGGCTGCCGTGATCACGAAATTCGCGGTTGGATGAGGCTCAACTGCCGGACTTGGCCGGTGAGTGCGGGTGCTCCTTCGCCCACTTGGCGATCGTGCCGGAGCCGGAGATCACCTCGCCGTCGTCGAGGACGAGGATCGGCACGTCTTCCTGGCCGCTGAGTTTCTTGACCTCGGCCCGGTCCTTTTCCCGGCTGCCCCAGGTCCAGGGCATCATCCGGTAGCCGCCGACGGTCTTCAGCTCGTACTCGTAGCCGGCCGCGTCGAGAGCCTTCCCCGCCTTCGCGCAGGGGTGGGCGAAGCCGGGCCCCATCTTCTTCGTGCCGCAGGTGTAGAGGATCACCGCCTCACCCTACGTTCGAGCTATTGCCACTGCAAGTGCTACAGTCGTAGCATGTATGTAGAAGTCGCCTCGCGAGAGCTCCGCAACGACACTGCAGGTCTGCTGCGGAGAGTTGAGGAAGGAGAGAGGATCGTGATCACGCGAAGGGGGAAGCCGGTGGCCGATCTGGTTCCCCATAGAGAGGAGGCGCGCTGGCTTGGCGCGGCCGAGGCGATCGAACTTCTCACCAACTTCTCCGCTGATTCAGGTCTGCGCGCCGACCTGGAGCGGTTCGCCGGCGACACCACCGAGGACCTAGGGCCACTCCGGTGAGCGATCGTCCTGAGCGCGGGCTTCTGGATACCTCGGTCTTCATCGCCGCCGAGAGCGGCCGCACTCTGAGGACTGAGGCGATGCCGCTGGCAAGCGCGATCTCGAGTGTCACCCGGGCGGAGTTGCGGGTCGGAGCGTTGGCCGCCGAAAGCATCGAGGTCCGCGACCGTCGCATCGCGACTTTGGAGGCCTCGGCGCGTTTCCCGGTCCTCCCCGTAACCGACCAGGTCGCCAGAGCTTGGGCGCAGATGCGTGTTTACCTCGCGGCGTCGGGGCGGAGCGTCAATGCCAACGACGCCTGGATCGCGGCCACCGCCGCTGCTTACGAAATTCCTGTGCTGACTCAGGACGCTGATTTCGATGCACTCAACGGAGTCGCTGGGCTCACCGTGATTCCTGTCTGAGTTCGAGCGCCTCGAACACCTCTTCGCTGGCTCGCTCCCCCGACTGCACCGCTCCGTCCATATAGCCGTTCCAGACGGTGGCGGTCTCGGCGCCGGCCCAGTGGAGGGGCCCGATCGGCGCTCGCAGGGCGCGGCCGTATTCGGTCCAGCCGCCCGTCGTCATCAGGCAGCCGTAACAGCCGCGCGTCCACTCCTCGTCGGCCCAGACGCGCTCGACGAACTGCTGGGGCCGCGCCGCTCGCTCGCCAAACAGCCGGGCGTGCCCCGCGAGAACCGCCTGCCGCCGCTCCGCCGCTGGCCGCGCGCCCCACTCGCGGGCGAGCCTGCCCTCGAGGAACCCGAGCAGCACTCCCGGACTGCCGTCGGGCGGGGAGTTGTCGAAGACGACTCGGGCGGGGCCGACGTCGCTGGCCGCCTGTCCCGAAAGCCCGTCCCCTCGCCAAAACGGCTCCTCGTAGATCGCCATCGTCTTGATCACCGTCCCCTGCGGCATCCGCTGGGTCAGCTGGTCGCGGAGCGCCGGCAGCGGCGGGTCGTAGGCGATCCGGCCGGCCAGGGTCGGCGGCACCGCGACGATCGCCCGCTTCGCCCGGACGCTCAAGCCCGCGCCCGGCTCGCCGCTGCCCGCATGGAGCACGACCCCCTCGCCGCCGTGCTCGATCCGCCGCACCGGTGCCCTCAGCCACAGCTGCTCCTCCCCGAGCTGCTCGGCCAACAACAGGGGGATTCGCTGCGAGCCGCCGTGGAAGCGGTCCTGCTGGGCGCCGCCGCGGGTGCCGAGCAGCCGGCTGAAGCCGCCGCCGGAGTGGGCGTAGAAGAGGACGTGGAGGAGCGAGACGTCGGCCGGCTCAACTGCCCAGACCGCCTCGGTCGCCAGTTCGAGCAGGGTGCGTGCGGCGGCGCTGCGGGTGTTGCGCCGGACCCAGCTGGCGAAGGTCTGCTCGTCCCAGCGTCGCGCCCTCGGTGCCGTCCACGGTTCGGAGAGCGGCACCTGGCGCGCCATGCGGTCGAGCCGCGCCCGCGCCAGTTCGAGGTCGGCCAGCGCCAGCGGCGAGACGGCGCGGGAGAGGTCGCGCACCAGCTCGACCCGGGCGTCGGTGAGGGCGCCGGCGTAGGAAGTCCGCCTGCCGCCGACCTCGAGCAGGTGGCGCCCCTCGTCGTGGGTAGGGAAGGTGGGGACGTCGAGCTCGGCCGCGAGCGCGGCGATCCGCTCCTGGCCGGGGCCGATCCACTGCCCGCCGACCTCGACCACCCTGCCCGCGCCGATCTCCTCGTTGAGGATCCGACCGCCGACCCGATCGCGCGCCTCCAGCACCAGCGGCCGCACCCCGGCCGCCGCCAGACTCCGCGCCGCGACCAGCCCGGCGAGGCCGGCGCCTACAATCGCGACGTCGGCCTCGAGCTGCTCGGTCATGCGCTCAGGATCGCAGCGCTTCGAGGCGTTCGAAGATCTCGGGCACGTGCGTCAGGTAGGCGCCGTAGTCGAAGACCTTGTCGAGATCGAGGTCCGGCGCCGCCCCGCCGATCAGCTCGCGGAACTCGGTGCGCGTGTCCCAGGCGCGCTGGGCGTTCTCCTGGACGACCCGGTAGGCGTCGTCGCGGGTCATCCCGGACTCGACCAGGGCCGTCAGCGCCCGCTGGCTGAACAGGGCCCCGTAGGTGAGCCCGAGGTTCTCCCGCATCCGCTCCTCGTTCACCTTCATCCCGGCGGCGACCTTCGCCGCCAGGTCCTGCATGTAGTCGAGAGCGATGGTCGCGTCGGGCAGGATCACCCGCTCGGCACCGGAGTGCGAGATGTCGCGCTCGTGCCAGAGGGCGACGTTCTCGATCCCCGCCTGGGAGTAGCCGCGCAGGACGCGGGCGAGGCCGGTGATCCGCTCGGTGCGGATCGGGTTGCGCTTGTGGGGCATCGCCGAAGAGCCCTTCTGGCCGGCGGCGAACGGCTCTTCGACCTCGCGCACCTCGGTTTTCTGCAGGTTCCGCACCTCGGTCGCGAAGCGCTCCAGCCCGGCGCCGGCGATCGCGATCGCGGCGAGAAGCTCCGCGTGGCGGTCGCGCGGGACGACCTGCGTGGCGACGTCCTCCCGTCCCAGCCCGAGCTTCTGCATCACCCTCGCCTCGACGGCGGGCGGAACCGACGCGTAGGTGCCGACCGCGCCCGAGAGCTTGCCGACGGCGAGCTGGGCGAAGGCCTCCTCCAGGCGATCGAGGTTGCGGTCGGCCTCGAAGGCGAAGCCGGCCAGCCGCAGCCCGAAGGTGGTCGGCTCGGCGTGGACGCCGTGGGTGCGGCCGACGCAGAGGGTGTCGCGGTGTTCGAGCGCCCGCGTGACCAGCGCGTCGCGGTAGGCGCAGGCGCTGGCGAGGACGACTTCTCCGGCCTTGCGCAGCTGCAGCGCCAGGGCGGTGTCGAGCACGTCGGAGGAGGTGAGCCCGTAGTGGATCCAGCGCCCGTGCTCGCCGACCGAGGCGGCGACGACGTCGACGAAGGCGGCGACGTCGTGGTCGGTCACCTTCTCGCGCTCTTCGACCGCCTCGACCGTGAAGGCCGCCTTCTCGCGCGCCTCCCGCGCCGCCTCCTCGGGGACGACCCCCTCCACCGCCCAGGCCTCGGTCGCCGCCAGCTCGACCTCGAGCCAGCTCTCGAACTTCGCCTGCGGCGTCCAGACCGTCCCGATCTCGGGCCGGGTGTAGCGGGGGATCACGCGTTGATTATCCGCGCGGCGAGGACGCCGGCGTTCTTCGCGCCGTCGATGGCGACGCAGGCGACCGGTATCCCGGGTGGCATCTGCACCGCCGAGAGCAGCGCGTCGAGGCCGCCGAGGCTCTTGCCGAGGATCGGCACCCCGATCACGGGCAGGTCGGTGTGGGCCGCCGCCACTCCCGGCAGCGCCGCCGACATCCCGGCGCCGGCGATGATCACCTTCAGTCCCCGCATCCGCGCGTTGAGGCAGTACTCGCGCACTTTCTCGGGGTCGCGGTGGGCGCTCATCACCCGCACCTCGTAGCGAATGCCCGCTTCCTCCAGGGCTTTGCCCGCCGGTTCCATCTTCGGCTTGTCGTTCTTCGAGCCCATGATGATCCCGACGTGCGGCTCGTCGACGTCGATTTCCGTGAATGCTTCCTCGACCGTCGCCACCGTCGCCGTCTGGGTTGGGTCGGCCGGACCGGCGCTCCCGGTCTCGGTGGTCCCGGTCGGCTGGGGCTCCTCTGAGATCTCGCTCATCTGCTCCTCTTGTTCGTTGGCTGGGTTAGCTGGTGACCCGCTCTACGGCGCGGGCGGCGATGTCGGTGCGGATCTGCATTCCCTCGAAGGAGATCCGGCTGGCGGCATCGTACGCACGATCGCGTGCCTCGGCGGGACTGCTTCCCAATCCGGTCAGGTTCAACACCCGCCCGCCGGCGGTGACGATCTCGCCGTCGCTCCCAGAGGTGCCGGCGTGGGTCACCTCGGCGACCTCCGCGGCGACCTCGAGGCCCCGGATCACGTCCCCCTTCGAAGACGACTCGGGGTAGCCGGCGGAGGCGAGGACGACGGTCACGGCCCAGTCGTCGCCGAACTCGGCGGAGGCGCCGGCCAGCCCGCCCGGCTCGCGAGCGGCGAGGAAGAGCTCGGCGAGGTCGGAGCGCATCCGCGGCAGCACCGCCTGGGTCTCGGGGTCGCCGAAGCGGCAGTTGAACTCGAGCACCTTCGGGCCCTCCGGCCCGATCATCAGGCCGGCGTAGAGGACGCCGTGGAAGGGGGCGCCGCGGGCGGCCATCGCCGCGACGACCGGCCGATGGACGCGGTCGACGATCTCCTCGACCTCGGCGGCGCCGAAGCCGGGGACGGGGGAGTAGCTGCCCATGCCGCCGGTGTTGGGCCCCCGGTCGCCGTCGAAGATTCGCTTGTAGTCCTGGGCGGGGGCGAGCGGGACGACGTTTTCGCCGTCGCAGATCGCCAGCAGCGAGAGCTCCTCGCCCTCGAGGAACTCCTCGGCGACGACGGTGGTGGAGCCGAAGCGCCGCTCGGTGAAGAAGAGCTCGACGGCCTCGCGGGCCTCGTCATCGCCCTGGCAGATGATCACGCCCTTGCCCGCGGCGAGGCCGTCGGCCTTGAGCACGGTCGGGTAGGCGGCGCCGGCCAGGTGCTCCAGCGCTTCCTCGCGGCTGCTCAGCAGCACGTGGGACGCGGTCGGCACCCCGGCCTCCTCCATCAGCTGCTTGGCGAAGGCCTTCGATCCCTCGAGCTCGGCGGCGGTCCTGGTCGGACCGAAGGCGGGAATGCCCGCTTCCTCCAGCGCGTCGACGGCGCCCGCGACCAAGCCCGCCTCGGGGCCGATCACCGCCAGGTCGACGCCGTGCTCCCGGGCCGCGGCGACGATCGCCGCCGCGTCGTCGTCGGCCACCTCCGGCAGGCACTCCGCGTCGGCCGCGATCCCGGCGTTGCCCGGCGCGCAAAGCACCTCGGTGACACGCGGCGAGCGCCGCAGCGCCTTCACGATCGCGTGCTCGCGACCGCCTCCTCCGACTACGAATGCCTTCAACGCGCTCGTCCTAGAGCGAGCTGGAGAGGTCTTCGGCTGGCATCGCCGCCAGCGTCTGGCTCGTCATCGTCCCCCGCGAGCCGAGCTCGACGGAGATCTTCGCCATCGTCTTCTCGTCGGGAGCCTCGACGACGGTGACGAAGTCGTACTGCCCCAAGGTCGCGTACTGGGCCACTACCTTCGCCCCGATCTGTTCGACCTCCCGGTTCACCTCGGCAACCCGCCCCGGGTTGTTCTTCAACGTCCGAACACCCTCAGCGGTCAAGTTGGTCAGCATCACGTAAGTCGGCATCGCGGTCCCCCTTAGGGTCGAAATCGGGCCTCCGCGTCAACCGTACTTGGTTAGGGAAGGGTCCGGTCATTCTCTGGGTGTCTTCCGGTAGGGAGGGACGGGTGTCCCCTGACCTCCCTGGGATTTTCGCCGCTAACTCAGCAACTCTCGCCGAGGGGCACTGCGAAAATCAGGACGCCGGTCGGCCAGGGGACACCCGTCCCTCCTAGCGACAGCGGGCGAACTTCGCCGAAACCGCGAGAGCCGTCGCTATTCGACACTTCTCGCGGTTTCGCGAAAAGCGTCTGCTGGTGCGAAGCGAAGCGGAGGGGGAGGTCAATTCCGGAGAGGGATACCGGCACCCTCTACCGCACCCCCGCTCTTAGTACTCGTGATACCCGGCGTGAATGTGGTCGCAGTGGTCGGCCATCGCGAAGGCCGGCCCAGCGCCGTCGAGGTCGAAGCAGTAGATCAGCTCGGTCGGGTGCAGCGGCTCGGGCAGCTGCGCGAGGGCAAAGCCGAGCTGGCCGCAGGGGGCAGTGGTGGAGGTGTCGGTGCAGGAGACGCCGTCGACGGCGGCGATGTCCATCGCCCGCCCGTAATAGTGGTTGGAGACGTTGCCCGAGGCGGTCATCTGCGAGTGGTCGGAGCGCAGCGAGCTGATCGTGATCTCGTGGTCTTTGGTCATCAGCGCCAGCAGACCGGTGATCCGTTCGTCGAGCATGCCGGCTTGGATGTCCCGCAGCTCGAGGTCGTTGGAGAGGATGAGGTTGTCCCAGTTGATCTGCGAGGCGACGTCGCCGGGGAGGACGATCGACCATTCGTCGGTGAGGGCTTTGCATTTGCCCGCAAGCCGGTCGGCCTCGACGGCGACCGCGTCGACGTACCAGGAGGCCTGGTTGTGGGTGAAGACGCCGGCGTCGATGCTGCCGCGCGACCACATCAGCCGCGCCAGCGTCGCCGCCGAGTCGTCGGGGTCGGCGTGGCGGAGGCGGCCGTCCTTGTCGCCGTCGACGGCGTAGCGGCTCCACTCCACCGGGTCGAGCCCGAGCGGCCCTTCGGTTCGCAGCTGACGTTTGCTCATGCCGCGGCCGAAGTCCGACTCGAGGCGGGCGATCGCGGCCAGCGTCCAGACCCCGCGCTTGCCGAGCTCGTAGCGGCCGGCGGCGGCCTCGAAGGCCTTCAGGTACTCCTCCGGAATCTGCTTGCGCCAATCCTCGGCCGGGGTGCACTCGAAGACCTGGATCTGGGGGGTGAGGGCGAGGGTGGCGTAGTCGGTGCCGACTTCTGAGGCGTAGCAGCCGGCGTGCTCGAGCACGTCTTCGACGTACCAGTCGGCGTGGTTGTAGGCCCAGATCGCGTCCCAGGTGTTCTCCGGCATCCCAGCGGCGCTGAGGTAGCGGGCGGCGGCGTGGATCGCGTCTTCGGGGTTGTTCGGGTCCGCGACCCCGTCGCCGTTGGCGTCGACCCCGTACATCGCCCAGGTTTCCGGCATGAACTGCATCCAGCCTTCGGCGCCGGCGTAGGAGGGGCCGAGGTTCTGGCCGAAGCCGGTCTCGATCGCGTTGATCCCGGCGAGGATCGCCGGCCCCTGCGGCCCCAGCGCGTATTTGTCGGAGGCGGCGTGGTAGATCGGGATCAGCACCGGCGGCACGCCGCTGATCGCGCAGCTCGAGGCGGGCAGCGAGGGGATCGCGAAGGCGGCGCCCGGGTTCGGCACCGGCGCGGTTTCCGCCTCGGGCACGGCTTCGGTGCCTTCCGGCTCGACGGTCGTCGCGTCTTCGTCGCCCGCCCCGACCCCACCGCTTGCGGGCGGCGTCTCGGTCGCCGGAACCGGCGGCGGGACGAGCGCGTCCCCTTCCTTCACCGGATCCGCCGCTGCGTCCGGAGCCCAGGGAGCTTCGATCGCCGCGCCCGGAGTGGGTTCGGCCGCCGTGGTCGCGGTCTCTGCCTGCGCCACCGCCACCGGCACCGCCAGCGCCGCCGTGGCCGCCGCGGTCGCCAGCACCGCCCTGATCTTCTCCGCCTGCGCCATCAGCCGAGGACGTTGGTCACGCGCCACTGTTTGTTTTTCAGCTGTTCCATCTCCAGCCGCAGCTCGCTGGTCGAGCCGACCCGCAGCAGCGAGACGCTGACCGGATAGACGCGGTCATGGGAGGGGGCGGGCACGACGTTGAGGACCTTCGCCTTCGGCACCTCCACCCCTGCGGGCTGGCGCGGCGGCCGCTGCATCAAGGCGTCGATCAGCTCCGGGGCGGCGGTCGCGGCAAAGGATTTGCGGACGGCGGCTTTCTCGCCGCCGGTCTCGTAGACGACGAAGGCGGCGGCGAACTTGCGAGCGACGGCGATCGCGGCGGGCCCGGCGGGCGGGCCGTCGACCGTGGGAGTCGAGGTCGAAGCGGTGGCGCCGGTCGGACGGGCGGCGGGGTTGGAGGAGATCGTGTCGGTGGAGGCGTTGCCGGTGTTGGAAGTGGTTGCCGCGGCGGGGGCTTCGCTGGCGACGGCCTTCGACCCCGCCACCTGCGAGGCCTTACCGGCGCCGCCGGGAGCCTTGAAGACGGGGGCGGCGCCCTGCAGCGTCGGGTCGGGGTCGGGCGCGGCTTTCGGCTCCGGCGCCGCCGGCTGCGGAGCCGGCTCGACGGCGACCGCGACCGGAGCGGCGCTCCGCGGCTCTGATCCATCTGAGGAGACCAGCGCGTAGCCGCCGACCCCGAGCGCCAGCGCCAGCGCGACGGCGCTGCCGGCGACGGCGGCTTGACCCTGCTTGCTCAGCGTGACGAACCGGTCCTCGAGCGGCCAGAGCAGGCGGTCGCGCAGCGCCAGCGAGAGGTCCTCGAAGGCCTCGGGTTGCCGCCGCTTCGGGCGCGCGTTGATCGGGGTCAAATCGTCGGTCATCGGGTTCGGCCGCTGCTCTCCCATTCACCAGCTTGCCTAAGCAAATTAAAGAGCACCTTTAGGTGATCCTTGTTTCGGCAGGAGCGACGGGGAAGATGAGCCCTGAAACGCGCCTTTGCGTCAGGCGGTCGCCCCGGCCGGAGCCGCCGCCCGCTCGAAGACGATCTCGCCCTCGCGGGCGTCGACCTGGACCACGTCGCCTTCGCCGAACTCGCCCTCGAGGATCTTCAGCGCCAGCCTGTCGACCAGCTGCCTCTGGATCACCCGCTTCAGCGGCCGCGCCCCGTAGGTGGGGTCGTAGCCGAGGTTGCCGAGCAGGGTGCGGGCGTCGTCGCTCAGCTCGATCTCGATCCCGCGCTCGGCCACGCGGCCGACCAGCTGGTCGACCTGCAGCTCGACGATGCGGCCGATGTCGGCCTTCGAGAGCCGGTGGAAGATCACCGTGTCGTCGATCCGGTTGAGGAACTCGGGCTTGAAGGTCGCCGCCAGCACCTCTTCGATCGCCTCGCGGATCTTCTCGTCGACCTGGTCGCCGACGATCCGGTCGGAGCCGACGTTCGAGGTCATGATCAGGACCGTGTTGGTGAAGGAGACGGTGCGGCCCTGGCCGTCGGTCAGCCGCCCGTCGTCCATGATCTGCAGCAGGGTGTTGAAGACGTCGGGGTGGGCCTTCTCGATCTCGTCCAGCAGCACCACCGCGTAGGGCCGGCGCCGCACCGCCTCGGTCAGCTGGCCGCCCTCCTCGTAGCCGACGTAGCCCGGTGGCGCGCCGATCAGCCGCGCCACCGTGTGCTTCTCCATGTACTCGGACATGTCGAGGCGGACGATCGCCTGCTCGGAGTCGAACATGAACTCGGCCAGCGCCTTCGCCAGCTCGGTCTTGCCGACGCCGGTGGGGCCGAGGAAGAGGAAGCTGCCGATCGGCCGGTTCGGGTCCGAGAGCCCGGCGCGCGAGCGGCGCAGCGCGTTGGAGACGGCGGCGATCGCCTCGTCCTGGCCGATCACCCGCTCGTGCAGCCGCTCCTCCATCTGGATCAGCTTCTGCACCTCGCCCTCCATCAGGCGACTGACCGGGATCCCGGTCCATTTGGCGACGACCTCGGCGATGTCTTCCTCGGTGACGGTCTCGGCGAGCATCGTGCCGGCGCCGGAGTGCACCTCCTCCAGCCGCGCCTCCTGATCGGCGATCTGCTTTTCAAGCTCGGGGATCTCGCCGAATTTGAGTTCGGCCGCGCGTTCGAGATCGGTCTCCCGTTCGGCCCGCTCGACTTCGCGGTTGACCTCCTCGAGCCGGCCGCGCGCCTCTTTCAGCGCCTCGATCGGCTCTTTCTCGTTCTGCCAGCGGGTGCGCAGCGCGTCGGCCTCCTCGCGCAGGTTGGCGAGGTCCTCCTCGAGCGCCTCCAGCCGCGCCTTCGACGCTTCGTCGGTCTCCTTCTTCAGCGCCTCGCGCTCGATCTCCAGCTGCTGGATCCGGCGCTCGACCTCGTCGATCTCGGTCGGGACCGAGTCGATCTCGATCTTCAGCCGCGAGGCGGCCTCGTCGATCAGGTCGATCGCCTTGTCGGGGAGGAAGCGGTCGGCGATGTAGCGCTCGGAGAGGGTCGCGGCAGCGACGATCGCCGAGTCGGAGATGCGGACGCCGTGGTGGTTTTCGTAGCGCTCCTTCAGCCCGCGCAGGATCGCGATCGTGTCGTTCATGTCGGGCTCGCCGACAAGCACCGGCTGGAAGCGCCGCTCCAGCGCCGCGTCTTTCTCGATGTGCTTGCGGTACTCGTCGAGCGTCGTCGCCCCGACCGCGCGCAGCTCGCCGCGCGCCAGCATCGGCTTCAGCAGGTTGGCGGCGTCGACCGCGCCTTCGGCGGCGCCGGCGCCGACGATCGTGTGGAGCTCGTCGAGGAAGAGGACGATCTGGCCCTCGGCCTGCTGCACCTCGTTCAGCACCGCTTTCAGCCGCTCCTCGAACTCGCCCCTGTATTTGGAGCCGGCCAAGAGCGAGCCGATGTCGAGCGCGATCACGCGGCGGTCGCGCAGGCTCTCGGGCACGTCGCCCTTGACGATCCGCTGCGCCAGCCCCTCGACGATCGCGGTCTTGCCGACGCCGGGGTCGCCGATCAGCACCGGGTTGTTCTTGGTCCGGCGGGAGAGGACCTGGATCACGCGGCGGATCTCCTCGTCGCGACCGATCACCGGATCGAGCTTCCCTGCCTCTGCCTCAGCGGTGAGGTCGCGGCCGAATTTCTCCAGCGCCTGGGCGTTGTCCTCGGCGTTGGGGGAGGTGACTTTCGCCGGGCCCTGCACGGCCTTGACCGCCCGCTCGAGCTCGCCGCGGTCGGGCAGCAGGTCGGAGACGCCGGAGCCCTCCTCGGCCAGCGCCAGCAGCAGGTGGCCGACGGTGATGTAGCTGTCGCCGAACTTCGCCATCTCTTGCTCGGCGCCGCGGACGACGCGCGCCAGGTTCGAAGACATCCGCGGTTCGTCGCCGTCGCCCAGCGTCGGCAGCGAGGCGATCGCCTCGTTCGCCTGGGCCCGCACCGCCGCCGGGTCGGCGCCGACCTTCTGCAGGACGGGGATCGCCATCGATTCGTCCTGATCGAGGAGGGCGGCCAGGAGGTGAGCGGTGGCAGCCTCCGGGTTGCGGTTGGCGCGCGCCAGCTCCAGCGCCGCCTGGATCGCTTCCTGCGATTTCTCCGTGAATCGATCCGCCTGCATCAGCCCGTCTCTCCGTTCTTCGTTTCGAGTTCCCCGAGTCGCTTGCGCAGTCGCTCCCCTTCGGCGCGCAGCTTCTGCACCTGGTTTTCCAGCGCCAGCACCGTTTCCACCCCGGCCAGGTTCAGCCCTTCGGCCGTCATCTGCTGGATCCGGCGCAGTCGCTCGACGTCGCGCTGGGAGTAGAGGCGGGTGTTCTTCGGCGAGCGCTTGGGCGCGATCAGGCCCCGCTGCTCGTACATCCGCAGCGTCTGCGGGTGCATCTCGGCCAGTTCCGCCGCGACCGAGATCATGAACACGCCCTGCTCCTCGTCGAAGGTCGCCTTGATTCGTCTCCGGTAGGTGGCCATCAGCCCCCCGCCTTTCGCAGCAGCTCCGCCCGCGGGTCGCCGCCGTTGAGGCGCTCGGCCAGCTCGTCGACCGCCTTGCGCTGCTCCTCGCTGAGGTCCTCGGGAACCGCGATCTCCAGTCGGTAGCGGATGTCGCCGCGGCCGCCGGATTTCTTCGGCGGCCCCTCGCCGCGCAGGCGCTGGAGCGTGCCGTGCCTGGTGCCGGGGGCGACCTTGATCTTCTTCGTCCCGTTCAGGGTCGGCACCTCGATCGTGCCGCCGCGCAGCGCCTCGGGGACCGAGATCGGCACCGCCACCTCGAGGTTGCCGTCGTCGAGGCGCTTGAAGACGGGGGAGGAAGCGACCCGCGTCGTCACGTAGAGATCGCCGGGCGGGCCGCCGCGCGGCCCGTCCTCGCCCTTGCCGGCGAGCCGGATCCGGGTGCCCTCCTTGACCCCGGCGGGAACGTTCACCTTGTAGCGCTTGCTCTGCTGGGTGAGGCCGGAGCCGCCGCAGGTGGGGCAGGGGTCCTCGATGATCTGGCCGGCGCCGCCGCACTGCGGGCAGGGCTGGCTGATCGAGAAGAAGCCCTGGCCCTGCGCCTCGACCCCGCGGCCTTCGCAGCGCGGACAGGTGGTGGGGGAGGTGCCGGGTTTTGCACCGCTGCCGTGGCAGGTGCCGCAGCGGCTCGACTTGGGGACCGTGACGCTGATCTGGGCGCCGTTGATCGCCTGGTCGAAGGTCAGCTGCACCTCGGTCTCGAGGTCGCGCCCGCGGACCTGCTGGGCCTGCGCCCCGCGGCCACCGCCGCGGTTGAAGACGGAGCCGAAGATGTCGCCGATGTCGAAGCTGCCGAAGCCGCCGCCTGCCTGGCCGGCCCCCGGCCCGAACGGCCCCTGGCCGCCGCCGAAGCCGCCGAACATCCCGCCCGCGTCGTACTCCTTGCGCTTCTCGGGATCGGCGAGGACGTCGTGCGCGGCGGAGATCTCCTTGAACTTTTCCTCCGCCTCCTTGTCGCCCGGGTTGCGGTCAGGGTGGTATTTCCGGGCCAGCTTCCGGTACGCCTTCTTGATCTCCTCGTCGGTCGCCTTCTTCGAGACGCCGAGCGTCTTGTAGAGCTCGTCAGCCACCGGTCTCCTAGCTACTCACCACCACGCGGGCGGGTCGGATCAGTTGGTCGTCAAGCGCATAGCCCTTCTGCATCACCTCGACGACGACCCCGCTCTCGGTCCCCTCGACGGGCTGCGTCGATAGGGCCTCGTGCTTGGTCGGGTCGAACTTCTCCCCCTTGGGATCGACAGCCTCGATCCCGTTCCTGCTCAACGTCTCGCAGAGCCCTTTGAGCACCATCTCGACGCCAGTCGCAAGACCATCCCCGCTCTCCGACGTCTCCAGCGCCCGCTCCAGGTTGTCGACCGCGTCGATTACCCCACGCGCAACCTCAGCTTTCCCCCGAGCCTGCGCGGCCTGCACATCGGCAGCCACGCGCTTGCGGAAATTCTCGAAGTCAGCCTTGGTCCTGCGAGCAAGATCGAGGTACTCCTCTTTCTCCCTCTGAGCGTCAGCCAGCAGCTGCTCGAAGTCCCGCTCGACCTGATCCGCCTCTCCCGCGGGTGGCACGGTAGGGGGGACCCCCTCCTGCTCTGCAGGTGGGGGTGGGTCCCCTGCCGTGACAGGACCCGCGGGCCGGCGCTCCTCAGTCCCTTGCTCTTTGCCGTCGCTCATTTCCCGTCCTCGTCAACCACCTCGGCATCGACGACCTCCTCCTCGTCAGAAGCGGCCCCGTTATCGGTCGCCCCCTCCGAAGCCGCCTCGGCAGAAGCCGCTGCGTAGATCTGCTCGGACACCTTGGTCATCGCCGTATTGAGTGCCTCGACCTTGGAGTCGAGCTCCTCTTTGGAGCCGGACTCGAGCGAGTCGCGCACCTCCTTGACCGCGGCCCGCACCTCCTCCTTCGAGGACTCGTCGACTTTGTCGCCGGCCTCGTCGACCGCTTTCTCGGCCTGGTAGGCGGCGTTCTCGGCGAGGTTCCGCGTCTCCGCCAGCTCGCGCTGCTTGCGGTCCTCGTCGGCGTGGGCCTCGGCGTCGGAGACCATGCTCTGGATTTCCTCGTCGGAGAGGCCGGAGCCGGATTTGATCTCGATCTTCTGCTCTTTGCCCGTGCCCTTGTCGGTCGCGGTGACGTTGATGATCCCGTTGGCGTCGATGTCGAAGGCGACCTCGATCTGCGGCATGCCGCGTGGCGCCGGGGGGATCCCGGTCAGCTGGAATTTGCCCAGGCTCTTGTTGCCGCTCGCCATCTCGCGCTCGCCCTGGAGGACGTGGATCTCCACCGAGGGCTGGTTGTCCTCGGCGGTCGAGAAGACCTCCGACTTCTTCGTCGGGATCGTCGTGTTGCGCTCGATCAGCCGCGTCATCACGCCGCCTTTGGTCTCGATCCCCAGGGTCAGCGGGGTGACGTCGAGCAGCAGCACGTCCTTGACGTCGCCGGCCAGCACGCCGGCCTGGATCGCGGCGCCGACGGCGACGACCTCGTCCGGGTTGACGCCCTGGTGGGGGTCCTTGCCGGTCAGCTCCTTGACCTTCTCGCGGACCGAGGGCATCCGGGTCATGCCGCCGACGAGGACGACGTGGTCTACCTCGGTGTCGGCGTCTTTCAGCGCCTGTTTCACCGGACCGACCACGCGGTCGAGCAGGTCGCCCGTCAGCTCGTTCAGCTTCGAGCGGCTGAGCTTGAGGTCGAGGTGCTTCGGCTGCCCCTCGACCGCGGTGATGAAGGGCAGGTTGATCTGGGTCTCCTGGGTCGAGGAGAGCTCGATCTTCGCCTTCTCGGCGGCCTCGTAGAGGCGCTGCAGCGAGTTTTTGTCCTGCGAGAGGTCGACGCCCTGGTCGCGTTTGAACTCGGCCACCAACCACTCGACGATCGCTTTGTCCCAGTTGTCGCCGCCGAGGTGGTTGTCGCCGGCGGTCGCCTTCACCTCGAAGACGCCGTCGCCGATTTCCAGCACGGAGACGTCGAAGGTGCCGCCGCCGAGGTCGAAGACGAGGATCGAGTGGTCGGCGTCCTCTTTGTCGAGCCCGTAGGCGAGCGAGGCGGCGGTCGGCTCGTTGATGATCCGCTTCACCTCGAGCCCGGCGATCTTGCCGGCGTCCTTGGTCGCCTGGCGCTGGTCGTCGTTGAAGTAGGCGGGGACGGTGATCACGGCGCTGTCGACGGTGTCGCCGAGCTTGGCTTCGGCGTCCGCTTTCAGCTTCTGGAGGATCATCGCGCTGATCTCCGGCGGGCTGTACTGCTTGCCGCGCGCGTCGACACGGACGTCGCCGTTGGGGCCGGCCTCGACCTTGTACGGGACGATCGTCTCCTCCTCTTTGACTTCGGCCTCCTTGCGGCCCATGAAGCGCTTGATCGAGAAGATCGTGTTCTCCGGGTTCATCACCGCCTGCCGTTTGGCGACGGTGCCGACGAGGCGCTCGCCGCTCTCGGTGAACGCGACGACCGACGGGGTGGTGCGCCCGCCCTCCGCGTTCTCCAGCACGGTGGGCTCGCCGCCCTCCATCACCGCCACGCACGAGTTGGTCGTGCCGAGGTCGATACCGATCGTCTTTGCCACTTCCGCCTACCTCCAGGGTGGTTTCGTTGATGAAGCTCTAAAAATCTAAGTGGGAGTATGGCAGATCCGGTTCAGGAGTCCAAGCCTTTTTCCTCAGGAGCTTTCGGGGTACCCCTATAGTGGCGCCCAGGGGGAGGCGCCTCGACCAATCCGATCCCGGGGACGGGATCGCGGAAGAGGAGGAAGACTTTGAGTTCCGTACCGACTCGCCGGCTCCTATTGCCGGCACTCGCACTAGCGATCCTCGCCCTGCTGCTGCCGGGCGCGGCCGTCGCGAAGGCGAAGGTCCACGACAGCCAGACCGTCACGAACAACGGCCAGGGCCACGTCGCCAACGTGATGACCCGCAACCTCTACCTGGGGGCCGACCTGACGCCGGCGATCCTGGCGCCGACGCTGCCGCAGTTCGTGCAGGCCAACGGCCAGATCCTGCGCGAAGTGACCGCCAACAACTTCCCGGTCCGGGCCAAGGGCCTCGCCAGCGAGATCCTCAAAGCCAAGCCGGACCTGGTCGGGCTGCAGGAGGTGGCGCTCTGGCGTACCGCGCCGCCGAGCCTGACGCCGGTGGTGACCGGAACTCCGACGGCAACCACCGTCCGTTACGACTACCTGGCCGAACTGCTGGCCGAGCTGAACCGCGGGCCCGACCGCTACGAAGTCGTCGTCGTCCAGAACGAGTTCGACCTGGAGGCTCCGGGAGACGAGAACGGGGTCGCGGGCGACGGGCCCAACCCGCTGATCGCCGATGCCGAGATCAACGGGCGGCTGACGATGCGCGACGTGATCCTCGCCCGCACCAGCGGCGGCGTCCACACCAAAAACCCCCAGTCGGCCAACTTCACCACCAACCTCGTGGTGCCGGTGGCCGGGGTGCCGATCACGGTCAAACGCGGCTGGACCGCGACCGACGCCAAGGTTCGCGGCAGCGGCTGGTTCCGCTTCGTCAACACCCACCTGGAGGCGTTCCAGCCGCTGATCCGTCAGGCACAGGCGGCTGAGCTGGTGGCCCCGACCGGGCCGGCGACGAGCGAGCTGCCGGTAGTCCTGGTCGGCGACCTCAACTCAGACGACGACACGGTCGCGGGCCCGGACCGGCTTGCCTACGAAACGCTGCTGGCCGCAGGGATGGTCAACCGCAGCACCGACGATCCGCTCAGCTGCTGCCTCGACTCGAGCCTGCTCGCGGTTGGGGCCGGTGGTAGCGAAGCGGACTTCGACCACCAGGTCGACCACATCCTCACCCGCGATCCCGAGCTGGTGACACTGGTCGATTCAGAGGTGAGCGGGATCCAGCCGGTCAACGGGTTCTGGAGCTCCGACCACGCCGGGGTCTTCAGCGCCCTGCGGTTCCACCGGTAGCCCTACGAGCTGGCGGGGGCGGCGCGAGCCGTCCCCTTCGGTTCAGCCTTCGCCCGCGGTCCGAGCGACGAACTCGGAGACCTCTTCGGCCTGTTCTTCGTTGAGGATGCCGCCCGGCATCCGGCCGGGGGTCGTTTCGGTGTCGAGGCCCTGTTCGATCGCGAGCAGGACGCGGCCTTCGAGCTGCTCGACCGTCTCTTCGGCGGCTTTCTTGTCGTCCGGGGTCTCTCCCTCTTCCGGCGGGCCGGCGGGGGCGAGCAGTTCGTCGAGATCCGGGCCGTAGTTGCCGTCGGTGCCGGCGCTGTAGAGGGCGTGGCAGGTGCCGCAGTTGACGACGAACAGCTCCTTGGCGTTCTTCAGATCCGCGGGCACCTGCTTTTCGCCGCTGTCGCCGTCTCCCTTGGCGCGGAAGGCCGCGAAGGGGATGGCGACTGCGAGGACGAGGACGAGGACGCCGAACCAGATAAAGGTGCGCTTGCTCATTGGGCGGCGCGCATATTACTGGCGCCCGCAGTTGCGCGGTTTTCGCGGTACCAGGGGCACATCCGCCGCAGGGCGCACTCTCCGCAGCGCGGTTTCGGCCGGCAGACGGCGCGGCCGTGCCGGATCAGGTTGACGTGGAACTCGTGCGCGTCCTCCGGCGGCACGTTCGCCAGCATCTCGTCGTGGGCCTTCTCGAACGAGGCTTTGGGGGGGAAGAGGCGAAGCCGGCCGCCGACGCGGTGGACGTGGACGTCGACCGGGATCTCCGGGATCCCCCAGGTGAAGATCAGCACGCAGGCGGCGGTTTTGCGCCCGACGCCGGGGAGGGCGAGGAGGAACTCGAGCGACTCCTCGCGCGGGGCCGTCTCCGTCCAGTCGAGGTCCGGCGGCTCGCCGAGCCGTTCCAGGATCGCCTGGATCCGCGGCGCCTTCTGCCGCGCCAGGCCGCCGGGGCGGATCGCCTCCTCGAGCTCGTCCACCGGCGCGTCCCGCACTTCCTCCCAGCCCGGGAAGCGCTCGCGCAGCGCCGCGAAGGCCACGTCCCGGTTGCGGTCGTTGGTGTGCTGGGAGAGGACCGTCTTCACCAGCTCTCCCACCGGGTCCCCGTGCGGCTCCTCCGCCGGGATCCCGTACGTCTCCCGCAACCGATCCCGGATCGCCCGCACCCGCCGCTTGTCCGGCCGCTTCCAGTCCACTTGAGCTGGACCCTAATGATCCCCTCCATGGCCGTTAACGGCAGGGCTACAATTGGCTGTTCGTGTCCGCTGCCTTCGCCGCCATCTCCAGCCGGCTCCCCAAGGGCTGGGGCGACCTCGGTCGCCAAGCCGCGATTCTCGTCGCGGTCGATCTCGCCTACACCTTCGTGCGCGGGATCGCCGACGGGCAGAAAGCGGTGGCGTTCACGCACGGGCAGCAGATCATCGACTTCGAGAAAGCGACGGGGACCTTCTTCGAGCCCGCCCTGCAGGCGTTCTTCCTGCCGGCGCAGGGGATCGTCGACGTCGCCAACCAGCTCTACCTCAACGCCCAGTTCTCAGTCGCGCTCGGCTTCCTGGTCTGGATGTACCTCTTCCGCAACGAGTCCTATTACTTCGTGCGGAACATGTTCGTCGCCTCGATGGGGCTGGCGCTGATCGGCTACACGCTCTACCCCACCGCGCCGCCGCGGATGTTCCCCGAGTACGGCTTCGTCGACACGCTCAACGCCTTCTCCGACGTCGGTCACGACTCGACGATCGCGAAGATCTTCATCAACCCCTACGCGGCCGTGCCGAGCATGCACTGCGCCTTCGCGATGATGATCGGCGGCGCCGGGTTCATGACCTGCCGCCGCTGGTGGTCGAAAGCCTGGTGGGCCTTCTGGCCGCTCCTGGTCTCGTGGGTGACGGTCGTCACCGCCAACCACTACTGGGTGGACGCCGCGCTCGGCTGGCTGGTCGCGCTGACCGCCGCCGGGATCGCCTACCGGCTCGCTCTGGCCCGCCCCGAAGCCTGGTCCTTCCGCGCCGCGGTGGCCCCGCGCGAGGCCGAGGCGTAATAGCCTCACCGGTCAATGGGACCCTCGGCGCCGCCCCGGCGCAGCAACCGCGCCAGCGCTCGTAACGGCCAGGAGCTGCGGGCCTACGCCCGCGACCGGCTGATCGAGTCCCGCCTCACCCCGAACGCGATCTCGCTGATGGGGCTGCTCGGCAACCTGATCGCCGCGATCCTCGTCACCCAGGAGCTCTTCTTCCTCGCCGGCATCGCCTTCGTCCTCGGCTCGGTGATGGACACGCTCGACGGCCGCTACTCGCGGATGTCCGGCAAGGGGACGCTCTTCGGCGCCTTCCTAGACTCGACCCTCGACCGGATCGAGGAGGGGATCGTGCTCGCCGCCGTCGCCGGCTACTTCGCCGCCCAGGGCGACGACTTCGCGGCGGCGATGTGCGTGGTCGCCGTGCTCGGCTCGCTGATGGTCTCCTACACCCGCGCCCGGGCCGAGGCGCTGGGAGTCGAGTGCAAGGTCGGCATCGCCACTCGACCGGTACGCGTGGTGATACTTTCGATCGGCCTGATCTTCGCCAAGGGAGCCGGCATCGGCGACTTCGAACTGCTGGCGCCGGCGGTCTACGTGATCGCCGCCTTGACGATATTCACGACGTTCCAGCGGGTATGGCATGTGAGAAACCAGCTTTCCGGCGAGGTCTCCGGCGTCAAGGACGACGGCGGCGGCGACGCGGGGGACGTGTAACCAGCGAAGCCGTCGGGTGTGTTCAGCCACCTAGCGCAATCCCAGGAGGACTTCGAAACAAATGAGCGAGAGCAACGGAGCTAACGGCAACGGCGCCGGCCGCACGGACGAGAAGGTCCGCGTCGCCATCGTCGGCGTCGGCAACTGCGCCAACAGCTTCATCCAGGGCGTCCAGTACTACAAGGACGCCGATCCGGCCGAGGAAGTGCCGGGTCTGATGCACGTCGACCTCGGCGGCTACCACGTCCGCGACGTCGAGTTCGTCGCCGCCTTCGACATCGATTCCGAGAAGGTCGGCAAAGACCTCTCCGAGGCGATCTGGTCGGGGCAGAACGACACGATCAAGTTCGCCGACGTGTCGAACCTCGGGGTCGAGGTCCATCGCGGCATGACCCACGACGGCCTCGGCAAGTACCTGAAAGAGAAGATCACCAAGGCCCCGGGCGAAACCGCGGACGTCGTCGGCATCCTCAAAGAGACCAAGGCCGACGTCCTCGTCTGTTACCTGCCGGTCGGCTCCGAGGAGGCGACCAAGTGGTATGTCGAGCAGGCGCTGGCCGCCGGCGTCGGCTTCGTCAACTGCCTGCCGGTCTTCATCGCCCGCGAGGACTACTGGGACAAGCGGTTCCAGGAGGCCGGGCTGCCGATCATCGGCGACGACATCAAGAGCCAGGTCGGGGCGACGATCGTCCACCGGGCGCTGGCCCGCCTCTTCCATGACCGCGGCGTGCGGCTGGAGCGGACCAGCCAGCTCAACGTCGGCGGCAACATGGACTTCTACAACATGCTCGAGCGCGAGCGGCTCGATTCGAAGAAGGTCTCGAAGACGAACGCCGTCACCTCGATCATGGGGCACGAGCTGCCCGCCGAGGACGTCCACGTCGGCCCGTCGGACTACGTCGCCTGGCTGACCGATCGAAAGTGGGCCCACATCCGGCTCGAGGGCAAAGCCTTCGGCGACGTGCCGCTGACCGCCGAGCTGAAGCTCGAGGTCTGGGACTCGCCGAACTCCGCCGGCGTCGTCATCGACGCGGTGCGGCTGATCAAGCTGGCGCTCAACAACGGCATCGCCGGCCAGCTCGACGGGCCCTCCAGCTACCTGATGAAGAGCCCGCACACCCAGCGGCCCGACGACGAGGCTCGCGAGCAGACGGAGCAGTTCATCGTCGAGAACGAGCGCGGCAGCTCCCTGCCCGGGGCGCCGGCGGAGTCGCCGAGCACGGCTTCGGCCTAGGCTCGGCGCCCGCAGTTAGCGCAGACTTGTAAGAGCCCGCCCCGGCGGGCTCTTATTCTGCACCCGTGGCTCCAGAGCCGCTTTCGATCGCCCAGGTCTTCCCCGTCCGCCGGACCGGGCCGAACCCGGCAGCGCAGTTCGCGGGGGCGGTCTCCGAGGAGCTGGAGGGCCGCGGGCACGAGGTGCTGCGGATCTCGACCGGTGACCCGGTCAAACGGATGCTGAAATCGCGCTCGCCGGACGTCGTCCACGTCCACGACCCGTTCGCCCCGAGCGCGCCCTCGGCGGCGCTGCGGCACTCCTTCTCGCTCAACGTCGCCACCTTCCACGCGCCGCAGGAGCGGGTGCTCTCGACCCAGGTGGCGCGGCCGCTGGTCGAGGTCTTCTTCGGCCGGATCGACGCGCGCACGGTGACGCGGCCGGAGACGGCGGAGCTGCTGGAGCGCTTCTTCCCGGCGAGCTATGAGCAGCTCGAGGGGGTGGGGGGCGACGGCGGGACCGACTGGGGCCGCGTCGCCGACGAACTGGAAGCGATCTACCGGCGGCTGCTGGCCCGCCGCCACGACCCGACCGGGAACCCGGAGATCCGCGAGCGGATCTCCTCCCGGCCGCTGATCGAGGTCGACCTGCACATGCACACCGATCACTCCGGCGACTGCGCGACCCCGGTCGACGTGCTGCTGCAAACCGCCCGCGACCGCGGCCTCGGCGCGATCGCGATCACCGACCACAACGAGGTCTCCGGCGCGCTCGAGGCGCGCAAGATCGCACAGGAGAGCTTCGACGACCTCAAGGTGATCGTCGCCGAGGAGGTGAAGACCGCCGAGCAGGGCGAGGTGATCGGCCTCTTCCTCGAGGAGAAGATCCCCAAGGGGCTGACGATGGCGGAGACGATCGCCGAGATCCGCCGCCAGGGCGGGCTCGTCTACGTGCCGCACCCGTTCGACCGCTTCCACTCGGTCCCCGACTACGAGCACCTGCTGGACATGGTCGAGGAGATCGATCTGCTCGAGGTCTTCAACCCGCGGGTGGCGCTGACCTCGTTCAACGAGGAGGCGGTGCGGTTCGCCCGCAAGTACCGGATCGTGCCGGCGGCCGGCTCCGACAGCCACGTCGCCCAGGGCCTGGGCAGCGTGCGGCAGCGGATCCACGACTTCGACGGCCCGGCGGAGTTCCTCGAGGCGATGCGGGACGCCGACATCACCCGCAAGCACAAGAACCTGGTCTACGTGCAGACGCTGAAGTTCCTGCAGACGACGGGGCGGCCGAAGGCGCCGAAACGGCGGGTGCCGGATGCGAAACCGGTGCGCGGCGGACGGCCGCGGCGGCGGGGAGAAGGCCGGCGGGCGAGCAAGTCCTGATGCAGACGGACCGTCGCAAAGGAGCCGCGCCTGCCCCGTCAAAGAGTGCGCCGATGCGAAGCATTGACGACGAGATCCGCGAGAAGTATCTGGAGCGCGCGATCCGCGAGCTCAACCAGATGAGCCGCGAGGTCCAGGAGTGCTCCCACTGTCCCCGCGGCAAGCTGATGCCGGTGCTCGGCTCCGGCCACCCGCAGGCGGACGTCTTCATGCTCAAGCACGCGGCGATGGCCGCCGAGATCGAGGAGGGGGTCGCCTTCTACGGCCGCTCCGGCAATGCACTGATGAAAAGCTTCAAACGGCTCGGGATCGACCCGCTCGTCGTCTACGGCACCCTCTGCGTCAAATGCCCGACGCCCGAGCCAGACCTCGCCGCCGGCGAGTGCGTCGGCCGGCTGGTCGAGGAGCTGGCGATCGTGCAGCCGAAGATCGTCATCGTGATGGGAGAACCGGCGCTGCGCGTCCTCAACGGCCTCAGTGTCCCCCTCTCCCGCGAGATCGAGGGCCGCGAGGGGGAGATCCAGCCCTTCACCCCCACCATCGACGCCCTCTACGTCCCCGACATCGACGCCTCGCTCGACGAAGAAGACGCGAAGCAGCGCTTCTGGCGCGCCTTCAAGACGCTCGGTGTCTGGTACGACGATTTGCCGCCGTACTAGGAGGCGCCGGCTTTGACCGGCTCGGGCTTGCCGTCCGGGTCGTGCCCGTTGGCTTCGCGGCCGTGCGCTTCCGCCGCCAGCTGAGCGGTGCTCTTCGGGGAGAGGAAGCGGTCGATCAGGGCGAGGGAGACGGCGGAGGCGACGAAGGTGAGGTGGATGATCGTCTGCCAGAGCATCGTCTCCGAGGAGATGTTGGCGGCGTTGATGAAGGTCTGCAGGAGGTGGATCGAGGAGATGCCGACGATCGCCATCGCCAGCTTCACCTTGAGGACGTTGGCGTTGACGTGGGAGAGCCACTCCGGCTGGTCGGGGTGGTTGCGGAGGTTGATGCGGGAGACGAAGGTCTCGTAGCCGCCGATGATCACCATGATCAGGAGGTTGGCGATCATCACCACGTCGACCAGGCCGAGGACGAGCAGCATCACCTCGTTCTCGCTGAGGTGGCCGACGTCTGAGACCAGGTGCCAGAGCTCCTGCATGAAGCGCCAGACGTAGACGCCCTGGGCGGCGATCAGGCCGAGGTAGAGCGGCGCCTGCAGCCAGCGGCTGATGAAGATCGTGCTGCCGATGGTGCGGGCCAGCGGCCGGTCTATGTGGGCTTCGGCGGCGATGGGCGGCGCATCCTAACGGGCGCCGCCTAAGGGATCTCTAAAGGACGATTGGCGAGTTGTGGCCCATAGCGGCCACAACTCATCACTCGTGTGGGGGACCGCCTTTGCGGGGGGTGTCGCCGGGGTGGCCGGCTCCCTGGGCGGGTTTCATTTCGCCCTCGCCGGCCTTCGCGCCCGGCTCTTTGATCGCCTGGGCGGCGCGTTTGGCTTTGTCCTTGAGGCTGCCCTCGCCTTTGGCGACTTTCTTCAGCTCCTCGGCGTCGGCTTTGAGGCTGTCAACGCCGCCGCGGTCGTCGATCGTCTTCTTCGCTTTGGCAGCGAGTTTTTTCAGGTCCATGTCTCCTCCGGAGGGTGGCTGGCGGTCTACCGACCGTCTACCCGCCCGGCGCCAAATTCAGCGGCCGCTGAATTTGCGCCCCTATAGGGGCTGCTTTTCAGCGCGCGCTGAGTTTGCGCCCCTACGACGGCGGTAATCAGCGTTCGCTGCATTTTCCCTCGGGACGGGGGTGGCTAGCGCCGGGGGGCGGCGGCCTCGGCGACGGCGGTCATCTTCTCGACCTTGGCGCTGGCGAGGCCGCGGACGACGATCGTGTCGAGCGCGGTGTAGGCGGCGAGCTGACGCTGGGCGTCGGCGCTGTCGGAGGCGGCGACGCCGACCGTGCCCTCGGGCTCGCCGAGGCGGTCGAAGTGGTCGCGGTAGCCCTTGTGGAGGTCGCGGTAGAAGGACTCCTCCTTGGCCAGGCGCTCGGCGGCGTCGGGACCGACGGCGGTGCGGACGTAGCCGAAGACGCGCGGCGCGGCGCGGCCGGCCTCGGCCGCGCCGGCCTCGACCTTCTCGCGAGCGCCGGCGGCGAAGTCGGGGGTCATCCAGTTGAAGAAGACGCCGTCGTAGGAGCTGCCGGCGAGATCGCACATCTTCGGCCCCATCGCGGCGAGGACGAGTTTCACCCCGGGCAGCAGCTCGCGCAGCTGCGGCAGCGCCTCGCGCATCGCCGTCAGCGGCTTCTTGTTGAAGCCGGCGCCGACCCCGAGCCAGAGCTTGGCCGGGTCGATCTCGAACTCCTTCATGTCGGCGGCTATCTGCTCGGGCGGGGTGCGGTCCAGGGCGATCACGGCGACGCCGAGCTCGACGTCCGGTGCCGCGGCGGCGAACTCCGCCAGCGTCGCCAGTCCTTTCGCGCCCGGGTGGTCGTTGGACCAGACCGACTCGTAGCCGAGCTCGGCGCAGCGCGCGGCGAGGGGCCGTGCCACCTCCGGGTCCAGCCCTGCCGCTACTCCAAACGCTCTGCTCGCCATCGTCAGGAGGGACTACCCGCCGAGGCTCTCTCGAAAAGCGCGACGCACTCGATGTGCGGGGTCTGGGGGAACATGTCGACCGGCCTCACGCGCGCCAACTTATAGCCCGCCTCCGCCAGCTGGGTGGCATTGGGGGCGAGCGTGGTCGGGTTGCAGGAGACGTAGACGATCTTCTTCGCCTCGCACTCGAGCACGCGGCGGACGATCTTCTGCGAGAGGCCGGCGCGGGGCGGGTCGACGATCACCACGTCGGGCTTGCCCGCCTTCTCGACCAGCGGCCGCACGCCGGTGCGGGCGTTGGCGGCCATGAAGTGGGCGTTCTCGACCTTGTTGCGGCGGGCGTTGCGCTCGGCGTCGGCGATCGCCTCGGGGACGATCTCCAGGCCCCAGACCTCGCCCGCCTGCGAGGCCATCGTCAGCCCGATCGTGCCGATCCCGCAGAAGAGGTCGAAGACGCGCTCGCTGCCGCTGAGCCCGGCGAACTCGGCGGCGACGGCGTAGAGGCGCTCGGCCATCTCGGTGTTGGTCTGGAAGAAGGCGCCGTGGGACATCTGCAGGTGCAGGCCGCAGAGCTCCTCGCGCAGCCGCTCCTCTTCGAGCACCCCGGTCGGTCCGTCGGTGCCGCCTTGCTCGTCCTCGACCATCGTGTGGAGGTCGACCGGCGGGCGGGGGAAGCGCGCTTTCGTCGTCACCAGGCGGGTCTGGATCTGGCCCGTCCGCCGTCCCTCGCGCACCGCGAGGTTGCGGAGGACGCCGCGGCGGGTGCGGGCGTCGAAAGCCGGCAGCGATTCCTCCCGCGCCCATTCGCGCACCGCGTTACGCGCCTCGTTCCCCGCCTCGGAAGCGAGGTGGCAGTCGTCGACGTCGACGGTCAGATCCCAGCGGCCGCGGGCGTGGAAGCCGAGCGTGACCTCGCCCTCCTCGCTTTCGCCGAAGGAGTACTCGAGCTTGTTGCGGTATCGCCACTGCTCCAACGCTGGGACGATCTCCTCCAGCTCGTAGCCCTCGAGGCCGCCGATCCGCCCCAGCGCGTCCCCGACCTGCTCCTGCTTGTGGCGGAGCTGCTGCTCGTAGGGCAGTCCCTGCCAGGGGGCGCCGGGGCACGGCTCGCCGCCGTGGACGCAGCGGTCGGGCAGGCGATCGGCGGAGGCGCGGACAAGCTCGACGGCCCGCGCCTCGGCAAAGCGCTTCTTGCCTTTCGTGACCTCGGCCCGGACCAGGTCACCGGGCAGGGCACCCGAGACGAAGACGACGAGTCCCCCGGTGCGGGCGACCCCCCGCCCGCCGAAGGCGAGCGAGTCGATCTCCAGCTCGAGCAGGTCGCCGCGGCGCGGGCCGCGGGCCGCTGGCGCAGAGGTGCCGGCGGCCTCCATTGGTTATGGCAGCGCGTTGCGCGCCTGTTTGGCCAGCCGCTCGAGCTCTTTGAGCAGGGAGTCGGTCTGTTTTTTGCCTTTTTTGACGAGCTCGCTGAGCAGTTTCTCGGCGTCGCTGCGAGTCATCCGGCCGCGTTTGACGGCGTCGTCGACGACGTCCTGGATGCGGTCGCGGCTGAGGGTCACGCTCTGCTCGAGGCTCTCGCGGAACTGGGCGACGCTCTTGTCGAGCCCGCTCGTCGCTTTGCTGGAGGCTTTGGCTTTCGAGCTCGACGATTTGCCGCTGGCTTTTTTCGAAGACGATTTCGAGCGCGATTTCGACGCCGTTTTCCTCGAAGCTTTCGACGCCGTTTTTCTGGCTTTCGACGTTTTGGCTTTGGCTTTCGATTTCGTCGCTTTTTTAGCTTTCGACGTTTTCGATTTCGCGGCGGCTTTTTTCGATTTGCCGCTCGCTTTTTTCTCCGCCATCTAGGTGTGCCTCCGTTGTCGGTTTTCCCGCTGGTGGACTTCGACTATCTCAGTTCCGCAGGAGGTGTGGCTCATCGACGCGAAAGCGTGCCTGCACGGGGGCGTGGTCGGAGAGCCGCAGCGCCCGTCCCTCGACGGTCAGCTCGCGCCGCTCGGCCGGCCAGCGCTCCGATGGCTCCACCACCTCGAGCCCGCGGCAGAGGACGTGGTCGATCGCGTCGGGTGCGGTCGGCGGCACCAGCCCGAGCTCCTCGCGCAGGCGCTCGAAGATCCGCGGCTGCTTGCCGGGGCGGAGGTTGAAGTCGCCGCCGAAGACCAGGGGGGAGCCGCCGGCCCACTCGAGCGCCGCCCGCGCTCCCTTCGCCACGTCCTCGGCCGCCAGCCTCGGCCAGTGCGCGGTGGCGTGCAGGTTGGCGACGCAGACGCCGGAGGCGGTGCGGACGAAGCCCATCGAGCGCCGCTCCGGCTCCCCCTCGTGGATCGCGATCTCCCGCCGCTCGGCGATTCCCCCGAGCACGCCCGGGACGCGGACCAGGATCAGGTTCGAGCCTCCCTCGCCGGAGGCGATCAGGTCCGGGTTCTGCCGCGCCAGCAGCGTCCGCAGCCCGGCGAAGGAGTTGCGCGAGGTGAGCGCCCGGTGCCACTCCGCCCCGCAGGCCCGCGCCAGCGGCTCGGCGAAGCGCGGCGGGCACTCCTGCAGCAGCGCCACGTCCCACTCCCAGGCGGCGAGCATGGTCGCGAACTCCTCGGTGAGGTCGCGGTTGACCTGGACGTGGGTCTGGTTGCGCTCGTCGAAGCGCAGCAGCCGCGAGCGCCAGGTGCGCAGCTTCGGGTCGGGCGGATGGTCGCGCCCGTGGAAGAGGTTCCAGCTCAGTGCGGTCAGCTCCACGCCGCGTAGTATCCGGCAGCTTGTTGATCGCGAAGCGAAGCGGAGCGCACCCTTGACGAATTTCCTCACCGGCGAAGAGCTCGGGGCCTTCGAGCTCGGCAAGCTGCTCGACCGCGCGGCGGAGCTGAAAGCCGGTCGCCGCCAGCGCGTCGGCGCCGACTCGCTGGCCGGCCGCAGCGTCGCCCTCCTCTTCGAACGGCCCTCGACGCGGACGCGGATCTCCTTCGAGGTCGGCGTCGCCGAGCTCGGTGGGCACCCGGTCGTCCTGCGCGAGAACGAGATGCAGCTCAGCCGCGGCGAGTCGGTCGAGGACACCGCCCGCGTCCTCTCCCGCTTCGTCGACGCGATCGTGATCCGCTCCGGCTCCCACGAGACCGTCGCCGAGCTGGCCGCGGCGGCGGAGGTGCCGGTGGTCAACGGGCTGACGCCGCTGCACCACCCCTGCCAGGCGATCGCCGACCTGCTGACGATGCGCGAGCGCTTCGGCGACCTCCAGGGTCTGCGGCTCGCCTACGTCGGCGACGGCAACAACGTCGCCCGCTCGCTGGCGATCCTCGGCGAGCTGGCCGGGGTCGAGGTGGTGGTCGCCGCCCCCGAGGGCTACCAGCTCGAGGAGGGGCACGAGGTGAAGCTGACCGGCGACCCGCGCGCCGCGGCGGCCAGCGCCGACGCTCTCTATACGGACGTCTGGATCAGCATGGGCGACGAGGAGGAGGCGCAGCGACGCCGCGGCGACCTCGCTCCGTTCCAGCTCGACGGCGACCTGCTCGCCGCCGCCAAGGACAGCGCCATCGTCCTCCACTGCCTGCCCGCCCACCCCGGCGAAGAGATCACCGCCGAGGTCCTCTACGGCGACCGCTCCGCCGTCTGGGACCAGGCCGAGAACCGGCTGCACGCGCAGAAGGCGCTGCTGGAGACGCTGCTCGCCGATTAGCGAGGCCTTCTCGTGGCCCTGGTCCTCTACGACAACCCGGTCTCCGGCAACTGCCACAAGGTGCGGCTGATCCTCGGCCTGCGCGGGATCGAGTACGAGCGGCGGGAGATGTCGGTGGTCGACTACAGCGACCGGATCGAGAAGCTCGGCGGGCTCAGCCCCTCGCTGAACCTGCCGACTGTGGTGCTCGAGGACGGCCGGCCGCTGGCCGAGTCCAACGCGATCCTCTGCTACTTCGCCGAGGGCAGCGAGTACCTGCCCGACGACGCCTACGAGCGGGCCCAGGTCCTGCAGTGGATGTTCTTCGAGCAGTACAAGCACGAGCCGGGGATCGCGGTGCCCCGCTTCTGGGACGCGATCGCCCCCGAGAGCTTCCCGCGCCCGGCCGACCTCGATCTGCGGCGGGCCTCGGGGCGCGAGGCGCTGAAGATCATGGAGCGCAACCTGCGCGAGCGTGAGTTCTTCGTCGGGGGGCATTTCACGATCGCCGACATCACCCTCTACGCCTACACCCACTGCGCCGGGGAGGCCGGCTTCGACCTCGAGCCGCTGCCGGCGGTCCGCGCCTGGCTGGGGCGGGTCGAGGCCCAGCCGGGAATCGGCCCGATGGAGCCCCTCCGCGAGCGGCAGCCGCGGGGCTGAGCGATGCATCCCGAGATCGAGATCGGCCCGCTGACGCTGCAGACCTTCGGGCTGATGTTCGCCCTCGCCTTCCTCGCCGCGGGGGCGCTGATCTGGAAGCGCTTCGAAGAGCTCGGCAAGCCGGGGGACTGGGCGTACGAGATGGGCTTCTCGGCGCTGGTCGGCGGCATCGTCGGCTCCCGCCTCTATTTCATCTTCGACAACTGGAGCGAGGTCGAGGACGACCTGCTCGGCAACCTCTTCTCCGGCTCGGGCCTCACCTGGTACGGCGGGCTCCTCGGCGGCGCCATCGCAGTCCTGCTCTGGGCCAGGTGGCGCCGCTTCCTCAACCTGACGCTGCTGGACGTGGCGGCGCCGGCGCTGGCGCTCGGCTACGCGATCGGCCGCGTCGGCTGCCAGCTCTCCGGCGACGGCGACTACGGCAAGGCCTGGGACGGGCCCTGGGCGATGTCCTACCCCGACGGCACGGTGCCGACCACCGAAGAGGTCCACCCGACCCCGGTCTACGAGGCGCTGGCGATGGGCCTCGGCGCCTGGATCCTCTGGCGGCTGCGCGACCGCGTCCGCACCGGCGTTCTCTTCGCCCTCTACCTCCTCTACGCGGGGGCCGAGCGCTTCCTGGTCGAGTTTCTGCGCCGCAACGAGGACGTGGCGCTGGGCCTGACCGCGGCCCAGCTGGAGAGCCTGGCGATGATGGCCGCCGGGGCGATCTGGGTCGCGGTGGTCCACCGCCGACACGGTGGTATCTTGCGCAGGAACTTTGGAGCGGTCTAACTTGGGAGGATGGGGCGGTAATGGCGGCTATTGACGTGCAGAACGAGGGTCCTTCGGCCCGCACTGTGGGGGCGATCCTCGACGACGCGGCGGAGCGCATCGCCGCCGCCGGGGTGGAGGACGCGCGCACCGACGCCGAAGTCCTCGTCGCCGACGCCCTCGGGGTGAAGCCCGACGAGCTCTCGGTCGAGAGCGCCGGCGAGGTCGGAGCCGAGGCGGCCGCGAAGATCGAGGCGGGCGTCCAGCGCCGGGTCGAGCGCGAGCCGATGGCCTACATCCTCGGTCGCGCCCCCTTCCGCGACCTCGAGATCTACGTCGACGAGCGCGTGCTCTGGCCGCGCCGCGAGACCGAGCTGCTGGTCGAGGTGGGGACGACGCTGCCGCAGGGCGCGCGCGTGCACGAGGTCGGGACCGGCTCCGGGGCGATCTCGCTGGCGCTGCTCTCCGAGCGGCCCGACCTGAAGATAACCGCCTCGGACCTCTCGCCGGAGGCGGTCGAAGCGGCGCGCGAGAACGCCGAGCGGCTCGGCCTCGACCTCGAGATCACGGTCGGCAAGGGCCTGCCGGACTCGGTCGAAGCCGAAGAGGTCGACCTGGTGATCGCCAACATGCCCTACGTCACCGACGAGACGATCTTCGAGCGCTCGCCGGAGATCCAGAAGGAGCCGCGGGTCGCGGTCACCGGCGACTGCGGCGAGGACGGGCTCGGGGTGATTCGCAGCGTGATCGCCGAAACCCCCTCCGGCTGGAAACTGGCGATGGAGCACGACACCCATCACGGCCCGACGATGCGCGAGCTGCTGCGCGACGCGACTACGCTGCAGGACTATGAAGGCGACGACCGGGTCACCGTCGGCTACGCACCCTGAGGCAAGCGCGGGCGATGAGCGATAGCCCCTCCGCCGAGGCGGCGGGCAAGGACAAGGGGGGCGACCGCTCGGTCGCCGTCTCCACCGAGGAGCAGCGCCGGGCGAAGGTCGAGCGGCTGCGCGCGGCCGGGGTCGATCCCTACCCCCACTCGTTCGAGAACCGCGACCACGTCGAGGAGATCGAAGCGAAGCACGACCCGGCCGAGCTGGGCGAGGGGGAGCACGAGCAGTTCACCTACCGGGTGATGGGCCGGGTGACCGGCAAGCGCGGGCACGGCAAGACCGCCTTCCTCGACGTCCGCGACGTGACCGGCACGATCCAGGCCTACGCGCGCCGCGACGTGCTGGGGGAGGAGGCGTTCGAGCGGGTCGAGGAACTCGACATCGGCGACCTGGTCGGGGTGGTCGGGCCGCTGCACGTGACCAAGCGCGGACAGCTGGCGATCGGCGTCCGCGAGTGCGTTCTGCTGGCGAAGGCGCTGAAGGACCCGCCCGACCTCTTCCACGGCATCTCCGACCCGGACACCCGCTACCGCCAGCGCGAACTCGACCTGATGGCGAACGAGGACTCGCGGGAGATCTTCAAGAAGCGCAGCCAGCTGACCCTGGCGATCCGCAACCACATGGCAGAGCGCGGCTGGATCGAGCTGGAAACGCCGGTCCTGCAGCGGTTGACCGGCGGCGCCGCGGCGCGGCCCTTCGTCACCCACCACAACGCGCTTGACCGCGACCTCTTCTTGCGCACCGCGACCGAGCTCTACCTGAAGCGGGCGATCGTCGGCGGCTACGAGGACGTCTACGAGTTCGGCAAGTTCTTCCGCAACGAGGGGATGTCGCCCCAGCACAATCCCGAGTTCACGATGCTGGAGATGTTCGTGGGCGGCGCTGACTACAACGGCGTCATGGAGTTCATCGAGGTGCTGGTGGCGAGCGTCGTCGGGCAGGTGATGGGGACGACGAAGGTGGAGCGCGACGGGGTCGAGATCGACTTCGCGGCACCGTGGCCGCGGGTGCGCCTGCGCGACGAGCTGCAGCGGGAGATCGGGCTCGACATCTACGAGGCGAGCCGCGATGAACTGGCTGAGGCGGCCGGCGAGGCGGTCGGCCCCGACGACGACTGGGCCGGGGTGGTCGACACCCTGCAGGGCAAGTTCGTCGAGCCGAAGCTGATCCAGCCGACCTACGTCATCGACCTGCCGATCGACATCTGGCCGCTGGTCAAGGTGCACCCGAAGAGCCCGCGCGTCTGCGAGGCCTTCGACGGGATCGTCGCCGGGATGGAGATCGTCGGCGGCGGGACCGACCTCAACGACCCGGTCGAGCAGCGGGTGCGCTTCATCAAGCAGCGCGAACGGCAGGAGACCGGGGCCGAGGCCGACCCGCACCCCAACGACGAAGAGTTCGTGCGCGCCCTCGAATACGGGATGCCGCCGGCGAGCGGCTGCGGCCTCGGGATCGACCGCCTGCTGATGATCATGACCGGGGCCAAGACCTTGCGGGACGTGATCATCTACCCGGCTATGCGTGAGGTACCTGGCGCCTGAATCGCGCGTACCGTGATAGACCTCGGCGCTCATGCGGAAGGTCGAGGTGGAGGAAAGCCCTACGGGGATCGAGGAGGCGCACGAACTGGAGCTGACGTTCGAGCTAACCGTTTCGAGGATCGGCCATCGTTTTCGGGAGTGGGCCAGCGAGGAGGATACGCCTCTGGGGCTCCGGTTCGAACCGGCGAGCGCGACCGTCCATCACTGTCAAGAACTGCTCGAGTCGGTTGATAGTTGGATGCGGGCGGCGATCACTGGAACCTGGAACCTCGACACCTACCTTCAGGACATGGCTCCTGGGAGCCTGGGGGAGTTTGGTCGTGGCGCCGGGGCTGCGTCCCTCGTCAGGCGTCTCCACTACGGCAGTCCCTTTCAGATCGAGTTACTACTGCCGTTGCTGACCCCCGCCAGCCTCGCCGGCCTGTTCTTTATCGCACGGCGCCTTTACGGAATCGACTTAGAGTTCAAGGCCTACCGCGAGCAGCGGCGAGCCGAATACCTCGAAGCAAAAGAAAAAGCTGACAGTCTTGCTGGCCACGTGCCGTCGCCGCCCCCGGACGTGGCCCACCCCCCGAATCGATGGAAGCTGACCAGCGGCACGCTCCGAGACCCGTCGAGCTGATCCTCGAGTGAGGGTTGGTGGTTAGGGCGGGCGCATGGCCGTGAAGCTCCACCACTGCCCGGTGATGTTCGCGAAGTACGACAAGAACCCGTGCTGGCGGGTGCAAAAGGCGCTCGACGACGCCGGGGTCGAGTACGAGATCGTGAAGGGGCCGCTGCGCCCCGGCAAGCGCGACGAGCTGGAGCGGATCTCCGGTCAGCGCAGATACCCGACGATCGAGTTCGAGGACGGGCGCACCTACCGTGACGAGTCGCAGGCGATGGCGGAGAAAATCCACGCCGGAGAGCTCGGCTAAGTTCGTCGTTCTGCTGGCGCCGGCGGGGCTGCCGGCTGTTGCGCGGGCTTTGACCACAGCGGTGCGACTTATCCCCCGCCGAGGGTGGGAAAGTCGCACCGCTGTCGGCTAGGCAGTTTCCAGCGCCTCCGCGAGGTTCGCGAGGCAGGTGGTCCAGCCGCCTTCGTGGGAGAGCACCGATTCGGTGTCGCGGAGGCCGCTGTGGGTGAGGCGCACGGTGGTGGCGCCGTCGGCCTCCTCGAAGTCGAGCTCGATCAGCGTCTCCCGGCCTTCCTCGTCCCAGGTCCAGGTGAAGGCGAGGCGGTGGGGCGGGTCGATCTCGGTGTAGTGGCCGCCGCCGCCGTACTCGATGTCTTTGTCGGGATCCCGCATGACGACGCGGACGTTGCCGCCGAGGCGCAGGTCGACCTTGGCTTCGGTGGTCTCCCAGGCGCGTTCGCCGTGGAACCAGCGGCGCATCACCTCCTCGCTGGTCCAGGCGTCGAAGACCGCCTGGGCGGGGGCCCGGTAGGTGCGTTCGATCTGCAGCGTCCTGCCGGCGATCATCCGCGGGGCTCCCGGCGGCGGAGGTGGAAGGCGAGCCAGGCGCGGGTGGCGAGCAGCGCGCCGCCGGGGCCGGCCAGCGCCGGCAGCAGCTCCTCCAGCGGCACCCCGCCGACGTGGCCGAGCGGGGTCACGAGGCGTCCGCCCCGTCGTATTCGTCGTGGCGGTTCCACCACGTGTAGGGCGGCGTCTGCGGGTAGCCCTCCGGCGAGTCCTCCCACTCCTCCTGGCGGCCGAGCGCGGTGACGTCGAGGTAGGCCCAGGTGCCGCCCATCGCTTCGTCGCCGCGACCGTCGACGAAGTAGGTGCGGAAGACCTGCCCATCGTCGTCGCGATGGAAGGCGTTGGTGCCGTGCCATTCGCGGACGTCGTGGTCGGTGTCGAAGGAGTCGGTGATCGTGTACCAGGGGAAGTCCCAGCCCATCCGCTCCTTCAGCCGCGCGATGTTCTCCTGCGGGGCGCGCGAGGCGAAGGCGAGGGTGGTGTCGCGGGCGTTGAGGTGGGCGACGTGGGCGACCTGGTCGGCGACCATCGAGCAGCCGGGGCAGCCCTTCTCGGGCCAGCCCTTGACGTCCGGGTCGTAGAAGAAGCGGTAGACGATCAGCTGGCGGCGCCCGGCGAAGAGGTCGAGCAGGCTCGCCGGGCCGTCCGGCCCCTCGAAGCGGTACTCCTTCTCCACGGCCAGCCGCGGCATCCGGCGCCGTTCGGCGGCCAGCGCGTCGCGGGCGCGGGTCAGCTCCTTCTCCTTGACCAGCAGCTCCTCGCGGGCGGCCTTCCACTCCTCCGCAGATACAACGGGCGGCAGGTTCATTTCCTCGTCTCCTTCTCTTTCAGGTATTCGTCGACGACGTCGAACAGGCGGGTCCAGATGGCGCGCTGGCGCTCCATCCACTCGGCGGCCTCGTCCAGCACCCGCGGCTCGAGCGAGAGCCGGTGCGTGCGGCCTTCGACGACGCGGGTGACGACGCCCGTCTCCTCCAGGACCTTGAGGTGCTTGGAGATGGCGGGCTTGGAGACGCCGAAGTCGCGGGTGACTTCGCCGACGGTCGCCGGGCCGCCGGCGAGGCGTTCGACGATCCCCCGGCGGATCGGGTGCGCGAGTGCCTTGAACGAATCGTTAACCATATGGTTAACAGTAGCAACCCGGAGGGAGTACCCTCCCGGGGGTGACCGAGGGGCGACAGGCGGGAGCCGTGGCGCCGGCGAACGAGGAGGCCGTGCGGGCCTGGGACACGGTCCTCTACGAACGCTGGAAGCAGAACCGGAAAGTCTTCGTCGGCGCCCTCGACGAGGTGACCGAGGACCTCTTCGAGCGTTTCCCGCCGCCGCGGGGCGGTCGCTGCATCGACGTCGGCTGCGGCTTCGGCGAGACGACGCAGCGGATGGCCGAGCTGGTCGGCGACGAGGGCCTCGCCGTCGGCACCGACTCTTCGCCGCGGTTCATCGAGGACGCCCGGCGGGAGGCCGCCGAGGCCGGGGTCGGCAACGTCGAGTTCGAAGTCGCCGACGCGCAGACGGCGGCCTGGGGGCCCGAGTACGACTACGCCTTCTCGCGGATGGGGACGCAGTTCTTCGCCGCGCCGGTGCCGGCGATGCGGGCGATCCGCGGGGCGCTCAAGCCCGGCGGCCGCCTCGCCAAGATCTGCTGGCGCCGCAAAGGCGAGAGCCCGTTCTGGGCGGAGACCGAGCAGGTGGTCGAGCGCTTCCTCTCGCGCCCCGAGGAGTACGACGCCGACACCTGCGGCCCCGGGCCGTTCTCGCTCGGCAATCCCGAAACCCTGGAGGGGATCCTCTCGGCGGCCGGCTTCGAGGAGATCGAGCTGCACCATCGCGACTTCGACTACTTCATGGGCGAGGACATGGAGGAGGCGGTCGACTCGCTGCTGGCGATCGGGCCGGGAGCCGAGCTGATCCGCCTCAACGGCGAGCACGGCGAGAGCCGCCGGGGGGAGATCGCCGAGGCGCTCGCCGAGCACTACTCGCGGTGGCAGCGGCCCGACGGGTCGATCGTCGGCCGCGGGTCGGTCTGGCTCGTGGGGGCGACGAACCCGGGGTAGGGCGCTGACCCGTCAGACGGTCGAGCGCATTAGGCCGCCGTCGATCGGGATCACGGCGCCGGTGACGTAGGCGGCGCGCTGGGAGCAGAGGAAGGCGACGAGGTCGCCGTACTCCTCGACGGTGCCGAGGCGGCCGGCGGGCACTTCCTCGCGGGCGGCGGCTTCGACCTGCTCGAGCGAGCCGCCGAGCTCGGCCATGCGGTCGGTGGCGAAGCGGCCGGTTGCGACGGTGTTGACGGTGATCCCGTCGCCGGCGACCTCGCGGGCGAGGGTCTTGAGGAAGCCGACCGTGGCCATGCGGTGGGCGTTGGAGAGGCCGAGTGCGGGGTTCAGCTCGATCGTCGTGGTGGAGCCGACGTTGACGATCCGGCCCCAGCGCTCGCCGCGCATGCCGGGGACGACGGCGCCGGCGAGGATCCGCGGGGCCAGGACCAGCGAGCGGTAGGCCTCCTCCCATTCCTCGAAGCCGTGGTCGAGGGCGCCGCCCGGCGGAGGGCCGCCGGTGTTGGTGACGAGGACGTCGACCGAGCCGAAGGCCTCGGCGACCTCGAGCGGCAGGCGGGCGAGGCGGTCCAGGTCGGTGGTGTCGGCGACGAAGGGCTCGGCCCGCGGCCCGATCTCCGCCGCTGCCGCGGCGAGGTTGGCGGCGGAGCGGCTCGATATGGCGACCTGGGCCCCTTCCCGCGCGAGCGCAGCCGCGATCCCCCGCCCGATCCCCCTGCTCGCGCCCATGACCAACGCGACTTTGCCCTCGAGCCCCAAATCCATGCGGCCACTCTAGCCCCGCCCGCGACGCTCAGAACCCCTTGCGCGGGTATCGTTCCTGTCGAGCGCCCGTAGCTCAGTGGTCAACGGGTCCTTACGGGGGCCCAAAGAGCGTCGGTCTTTCAAGCCGAAGGTCGCCGGTTCGAATCCGGTCGGGCGCATCTCGGGATTCCGCTTGGTAAAGCGAATGTTGGGCGCCTGATTCCTCATTGAAGGCTCCCAGGTGCGCGTGGGGGCAAGCCCTGGGGCAAGGTGAGGTCCGGTAGAGGTTCGCCCCGGCCCTTGAGCGGGTGCTTCCGTCCACCTACGTTCGCCGCCGACAACGGACAAAGTGCCCCCGCGCTGGTGGAACAGCCGGGGGCGTGGCACAGGAGGCGAAGCTCCCATGCACGACCACCCTAAGGGCGATCCCGCCCTCTTGACGACCGGCGAAGAAGATCGCCGCGACCAGCAGATGGTCCTCCGCGAGGTCCTCGCTCTTGTCCCGGAAATCAGGACGATGGACGAGCTCACCCGCTACCTGACCGTCGCCTCGACCGACTTCGAGGATCAGGACCGCATCCAGCGGGCGGTCCGCGAGCTGGTCGCGGGCGGGCTGCTCCACCTCCGCGCCGGCGACCTCGTCCTGCCCGCGATGCCGGCGGTCCACTTCAAGGCCCTGACGGACGACGAGTTCTGATGGACGGGCGACTGA
>DATEOT010000046.1:0-19420 GCA_035273795.1 Solirubrobacterales bacterium | reverse complement strand
GCCGCCACGGCCGCCCGCCGGACGTGACCGAGGTCTTCGGCGCCCAGACCCCGCGGGAGCTGCGCCGCCTGCGCGAGCGCTTCCTCGCCGCCCCGGCGCGGGTCGCCGACCTCGCGATCGAGCGCCTGCGGGAGCACAGCTTCGACCTCGCCTGGATCGTCTTCGCGGCGCCGCACCTGGCCGGACACCGGCTCTGGGAAGTGCCGCCCTACCTCGACGAGGGCGACGTCTCGGCGGAGGAGCGCCGGCGCCTCGACGGCGCCCTGGCCGAGGTCTACGAGGAGGTCGACCGCCAGCTCGGCCGCGTCCTCGAGGCCCTGCCCGACGACTGCGACGTGATCGCCTGCTCGGTCCTGGGGATGGACGTCAACACCAGCCGCGCCGACCTGCTGCCGGGGATGCTGCACGCCGTCCTCGCCGCCGAGGCAGCGTCGCGTGGTTCCTCTCGGACCGATGACGGGCAAAAGGAACCACGCAACTCCGAGGACTCCGACTCCGGCGCGATGTGGCGGCTGCGGGCGGCGCTCTCGGGCCAGGCACGCGCGAAGATCGCCGCCGCGATGCCCGACAAGCTGGCGCTGAACCTGACCGCCCGCCTGGAGCTGCGCGGCGTCGACTGGTCGACGACCCGCGCCTTCGCCCACCCGGCCGACAACCAGGGCTACGTCCACCTCAACCGCGCCGGCCGCGAGCGCGACGGGATCGTCGGCGAGGCCGAGGCGGCGGAGCTGACGGCGCAGATCCGCGAGGGCCTGCTCGACTTCCGCGACCCCGATGGCGAGCCGGCGGTCGTCGCCGTCGACAAGGTCGGCGAGCGCTGGCAGGGCTCGGCGGCGGACCGCCTGCCCGACCTGGTCGTGCGCTGGCGCCCCACCTCCTCGATCGCCGTGGACGCCCTCCACTCCCCCCGCTTCGGCACCGTGCGCCGCCAGGGCTACGGCAGCGGTCGCACGGGCAACCACACCGACGGCGACGCCTGGGCGATCCTCGCCCCCCGCGCCGGCCGCACCCGCGAGCCGAGCCGCCCGGCCCGCGTCACCGACATCCCCGCCACCGTCGCCGCCCTCAACGGGGTGCCGCTCGACGGGCTCAGCGGCGAACCGCTGATCGAGCGCTGATCATTCGCCATATGCTGGATCGGATGACCCGGCTCCAAGCGCTCGTCCCGGCCCTCGCGATCGCCGCCCTGCTGGCCGCAGCGCCCGCCGCAACCGCCGCGACCACTCCGGTCGCCTCCCCCGCCAACGTCGATATCGAATTCGACCCGCCCGCCAACCACGGCCTCAGCGCGCACGTCGAGAACCACCGCGAGGAGATCATGCTCGTAGTCGAGCGCAAGGCTCGGAGCGTGGAATACGTCGTACCTGGCGAAGTCACCGAGACGGGACTGAAAGCGCAGTTCGGGAAGCTCGGGGTGATCGAGGTCGCCTTCACCCCGACCAAGACGCGCAGGGTCAAGCCGCCGAAAGAGTGCAAAGGAGAGCCGTCGACGCTCAGCGAGGGGCTCTTCGTCGGCACGATCCGGTTCAGAGGCGAGCGGGACTACGTCCGGATCGAGGCGACCCGGGCCGAAGGGACGATGGAGATTTCCCGCGAGCCGGAATGGCGGTGCTCCAGCGACGACAAGCCGGTGCCCCCTCCCAGCGCGCAACCGTCGTCGACCCTCATCCCTAGCGAGCGGGCCAAGCCCAAGCGGGAGCAGGCGTCGCTGTTCGTCGCCAAGGGTGGCTGCGCCTGCTTCTTCGCTGCCTTCACGGGGAGGTCCGAAATCGAAGGCGACGTCGACGAGTTCGTCGCCTTCATCGGGGTCAAGATCGAAGAGCGGGAAAAGATGGAAATCACCCGGGGGCTCTCCGTCCTGGCCCGCCCCAGCCGCTTCGTCTTCGACCACGACGCCGGTACCGCCAGGATCGACCCGCCCCGGCCCTTCACCGGCACCGCTACCTATAAGCGCCGCCCGGACCGCGACCTCTGGCGAAGCACGCTCCGCGTCCCCCTCCTCGGCGCCCCTCCCCTCCACATTCGGGGTAGGAAAGTCATAGCCAGCCTGGTCCGCGAGCCCCCCGGCCGGTGAGCCCGATGAGGCGACCCTCGCTGCTCGCCCCCGTCCTCGCCATCGTCGCCCTACTGGTAGGCGCGCCAAGCGCGCCGGCGGCCGTGGCGCCGCAGGACCGACCCGCTTCGATCCAGTTCGAACTGGCCGCGAACAACGGCCTCGACGCCCACCTCGAAACCTTCGACGGCAAGGTCGTCCTCGAAATCGAGCGCAGGAACCGGATCGTCTCCTACGAGGTCGAGGGAGAAGCAACCGAAGCGGGGCTGAAAGCCCGGTTCGGGAAGCTCGGGCTGATCGACGTCGCCTTCGAACCGGGCACCACGCGCACTTTCAAGCCGCCGAAGGGGTGCAAAGGGGAGCCGTCGACCTTCAGCGAAGGCCTTTACGTGGGCACGATCCAGTTCACCGGCGAGCGCAACTACGTGCGCATAGAGGCAACTCGGGCCAAAGGCACGATGAGCGTCTCCCGGCCACAGGAATGCCCCAAAGACAGGCGATCCGGTCGCCTTCAGCCGCTGCCGCGCTCCTCGCCTTTCAGCTCATTGCAAAGTGCCAGAGGCGAGGAAGCGTCGCTTTTCGTCAACAGCCGCACCTGCCGCTGCTTCTTCGCCGCCTACGCCAGGCCCGAGGACGAAAACCGCGGATCGACCCTCTTCCTCGGCGCCAAATTGGAAACCCGCGAAGGGATGGAAATCGGTCGCGCAACGGCCGTAGAGGCCGGCCCCTCGACCTTCACCTTCAACCACAAAGCCGGCACCGCCAGCGTCGACCCGCCCCAACCCTTCACCGGCACCGCCACCTTCAAGCGCCGCAAAGGCCGCGACCTCTGGCGCAGCACGCTTCGGGTGCCGCTTCTGGGAGCGGATCCGATGAGCCTGCGTGGGCGCGGGTTCCGAGCTCATTTGGCTCGCAATCTCCCCAGCGACTAGCGCGTCTGGCGAGAGGCTTCGCAGCCGGTCAACGCGCGCCGGCGACACCGGCGAGCGAGGCCACCTGGGCAGTGCAAATCAGTAGTCCTGGTGCCGATCCAGCGGCGAAGCCACGACGCAGCAGTCCGGCGTAGAAGGAGGGTGCGCCGAAGCTGCGATCGGTGCTCGCGCTCCGGTACCGCGCGGCGCCCTTGCCGTAGCGGTACTGCTGGCGCAGGAAGTCGCGGGCACTGAGACCCGATTGGTGGATAACAGGAGCCCCCTGCACGTAAAGCGGCGCGGCCCCTATGGCGACCGCGCGTGCGGCCCAGTCGCGGTCCTCGCCGGCAGCGGCGGGAAAGGACTCGTCGAAGGGGAGTTGCTCAAGCAGCATTCTTGAGCAGGCAAGGTTGGCGGTGGCGGCGAAGCCGGGGGAGGCGGTGCCTGGCTTGGCTGCCTGTTCTTGCAGGTAGCCGACGATTGCCTCCCAGGCGTGGTCGGCTGCCGTCGCTCCCTCACCCATCAACGTCGGGCCTGCGGTTGCTTGAGCCTCGCCAGCGAGAATCGGTTTGGCCAGAGACTCCGCCCAGCCGGGGAATGGGGCGCAGTCGTCGTCGGTGAAGCAGATGATCTGGCCTTGGGCTTGGCGCACGCCCTGGTTGCGGGCCCAGGCGGGGCCTCGGCCTTCGCTGTCTTCGACTACGACGATCTCTACGGGGACCGTTTGCTTCTCCACGGCCCCCAGGCAACGCTTCAGCAGCTCGGGGCGGTCGCGGGTGGGGACAACGACCGAGATCTGCGGGTGCCTCTCCCCCATCAGCCTTCTATGGCGTCGTAGACCGCCGCGCGGGGGTCGCCGGAATCGCCTTCGTCGATCGCCGCGATCACGGCCTTGATCGCTTCGCGGCCGCTGAGCTCCCCCAGCTGGCCGATTTCCGCCGAGGCCAGGATCGGCTGCGACTGTTTCCGCGTCTCGCGGTCGGGCTCGCCCAGGAAGGCCACGGTGGTCGAGTCCTCGGTCGCCCGGCGGGCGTTGCCGCCCACCCTTGCCAGCGTTCCGCCGTCTTTCGACCCGGTGGCGAGGCAGACCACCCGCAAAGTGTGCTCCCCCGCCGTCCTCTTCCCCTGGGCCTCCGCCCGGGCTTCGGCGCAGAGCCGCTGGCCCGGCGCGCTGACGTAGACGGTCAGCTCCGCCCCCTCCTGGGCGCCCTCTTCGCCGCAGCCGGCGACAGCCCCGGCGAGCACCGCGACGAGGAGCAGCGAGACCCAGCGGGCCCGCTCAGCCAAAGAAGACCTCGGCCTCCTCGTAGAGCTCCCGCGGCACCGTCTTCAGCTCCGCCGTGGCTTCGCTCAGGGAGACGAGCTGGATGTCGGTGCCCTTCAGGGCCGCCATCTGGCCCCACCGGCCGTTGTGAGCCGCGTCGATCGCATGGAGGCCGAAGCGGGTCGCGAGGACGCGGTCGAAGGCGGTCGGGGTGCCGCCGCGCTGGACGTGGCCAAGCACGGTCGCCCGCGTCTCTTTCCCGGTCCGGCGCTCGATCTCGCCCTCGAGCCAGTGGCCGATCCCGCCCAGCCGCACGTGGCCGAAGGCGTCGGTCGGCGCTTCGTCGCGCTCGGGCATGCCGCCGACCGGTTCGGCCCCCTCGGCGACGACGAGGATCGGCGCGAAGCGGCTCTCGAACCGCCGGCCGACCAGCTCGCAGACCTTCTCCACGTCGAAGGGCTGCTCGGGGATGAGGATCACGTTGGCGCCGCCGGCGAGCCCGGCGTGAAAGGCGATCCAGCCCGCGTGCCGCCCCATCACCTCGACGACGAGGACGCGGTGGTGGCTGTCGGCGGTGGTGTGGAGGCGGTCGATCGCCTCCATCGCGATGTTGATCGCGGTGTCGAAGCCGAAGGTGTAGTCGGTTGCGCTGAGGTCGTTGTCGATCGTCTTCGGCACGCCCACGATCGGGATCCCCGCCTCCGAGTGCAGGCGCGAGGCCGCCCCCAGCGTGTCCTCGCCGCCGATCGCGATCAGCCCGTCTACGCCGGCCGCCTCGAGATTCTCCGCCACCCGCCGCGGCCCGCCCTCTTCCTTGAACGGGTTGGTCCGCGAGGAACCGAGGATCGTCCCCCCGCGCGGCAGGATCCCCCGCACCTCCGGCACCCCGAGCGGGCGGCTGTCGTTCTCCAGCGGCCCCCGCCAGCCATCGCGGTAGCCGACGAACTCGTGGCCGTAGACGCCGACGCCCTTGCGCACGACCGCGCGGATCACCGCGTTGAGGCCGGGGCAGTCGCCGCCGCCGGTGAGGACTCCGATTCGCATCGCCTCAGCTTAGAAGCTGGCGGGGGAGCGGCCGTGGCGATAGCTTCAAGGAGACCCCGAACGAGGAGCCCGCGATGAACGACGCCCCGGATTTCCAGGCAGCCACCCAAGCCCAGCAGGCCATCTGGTCGGAGGGGGACTTCGCGATGGTCGCCCACCTCGTGGTCAAGGTCTCCGAAGACCTGGTCGAAGCCCTGCGGATCGTCCCCGACGAGCGCGTCCTCGATGTCGCCTGCGGCAGCGGCAACGGCGCCCTGGCGGCGGCCCGCCGCGCCTGGGGGAACACGGTCGGCACCGACTTCGTCCCGGCACTCCTGGAGCGCGGCCGCGAGCGGGCCTCGGCCGAGCGGCTCGAGGTCGAGTTCGTCGAGGGCGAGGCACAGAACCTCCCCTTCGGCGAGGAGGAGTTCGACGTGACGATGTCGGTCTTCGGCGCGATGTTCGCCCCCGACCACGAGAAGGCCGCCGCCGAGCTGCTGCGGGTGACCAAGCCGGGCGGGCGCATCGGCCTCGCGAGCTGGTGCCCGGACGGGGGGCTGCAGGACTTCTTCGCGGCCATCGTCAAGCACACGGGCGGACCGCCGCCGGGCTTCACCCCGCCGGTGCTCTGGGGGGCGGAGGACCACGTCAGGGAGCTGCTCGGGGATTCCGTCACCGACCTGCGGGCCGAGCGGCGTAAGTCCCGCCAGGCATTTCGCTCCGCCGATCACTACCTGGACTTCTTCCGCAGCTACTTCGGGCCGATCAAGTCCGCCTACGACAAAGTCGGACCCGAGGGCGAAGAGGGGCTCACCGAAGACCTGAAGGCGGTTCTGGAGAAGCTGAACGTCGCCGACGAGCGGGCGCTCGTCGTGGAGCCCGAATACCTCCAGGTGATTGCGACGAGGCGCTAGCGGACGTCTGAGCCGGAGACCATCGACTGCAGGACCCGGACCGAGGCGCCGATCAGGAGCACGCCGAGGAGGACCATGCCGGCGACGCCGCCGCCCTGGCCGAACGCGGCGTAGCCGATCACCGTGGCAGCGATGGCGAGGAAGAGGGTTACGACCATTCCCATAGGGCGGGAATCCTATCCAGCAAGGGTGACGCGCGTCTCCGAGAGGAACGAGGCGACCGCGTCGGCGGCTCCCCGAGCCGATCCGCCCTCGCCGGCGGCACGGACGAGGCGGCTGCCGATGATCACCCCGTCGGCGATCTTCCCCACCTGCGCTGCCTGCTGGGGGGTGCCGATTCCGAAGCCGACGGCGACCGGGGTGGCGGCGTCGGCTCGCGTCGCCTCGACCAGCTCGGTCAGGGCGACGGGCACCTCGGTCCGCTCGCCGGTGGTGCCGACCGTGGAGACGACGTAGACGAAGCCCTTGGCGTCTTCGCAGATGCGCTTACGACGCTCTGCGGGCGTCGTCGGCGCCAGCAGCGGCACCAGCGCCAGCCCCTCGCCGGCAAACGCATCGCGGACCTCGGCCGCCTCGTCGTGCGGCAGGTCCGGGACGATCGCCCCGGCGGCCCCGGCGGCGCGGGTCATCTTCGCGAACTCGGCCGCCCCTCCGTGGGCGAGCACCATGTTCGCGTAGGCCATGAAAACCACAGGAACCTTCTCCGCCACCGAGCGACAGACCTCCAGCGCAGTAGCCAGCGTCGCCCCCTCCTCCAACGCCTTCGTCGCCGCCGCGTGGATCGTCGGCCCATCGGCCAGCGGATCCGAAAAGGGAACCCCGAGCTCGATCAGATCAGCACCGGCATCCACATAGGCAGCCGCCACCGCCATCCCACTCTCCCGATCCGGATACCCAGCCATCATGTAGGGCATCAGGGCAGCACGACCCTCAGCTTTAGCGGCCTCGAAAGCGACCGCGATCCGCTCGTCACCGCTCAGCGCGCCATGGGGAGCCGGGTGAGGGTCGCCGGACCCTCCCCGCTGTTGTCCGCCGACCCTCACCCGGCTCCCCATGGCGCCACGCTCACGGCATGATCTCCCCGGGAGCTTTCATCCGAGCGGTCGCCTCGGCCATGTCCTTGTCGCCGCGACCCGAGAGGCAGAGCACGTCGTATCCGCCCTCCCCCGGGTTCTCCATCAGCCAGGCGATCGCGTGGGAGGACTCGAGCGCCGGAATGATCCCCTCCAGCCGCGCCAGCTCGGAGAACGCCCCCAGCGCCTGCTCGTCGGTCACCGAGAGGTAGGTCGCGCGGCCGCTGTCGCGCAGGTGCGCGTGCTCGGGGCCGACGCCGGGATAGTCGAGGCCGGCGGAGATCGAGTGGGCCTCGAGGATCTGCCCCTCCTCGTCGGCGATCACAGAGGAGAGGGAGCCGTGGAGGACGCCCTTCATCCCCTTCTGCAGGGAGGCGCCGTGGCGCTGGGTGTCGAGCCCCTCTCCCGCCGCCTCGACGCCGACCAGCGCCACCTCGGAGTCCTCGACGAAGGGCGCGAAGATCCCGATCGCGTTGGAGCCGCCGCCGACGCAGGCGATCACCCGGGCCGGCAGCGAGCCCTCCGCCGCCAGCGCCTGCTCGCGCGCCTCTTCGCCGATCACCCGTTGCAGGTCGCGGACCAGGGCCGGGTAGGGAGCCGGCCCGACGGCGGAGCCGATTATGTAATGGGTGGTGGCGACGCTGGCGACCCAGTCGCGGATCGCGGCGCTGGAAGCCTCCTTCAGGGTCCGCGCCCCGGCCTCGACCGGGGAGACCTCGGCCCCGAGCAGCTTCATCCGCTCGACGTTGGGCGCCTGGCGGCGGATGTCCTCGGTGCCCATGTAGACGACGCATTCGAGCCCGAGCAGGGCGCAGGCGGTGGCGGTCGCGACCCCGTGCTGGCCGGCGCCGGTCTCGGCGATCACCCGCGGCTTGCCCATCCGCGCCGCCAGCAGCGCCTGGCCGACGGCGTTGTTGATCTTGTGGGCGCCGGTGTGGGCGAGGTCCTCGCGCTTCAGGTACACGCGGGAGCCGACTCGCCCGGAGAGGCGCTCCGCCAGGTAGAGCGGCGTCGGCCGGCCGATGAAGTCCCGCCGCAGCTGGTCGAGCCGGGCGGTGAAACCCGCGTCCTCGCGCGCTTCCCCCCAGGCGGCGGCGAGCTCGACCAGCGCCGGGATCAGCGTCTCCGGCACGTAGCGGCCCCCGTAGGGCCCGAACCTCTCCTCGATCGCGCTCATGCGATGTTGACGCCGACCGAGTTCGCGGCCTCGAAGAAGGCCGTCATCGCCTGGTGGTCCTTCCGCCCCGGCTCGGACTCGACGCCGCTGGCGACGTCGACCGCGAATGGATGGGCCACCTCGATCGCGGTGGCGACGTTGTCCGGGCGCAGGCCGCCGGCGAGGATCGCCGGCACCTGCGAGCGATGGCCGCGGAGCAGCTCCCAGTCGAAGCTCTCGCCGGTCCCGCCCCAGGCCCCCTTCGCCCTGCGGTCGAAGAGGTGGAAGTCGGTGCGGAAAGCCTCCGCGCCGTGCACGTCGGCGGCGCTGGAGACGTGGATCGCCTTCGCCACCTTGAGGCCGGTGCGACGTTTCACCTCGGCGCAGAAAGAAGCCCCCTCGTTCCCGTTCAGCTGCACCATCGTCAGATCCGCGTTCTCGACCGCCCGCGCCACCTCTTCCAGGGTGGGGTTGACGAACACCCCCACGACCTCGCACTTGCGCCGATAGGCAGCAGCAATCTCAGCCGCAGCAGCTGGATCCACATTCCGAGGACTGCCATGGAAATGGATCAACCCAACAGCCCATGCCCCCAACCTCACAGCCTCCGCCGCGTCGTCGAGATTCGTTATGCCACAGAACTTCACACGCACGTTGCCCAGCGTACGGGAAGCGAGGGCTGGACCAGAAGCCCAGCCCTCCCCCTATTCGGTGCTCTCAGGCTGCGTGCCCAGCGTGACCTTGGCGGTCTTCTCCTGATCGTCGCGCATGATCGTCAGCTCCAGCTCGTCCCCCGGCTCGGATTCCTGGATGATTTCGATCATCTCGTCCATGCTGGCGACCTTCTTGCCGTCCACCTCGGTGATGATGTCGCCGCCGAGCCCGATCTGCTGGCCTTCGACCTCGGCCGAGGTCTTGCCGGCCTGGATTCCGGCCTCGTCGGCCGGTCCGCCGCCGACGACCGTCTGCACGATCACGCCTTCCTCGACGGGCAGGTCGAGCGCGTCCGCCAGCTCGGGCGTGAGGGTGCCGCCGCTGATCCCGATGAAGGCGTGCTTGACTTCGCCGGTCTCCTTCAGCTGTTCGAGGTTGGCGCGAACGGTGTCGATCGGGATCGTGAAGCCGATGCCGACGTTGCCGCCACCGCCGCCGGTGGCGATCTGGGCGTTGATCCCGATCACCTCTCCGGCTTCGTTGATCAGCGGCCCGCCGGAGTTGCCCGGGTTGATCGCCGCGTCGGTCTGCAGCACGTGGGAGATCGAAAAGCCGTTGGGCGCCTGGATCTGGCGCTGGAGGGCGGAGATGATGCCGCTGGTGACGGTGCGGTCGAGCCCGAACGGGTTGCCGATCGCGACCACCGGGTCGCCGACTTCGACCTCGGAGGAGCGCCCCAGGGTCAGCGGGTGGAGCTCCGCGGTCGGCGCGTCGACCTCGAGCAGGGCGACGTCCGTCGCCGGGTCGGTGCCCACCACCTCGGCGTCGTAGGACTCTTCGGAGGCGCCGAGTTTGACGCTCACCTCTTTCGCGCCTTCGACCACGTGGTTGTTAGTCAGCACGTGTCCCTCCTTGTCGATCACGAAGCCCGAGCCCGAGGCGTTGCCGCCTTCCGGCTGCGGTTCGCCGAACGGATTCAAGCCTTCCCCCGAAGACGGCGATTCGATTTCGGCTTCGATGAAGGCGACGCCTTCGCCGTCGGCCTTGTAGATCTGGTTGACGAGGTTGGTGTCGCCGTCGCTCGCCTTCGCCTCGATCGCGGTAGCCGGGGTAGCGACCGTGGTGGTCGTCGAACCTCCCTCGGACTGGATCCAGCCGGCGGCGATCGCGATCCAGCCGAAGACGGCGACGATCAGGCCCCCGAAGAGGGCGGAGACGAACGGGCTGCGGAAGTTCTTCTTGGTCTCGGGCATAGCGTCAGGTTCGCTCAAGGAAATCACTCCTCCTTAAGCGCTCTTGAAAATCTTTCTAAAGAAGGCCAGCTTGCCTCAGGAGACCCAGGCACCGAGGAAGCCGGCATTGAAGCCCCTGACTGTCGGGCTGCTGATCAGAGTGCCGTCGCTGCCGCTGCCGAATGTGAGGGTGCATGTGGAGGGCGAGAGTTCGTAGTCGATTCCGGTGGCGCTGATGGATGAGACGAAATCCCTCGCGCTTTTTTCGCCGTAGTTCGCGTAGGTCGCACCGTTGCCGAGCGCTTGAGGGTTCGCTTTGGCCGTGCAGCTTCCGGCTGTGAATTCGACCTTCTGCGTAGCGGGGCAACCGATCTGGACGGTGCCGGTTTTGCCGGCTTCGGCAGGGGCGCCCCAAAGGAAGTAGCAGCCGTTCATGTGGATCGAGACCTGCTGTCCGAAGTTCGTCCAGCATTTGGAGAACTGGGCGGAGATCTGAATCTGTTTGGCGGCCGTCGCAGCCATCGTCCCCCAGTACGCCGCTTCACCGCATTCGATTTTGGTCGCGTTGCTGGCGTTCGCGAAGGTCGCGGTGGATTCCGATGTCAGGTAGGAGGGGGCGGTTTCGACGCGAAATTCCTGGGCGCCCGCGCTGGTGACCAGGGTCAGGCAAACCGCAATGGCGGAGACGAACACGAGGATCCTCGCCCTTCCCATTGATCAATGATAGCTGAGCAATAGGGGTGGGTCTAGACCAGATGTTCGCGGGTGCCTTCGTCGAAGCCGGTCAGCTCCCGCACCTTGGCCTCCGGGTCCGAGGCCGACATCAGGGCGCCGCCGATCAGGACCGCGTCGACGCCCCTCCGGTCCAGCTCCTCCAGCTCCTCGCGCCCGGAGATCCCGCTCTCGGCGACCACGGTCTTGCCGGCGGGCACGTCCGGCATCAGCTCCAGGGTGGTGCCGAGGTCGACGCTCATGTCGTCGAGGTTGCGGTTGTTGATCCCGATCACCTCGGCGCCGGCCTCAAGCGCCCGCTCCAGCTCCTCCGCGTCGTGGACCTCGACCAGGCAGTCGAGGTCGATCGAGCGCGCCTCCTGGTGGAGGGCCCGCAGGCTCTGGTCGCCGAGCGCGGCGACGATCAGCAGCACCGCGTCGGCGCCGTTCACCGCCGCCTCGTAGAGCTGGTAGGGGTCGACGACGAAGTCCTTGCGGATGATCGGCAGCTCGCAGGCGGCGCGGGCGGTGCGCAGATCGGCGAGCGAGCCGCCGAAGTGCGGTTCGTCGGTCAGCACCGAGAGCGCCGCTGCGCCGCCGCGCTCGTAGGCGGCGACCTGGGCGGCGATGTCGATCGAGTCGGCGGCGAGCGCCCCGGCGCTCGGCGAGCGGCGCTTGAACTCGGCGATCAGCGAGAGGCCGGGCCGGACGAGCGCCTCGTTGAAGGGGCGATCCTCCCTGCGCTCGGCAAGGCGGGATTCGAGGTCGGCCTGGGGCAGGTCGCGGCGACGCGCCTCGACCCCCTCACGGGCCCCTGCGATCAGCTGGTCCATCATTCCCACTGAGGTTCCGAAGCCTAGACGGCAGGCGCCGCGGTTGCCGCGACCAGCCGCTCCAGCACGTTCGCTGCCGCGCCGGAATCGATGGCCTCGGCGGCCCTGGCGACGCCCTGCTCGAGGTCGGGGGCGAGGCCGCCGACATAGAGGGCGGCGGCGGCGTTGAGCAGGACCAGGTCGCGGGCCGGGCCGGGCTCGCCGGCGAGCACCCGGCGGCTGACCTCGGCGTTCTCCGCGGGCGTCCCCCCCGCGATGCTGCCCAGGTCGGCGGGCGCCAGCCCGAACTGGCCGGGCTCGACGAACCACTCCGCGGTACGGCCGTCGGCGACCTCGATCACGCGGGTGCGAGTCGTGAGCGAGAGCTCGTCGAGGCCGTCCTCGGCGGAGACGACGAGCGCCCGCACGCTGCCGAGCCCGATCAGCGCCTCGGCGATCGTCTCCTGGTAGCGACGGTCGGCGACCCCGAGCAGCTGCCGGTCCGCCCCGGCCGGATTCGTCAGCGGTCCGAGGAAGTTGAAGATCGTCCGCACTCCCAGCGCTTTGCGGGCCGGGACCACATGCGCCATCGCGGCGTGGTGCCTGGGCGCGAACATGAAGCCGAAACCGACCTCGTCGATGCAGCGGCCGACCTGGTCCGGTTCGATTTCGATGTTGACGCCGAGCGCCTCGAGCAGGTCGGCGGAGCCGCACTTGCTCGTGTTCGAGCGGTTGCCGTGCTTGGCGATCGCGGCCCCGGCGCCCGCGGCGACCAGCGCCGCCGTGGTCGAGACGTTGAAGGTCGAGGGGCCGCCGCCGGTGCCGCAGGTGTCGACCAGGTCCCCGCGCCGGGTCGCCACCGGTGCCGCTAGCCCGCGCATCGTCCGGGCCAGCCCGACCAGCTCTGGGACGGTCTCCCCCTTTGCCCGCAGGGCAATCAGGAAGGCGCCGGTCTGGACCGGGTCGGCCCGGCCCTCCATGATCTCGCTCAAGACCGCCGAGGCATGGTCGGCGGTGAGGTGATCGCCGGCGCAGACCGCGTCGATCGCGCGGCTGACTACGTCGTTAGGCATCGTCGCCACCCTTGCCGATGAAGTTCGCCAGGAGGTGCTTGCCCTGCGGGGTGAGGACCGACTCGGGGTGGAACTGGACGCCCTCGACCGGCAGCTCGCGGTGGCGGGCGCCCATCACCACGTCGCCCAGCTTCGAGGTCAGCTCCAGCACCGCCGGCAGGTCGGGGTCGGCGACGAGGGAGTGGTAGCGGCCGGCGACCATCGGGCTCGGCAGCCCGGCGTAGATCGATTTGCCGTCGTGCTCCACCTCGGCCTCCTTGCCGTGGATCGGCTCCCCCTGCACGACGCGGCCGCCGAAGGCCTCGACCATCGCCTGGTGCCCGAGGCAGACCCCCAGCACCGGCGTCCCCGCTTCGCCGAAGGCCTTGATCGCCTCGCCGGAGATTCCCGCCTCGGCCGGCGTGCAGGGCCCTGGAGAGACGACGAGCCGATCGGGCTGGCGCTCGAGCAGCTCCGCGACCGTCGCCTTGTCGTTGCGGACGACTTCGACCTCGGCCCCGAGCTCACCCAGGTACTGGACGAGGTTGTAGGTGAAGGAGTCGTAGTTGTCGATCACGAGCACGCGCATCTGGTCATCAACCCCTAAGTCCAGTCCGGCTGCTTGCAGGCGACCTCGACGGCGCGGAAGACGGCCCTCGCCTTGTTCACCGACTCGGTGTACTCGTAGGCCGGCACGGCGTCGGCGACGGTGCCGCCACCGGCCTGCACGTGCAGCTGCCCGTCCTTGGCGACGACGGTGCGGATGTGGATCGCGGTGTCGAGGTCGCCGTCCCAGGAGAGGTAGCCGACGGCGCCGCCGTAGCCGCCGCGCTTGACCGTCTCCAGCTCGTCGATGATCTGCATCGCCCGCACCTTCGGGGCACCCGAGAGCGTCCCCGCCGGAAGCGCGGAGCGCAGTACGTCCAGAGCGCTGACCCCCTCTTTCAGCTTGCCTGAGACCTGGCTGACGATGTGGAGGACGTGCGAGTAGGTCTCGACGACCATCAGCTCGTCGACCTTGACGCTGCCGTACTCGCAGACCCGGCCGAGATCGTTGCGCCCGAGGTCGACCAGCATCACGTGCTCCGCCCGCTCCTTCGGGTCGTTCATCAGCTTCTCCGCCTGCTGGCGGTCCTCGTCCTCGTTACTGCCCCGGGGCCTGGTCCCGGCGATCGGCCTCGTCTCGACCCGGTCGCCGCTGACCTTCACCAACGGCTCCGGCGAGGCCCCGGCGATCTGGAAGTCGCCGAACTCGAGGAAGTACATGTAGGGGGACGGGTTGACCGCCCGCAGGCCGCGGTAGACGGAGAAGGCCTCGACCGGCGCAGGCGCCGAGAACCGCTGGGAGGGCACGACCTGGAAGGCGTCGCCGGCGTGGACGTACTCGACGATCCGCGTCACCGCGGCTTCGAACTCCTCACGGCTCAGGTTCGACTCGAACCGCGGCGGCTCGGCGACCGAGGGGCGCTCCGGCGCCGGGACCGCCCCCCGCAGCCGCTCGCGCATCTCGGCGATTGTCGCCGCGGCTCGCTCGTAGGCGGCCTCGACCCCGCCGTCCTCCTCGACGAAGGCGCAGGCGAGGATCGTCAGCTCGTGGCGCAGGTGGTCGAAGATCACCATCGCGTCGGTCACCATCAGCGCCATGTCGGGCAGACCGAGGGGGTCGGGGTTGGGGGGGCCCAACGGCTCCACCGTCCGCACCAGGTCGTAGCCGAAGAAGCCGACGGCGCCGCCGACGAAGGGCGGCAGATCCTCGACCGGCGCGACGCGGTACTCCCGCAGGCGGGCGGCTACGGCCGCATACGGATCAGCGGCGGCGTCGGTGCGGCTCGGGGCGCCGACCTCGGCGCCGCTCCACTCCGAGAGGACGCCATCGCTCCAGCGCAGCAACGCCCGCGGGCGCAGGCCGACGAAGGAATAGCGCCCGACCTGCCCCTGCTCGGCCGACTCCAGGAGGAAGCAGGGGGCCCCCTCCGGCTCCCCGGCACGCAGCTTGAGGAAGGCCGAGACCGGCGTCTCGCAGTCGTCGACCAGCCGCGCCCGGACCGGCACCACGTTGCCCTCCCGGGCCAGCTCGCGGGCCTCCTCGAGACTTGGCTCCAGCTGGATCTCGGAGTCAGCCGCTACGTGCATTCAGCACTTCCATCACCTTCGCCTGCGAGATCCCGCGCGAGGCCAGCAGCACGCTGAGGTGGTAGAGCACGTCGGCGGCCTCTTCGGCGACCCGCTCGTCGCTCTCTTCGCGGGCGGCGCGGACCACCTCCTCGGCCTCCTCCTCGATCTTCTCGCCGATCAGCTTGCGGTCGTCGAGGAGCGTGACCGTGTAGCTGCCCTCGGGCCGCTGCAGCGAACGGTGGCGGATCGTCCGCTCCAGCGCCGGCAGCGCTTCGTGGGTAACGGGGAACGGCTCGCCTTCCGCCGGGGGCGCGTCCTTGCGCGGCGACGCCGAGCCCAGCACCTCCCGGTAGAAGCAACTGCGCTCGCCGGTGTGACAGGCCGGGCCGGCGGGGTCGACCAGGGCGACCAGGGAGTCGCCGTCGCAGTCGTAGCGGAGCTGGCGCAGGTGCATGAAGGCCCCCGAGGTTTCTCCTTTTTTCCAGAGCTCGTCGCGAGAGCGGCTGTGGAAATGGAGGTCGCCGGTCTCCAGCGTCATTTCCAGCGACTGCCGGCTCATGTAGGCCAGCATCAGCACCTCGCCCGAGGCGAAGTCCTGAACGACGGAGGGCACCAGGCCCTGCTGGTCGAATTCGATTTCGGGAAACATCCGAGCAATCGTAAACGCCGGGTCCCTACTCGATGCCCAGCCGGTCGAGCAGGTCCTCGTCGCGGCGCCAGTGCCGGCGCACGCGGACGGTGAGGTCGAGGTGGACCCGGGAGCCGAGCTCGCGCTCCAGGGAGCGGCGCGCGGCGACGCCGATCTCGCCGATCTTCGTCCCCGCCTTGCCGATCAGGATGCCCTTCTGCGACTCGGTCTCGGCCCAGATCTCGGCCCGCACGGTGACCAGGCCGTCCTCGCGCGGCTCGAGCTCCAGGACCGAGACCTCGACCGAGTGCGGGATCTCCTGCCGGGTCCGGTTCAGCACCTGCTCGCGGATCAGCTCGGCGAGCAGCAGCTCGCTCGACTGGTCGCTGCTGTCCTCCGGCGGATACATGTAGGGCCCCTCGGGGACGAGCTCGGCAAGGCGCTCGAGTAGCGGCTCCACTCCCTCCCCGGTCTTGGCGCTGATCGGGAAGACCTCGTCGACCCCCTCCAGCTCCGCCGCTGCGGCGAGCACCGGCACCAACTCGTTCGGTCCCAGCCGGTCGGCCTTGTTGACGGCGCAGAGCACCGGCAGCTTGGTGCCAGCCCCGAGCAGAGCCCGGACGATGAAGCGGTCGCCAGGCCCGACTCCCTCCTCGCCGTTGATCACGAAGAGGACGACGTCGGAGTCGGCGAGCTCGCGCTCGACCCGGCCCTGCATCCGCTCGGTGAGGACGTCGCGGGGCCGCTGCACCCCCGGCAGGTCGACCAGCACCAGCTGCGTCTCGGACTCGAGGTCGGTGGCGACGCCGCGGATCGCCCGGCGCGTCGTCTGCGGCCGGTTGGAGACGATCACGACGTGGGAGCCGACGATCGCGTTGACCAGCGTCGACTTGCCGACGTTGGGCCGGCCGGCGAGCCCGACGAAACCGGACCTGCTCATCGCAGCCCCGCCAGCACGCTCGCCTGCAGCTCCAGCATCTCCCCCGCGTCGACCTCGTGGTCGTAGCCGCAGAGGTGGAGGACGCCGTGGACGGCGGCCTCGGTCACGTCCGAGCAGTGCTCGGGGCAGATCGCGACGTCGCCCAGCTCCCGCGGCCCGGCCACGGGTGCGAGCTCGTCGATCGGGAAGGCGAGGACGTCGGTCGGCGCGTCCTTGTCGCGGTGCTTGCGGTTGAGCTCGCGGATCCGGTCGGCCTCGACGATCTCGACCGCCAGATGGCCCTCCTCGACGCCGGCCGCCTCCAGCGCGGCGGCGACGGCGCTGCGCAGGTCGTAGGGGACGTCGGTCAGGTCGACGCTCACGAACGCGGCGTCGGCCCGTGTTCGGCCCGCGCGCCCTGCTCGCGGGAGCCGTGCGCGTCGTAGGCTGCGACGATCCGCTGCACCAGCTTGTGGCGGACGACGTCCTCGCCGCCGAAGCGGACGAAGGAGATGTCCTGGACGTCGCTGAGGATGTCGCTGACCGCGATCAGGCCCGAGCGCTGGTCGGTCGGCAGGTCGATCTGGGTGACGTCGCCGGTGACCACCATCCGCGAGTTGAAGCCGAGACGGGTGAGGAACATCTTCATCTGCTCGGGGCTCGTGTTCTGGGCCTCGTCGAGGATCACGAAGGAGTCGTTGAGGGTGCGGCCGCGCATGAAGGCGAGCGGCGCCACCTCGATCACGTTGCGCTCGAAGTAACCGTTGACCCGGTCGGGGTCGAGCATGTCGAAGAGGGCGTCGAAGAGCGGGCGCAGGTAGGGGTCCACCTTGGCCTGGATGTCTCCCGGCAGGAAGCCGAGCCGCTCGCCGGCCTCGACCGCGGGACGGGTGAGGATGATCCGCTGCACCTTGCGTTCGGTCAGCGCCGCCGCGGCCATCGCCACCGCGAGGAAGGTCTTGCCGGTGCCGGCGGGGCCGATCCCGAAAGTGATCGTGTGACGGCGGATCGAGTCGACGTAGCGCTTCTGGTTCAGCGTTTTCGGCGCCACTTTCGTGTTGCGATGGCGCCAGACGACGTCCTCGAGGATCTCCGCCGGGCTCTCTTCAGCCTCGAGAGCACCGGTCACCGCTTCGATCGTCCCCGGCGCAACGTCGTGGCCCTGCTCGATCAGCTCGACCATCTCGTCGACCACCTCGGCGGCGGCGGCGACGTCGTCGGGGTCTCCCTCCAGCGTCAGCACGTTGCCGCGCAGGTGCAGGTCGGCCTCCAGTTTCCCGCGCAGGGCGCGGAGCACGGTGTCCTCGGAGCCGGCCAGCTCGGCGGCGACATTGTTGTCCAGGGTCAGCTGGCGGCGGGCCAAGTCTTCACCAACCCCATCAACCCAGCTTCTGGCGCACCGCGGCGCTCACCCGCTTGCCGTCGGCACGGCCGCCGACCTTCGGCATCAGCGCCGACATCACCTGCCCCATCTGCCGCTGCTCGCTGGCGCCGGTCTCGGCGATCGCCGCCTCGACCAGCTCCCCCAGCTCCTCGTCGGAGAGCTGCTGCGGCAGGTAGCCCTCGATCAGCTCCGCCTCGAAGCGCTCCGAAGCAGCCTGATCGGTGCGTCCGGCGCCCTCGTAGGCCTCGGCCGCTTCGACCCGCTTCTTGCGCTCGCGCTGCAGCACCGCGGTCTCGTCGCCATCGCCCAGCTTCGCGTCCTTTTGGAGCACGTCGACGATCATCCGCAGCGCGCCCGCGCGCTCGCGGTCGCGAGCTTTCATCGCCGTCTTGACATCGTCTTGGACCTGCTCGAGAACGCTCATCGCCCTAAGGGTAGACGGCGGCGTCCGGGGTGACGGCGAGGCCTTTGGAGACGAGGTCGCGGATGTCGGTGCTGACCAGGGTAAGTCCGTTGCGGCGGGCCGCCGCAACGTAAGCCGCGTCATAGACGGTCAGGCCGTGCTCGGCGGCGATTTGCATGGCGGAATTGACAAGCTCGGCTTCGACCGAAAGGACACGATCACGGCAACACCTGAGGAGCAAGCGATTGACCCGACTCGCCTCCTGCGTATCGCCCCGCTTGACGCCGATAGCGTTGGCAACCTCATAGAGCGTTAGATCCAGAGCGCTCAGGCTTGACGTCTGCTCGCGAATCAGACTCGCGGCCGCCTCTCGGTGGGGGCTCTCATCCTCGACCAGACAGACCCAGACACTGGCGTCGACAAGCAGCACTTCTAGTGAGATTCCCGATCTTCGCGAATGAGCTGGGCGGCATCAACGCCACCCAAGTCGAGAGGCTGTATTTCATCCAACAGCCGCTCAATCTCTTCGCGATCATGGCGTTCGGTCCGCTCCAGCTCCAGCTCTGCGACCCGCTGCAAAAAGCCGCTGCGGGTTTCACCCGCCTCCTTCGCTCGAAGATCCAGCCGCTTCAGCAACTTGTCCGGAATGGAGATCATCACCTTGGCCACAGGGTGAGTATATACGGTATTGCTAGGCGCCAGAGTGGGCATGTGGACAGCCTGCCGAAGCTGGACGCACCTGTGGCGCGCAGAACGTGCCAATTCGGTCTCAGCTTCTGCGCGGAACTCAGATCTCGACCCGCTCGACCTCGCCGAGCGGCATCTGCAGGAAGCGAGTGCCCACCGCGCGGAAGGCGTCGATGTCGCCGGTGCAGAGGAAGTCATAGGTGCCCTCGCCGTCGGACTCGCGGGCCAGGCCCGCCCCCTCGAGCGTGCGCTGCACCGCCGCGGCAACCGCGTGGCCACCGCTGACGAGGCGAATGTCGCGACCGAGGATCCGCTGCAGCATCGGCGCCACCAGCGGGTAGTGCGTGCAGCCGAGGATCAGGGTGTCGACTTCGGCCTCCTTCAGCGGCCGGCAATAGGAGCGCGCCATCGTCATCGTCTCCTCGTCGA
>DATEOT010000045.1:0-3896 GCA_035273795.1 Solirubrobacterales bacterium | reverse complement strand
GACGCGCTCGACTTTGATCCGGTCGAGGTAGCCGCCGGTGCCCGAGTAGATCGAGGCGACCTGGTCGCCGACGCTGAGCGGTTCGCGCTCTTTCTGTTTCAGCAGCTCGACCAGCCGTTCGCCGCGGGTCAGCGCCTTCTGCGTCTCCGCGTCCAGCTCGGAGCCGAACTGGGCGAAGGCCTCGAGGTCGCGGTACTGGGAGAGGTCGAGGCGCAGTTTTCCGGCGACCTTCTTCATCGCCTTGGTCTGCGCGTTACCGCCGACTCGCGAGACCGAGATGCCGACGTTGATCGCCGGCCGCACGCCCGAGAAGAAGAGATCGGACTCGAGAAAGATCTGCCCGTCGGTGATCGAGATCACGTTGGTCGGGATGTAGGCGGAGACGTCGGAGGCCTGGGTCTCGATGATCGGCAGCGCCGTCAGCGAGCCGCCGCCGAGCTCGTCGTTCAATTTGACCGCCCGCTCCAACAACCGCGAGTGCAGGTAGAAGACGTCGCCCGGGTATGCCTCGCGACCCGGCGGGCGCCGCAGCAGCAGCGACATCTGCCGGTAGGCGGAGGCGTGTTTGGTGAGGTCGTCGTAGACGCAGAGCGCCGCTTTGCCGTTGTAGAGGAAGTACTCGCCCATCGCGCAACCGGCGTAGGGGGCGATGTACTTGATCGGCGCCGCCTCGTCGGCGGGCGCGGCGACGATGATGGTGTTCTCCATCGCGCCGTTTTCCTCCAGCGTCTCTTTCAGCTGGACGACGGTGGACATCCGCTGCCCGATCGCGACGTAGATGCAGATCAGGTCCTTGTCCTTGTTGTTGATGATCGTGTCGATCGCGATCGCGGTCTTGCCGGTCTGGCGGTCGCCGATGATCAGCTCTCGCTGGCCACGGCCAATCGGGATCATCCCGTCGATCGACATCAAGCCGGTCTGGACGGGTTCCTCGACCGGCTGGCGCTGGACGACGCCGGGGGCTTTGAACTCGGCCGGGCGGGTCTCGGAGGTGGCGACCTCGCCGCGATCGTCGAGCGGGCGGCCGAGCGGGTCGACCATACGGCCGAGCAGCTCATCGCCGACCGGGATCTGCAGCAGGTGGCCGGTCCGTTTGACCGTGTCGCCCTCGACGATCTTTTCCCACTCGCCGAAGAGCACCGCGCCGACGTTGTCGGACTCGAGGTTCAGCGCCAGGCCGGTGACTCCGTGGGGGAGGTCCAGCATCTCCAGGGCCATGCAGTTGTCGAGCCCGTGGATGCGGGCGATGCCGTCGGCGACGGACAGGACCGTGCCGACCTCGGAAAGGTCGGCGGAATCGGTGTCCAGTCCCTCGATCCGCTCTCGCAGAATGCTTGCGATCTCGTCGGGCTTGATCTCCATGGGGTGCTCTCTGCCTCCTTACGCCGCTTGGGCGACGCTTTTTCGAAGTTTCTCCAGGCGACTGCGGATGCTCGCGTCCAGGACCATGTTTCCGACCTGCAACACGAGGCCGCCGAGGATGTCGCCGTCGACCCTGCTCGAAAGGTCGACTTTCTCCCCGGTCTGACGTTCGACCTCCTGGCCGATTTGGGCGACGACGCCCGGGTCCAGCTCGACGGCGCTGGTGACGGTGACGTCGATACGACGGTTCTCATGCTTCCAGAGCTCGTCGAACTCGCGCCGGATGCGGAAGATCTCCGTCATCCGCTGCTTGTCCACGAGCAGCTTGAGGAAGTTGAGCAGCTCGGGCTCGGCACCCGAGATCGCCCGCTCGATCCCCTCCCCCTTCTCCGAGGAAGAGAGGTACGGGCTGAAAAAGAAGACCTGCAGATCGCGGTTGCGGTCGACGGCATCGGTGAACTCGCCCAGCTGTTGCTGCAGCGAGTCCAACTTGCCTTTGTCACGGCCCACTTCAAAGAGGGCCTCCGCGTATACGCGAGCTGCGTCGGCCATCGCTAGTTCTTCTCCGCCCCTGAAAGCGTCGAGAAGTCGACCTCGCTGAGCGCCTCCTCGACGAGCCGTTTCTGGTCCTCGGCGCTGAGCGATTTGCGGGTCACCCGCTCGGTTGCGAGCACGGTGAGGTCGGCGACCTCCTGGCGGATCTGGTCGAGCGAGCGGCGCGTCTCCGCTTCGATGTCGCGTTTGGCGGCGGAGACCAGCTCCTCGCGTTTCTCTTTCCCGGCCGCCGCAGCCTCGGCTTCGGCGGTCTCGGCCGATTTGCGGGCACGGGCCATGATGTCGTCGGCCTGCTCCCTAGCCTCGGCCAACCGGGCCCGATACTCGGCGAGGAGCTCGTCCGATTCACGGCGCTGCCGCTCGGCCGCGTCGATCGACTCGCTGATCATTTTCGCGCGTTTGTCGAGCGCTTCCTGGATCTTCGGGAAGGCGACCTTGCTCAACACCCACATCGTGATCAGGAACAGCACCAGCGTCCAGATCATCAGGCCGAGGCCTGGTGAGACCAGGAAGCTGCCGCCTTCCTCGCCGTGCTCCGCAGCCTCCGCGGCCAGCGGGAGTATGTAGCCGATCAGCTCCATACCGACCTAGGCGAGGAAGAACGCGATCAGAGCGAAGATGAAGGTGTAGAAGGCGACCGCCTCGGTCAGCGCGAAGCCGAGCCAGCGGATGCTTTCCAGCTCGCTTTTCATCTCCGGCTGGCGGGCGACCGACTCGATCTCCTTACCGAAGATGAAGCCCACGCCGATACCGGCGCCGATCGAACCAAGGCCGGCACCGACGCCGAGAGCAATCGCTTTGCCGGCGCTTTCGACGGCTTCGCTGCTTACCTCGGCAATGGGCAACAGGGTGGGATCCATTTGAGAGTTGACTCCTTTTCTAGTGAGAGGCGGAGGTCGCTCCGCCGATGTAAATAGCGCTAAGCGTCGAGAAGATGAATGCCTGCAGGGTCGCCACAAGCCCGACCTCGAAAATGAAGAAGGCGAAGGCGAGCGGGAAGGTGAGCGCCCCCAGCGCCGCGATCCCCAGCAGCACCGCCAGCCCGCCGCCCATGAAGAGCAGAAGCAGGTGGCCGGCGAGGAGGTTGGCGAAAAGACGGACGGAGAGAGAGATCAACCGCACGAAGTGGGAGATCACCTCGATCACGAAGATCGCGCCCTTGCCGACCGGGTGCATGTCCTCCAGGCCGGGGGGCAGCCAGCTCTTGAAGTAGGGCAGGAACCCCTGGTGGCGGATGCCTTCGACGTGGTAGGAGACCCAGACGACCAGCGTTAACACCAGCGGGATCGCGATGTTGGCGGTCGCTGCGTAGATCGCGAAGGCCGGGATCTCCAGCCCGAAGACGTCGACCGGGTGCTCGGTATTGACCGGCAGTGGCAGGAAGCCGAGCATGTTCGAGAACCAGATCCAGAAGAAGAGGGCGGCGATGAAGGGGAACCAGCGGGAGGCGGTTTTGCCCTGCAGGCTGCCGCCGGTGATCGTGTTTTTGGTCAGGTCGTAGCCCATCTCGACCGCCGCTTGGACGCGGTTGGGTCGGTCGACCATCCGGCGCGAAATCCAGACCATCGTGAGGATGGTCAGGGCGCTGGCGAGGAAGAGGTAGAGGACTGCCTTGTTGATGCTGAGGTCGATCCCGGCGAGTTCGAGCGAGACCCACGGTTCGAGTTTGAACTCGTTCTGCGGTTTGAAGGCTTCGTTCTTGCCGTCGTTGCCAAAGATCAGCAGCAACAGAACCGCCACCGCGAGATAGATGCCGAGGCCGATGAGGACCTTCGCCTTCGTGCTCAGCCCGCCGGGCTGCTTGCCGCGCTGGGGCATCTGTGCGGTTGCCGCCTCCATTGCCTACGCCACCCCCTGACCCTCAGGTTGGTCGTCGAACAGGTGCGCGATGCCCTGGGCGGCGAAGGAGAGCGTGAACAGCGCCAGCAGCAGCAGGGCGGCGGCAAGGCCGGCCTCCCTTTCGGCGACGCCGACGAGCA
>DATEOT010000044.1:0-13930 GCA_035273795.1 Solirubrobacterales bacterium | reverse complement strand
CGAGCCATAGCGAGAGGTGTCTGGAGGACCCTCCCAGGCCCCCCTTTCCTGCAAGACCTAAATCTTGTGCCGCTGAAGCAACTTCTTCCCGATCACCATCCGCTGGATCTCCGAGGTCCCCTCGCCGATCAACAGCAAAGGCGCATCCCGATAGAGCCGCTCGATCTCGTACTCCTTCGAGTAGCCGTAGCCGCCGTGGATGCGGAAGCACTCCTCGACGCACTCCTTGCCCGTCTCCGAGGCCAGGAGCTTGGCCATCCCGGCCTCGAGGTCGGAGCGCTCGCCGGCGTCCTTCATCCGCGCCGCTTTGCGGGTGACGAGGCGGGCGGCCTCGATCTTGGTCGCCATGTCGGCGAGCTTGAACTGGATCGCCTGGTGGTTGGAGATCGTCCTGCCGAAGGTCTTCCGTTCCTGGCTGTAGCGAAGCGCCAGCTCCAGGGCCCGCTGAGCGATGCCGACGCCGCGGGCGGCGACGTTGACGCGGCCGACCTCGAGCGCGTCCATCATCTGCACGAAGCCCTGGCCGACCCCGCCCTCCTCGCCGCCGAGCACCCGCTCCGGCGGGCACCTGTAGCCGTCGTAGACGAGCTCGGTCGACTCGACGCCCTTGTAGCCCATCTTCTTGATCTTCGGCGGCACGTTGAGGCCCTTGAAGTCACCCTCGTTGGTTTCCTTCCAGGCCTCCTTCTCGGTGATGAAGCAGGTCATCCCCTTGTAAGGCGGATCGGCTTTGGTGTCGGTCTTCATCAAGACGAAGACGACGCTGGAGCCGAGGCCGTTGGTGACCCACATCTTCTGCCCGTTCAGCTCCCAGTTGCCGTCCTCGCCCTTCTTGGCGGTGGCCTTGATGCCCTGGACGTCGGAGCCGACCTCGGGCTCCGACAGCGAGAAGGCGGCGCGGATCTCGCCGGTCGCCATCTTCGGCAGGAAGTACTCCTTCTGCTCGTCGGTGCCGAACTTCATCAGCAGGTAGGAGCCGATGAAGTGGGTGTTGACGACGCCGGAGATCGAGATCCAGCCGCGCGAGAGCTCTTCGACGATCATCGCGTAGGTGGTCAGGTCGAGCCCCATGCCGCCGTACTCCTCGGGGATCGTGACACCGAAGAGGCCGAGCTCCTTCATCTGCTCGACGATCGGCTCCGGAAACGAATCCTCGTGGTCGTAGTGCTCGGCATTGGGGATGATCTGCTCGTCGGCGAACTGGCGGACCATTTCGATGATCGCTTCCTGCTCGTCGGTCATTTCGCGGTACGCAGCGGTGTCTACGGCCATGGCTCCTGCTTCGGTCGAGGGAAGTCGGACTAGCGCGGCAGCGCGGATGCGGCGGCGCTCTGCAGAGCCAAGGATATAGACGCGGGGTCGAGATCGGGGTCGATCGCGCGCAGCGCCGCGGCCGCCTTCAGCAGCATCTCCTCGTACTCCGCGGCGGGATCGGACCCGAGGACGATCGCGCCGCCGGCGCCGATCGTCGCCCGCCCACCGGCGAGGACGATGGTGCGGATCGCGACCGAGAGGTCGAGGGCACCTCCCAGGCCGAGCCACCCGATCGCTCCCGAGTAGACCCCCCGCGGAGACCCCTCGAGCTCGTCGAGGATCTCGGTCGTGCGTTTCTTCGGGGCGCCGGTCATCGACCCGGGCGGGAAGCAGGAGCGGACGCAGTCGAGGGCTGAGGCGTCCGCGCGCAGGCTGCCCGTCACCGAGGAGACGAGCTGGTGGACGGTCTCGTAGCTCTCGACCGCCATCATTTCCGGCACCGCGACGCTGCCGACCCCGCAGACGGCGCCGAGGTCGTTGCGCAGGAGGTCGACGATCATCAGGTTCTCCGCCCGGTTCTTCTCGCTGGAGGCGAGGGCGGCGGCGAGCCGGGCGTCCTCCTCGGGGGTCTCGCCGCGGCGACTGGTGCCCTTGATCGGCCGGGCTTCGGCTTTGCCGTCGCTATTCACGCGGAGAAAGCGCTCTGGGGAGGAGCTGAGGACGGCCACCTCTCCGAAGCGCAGGTAGCTGGCAAACGGGGCTGGGTTGACCTCTCGTAGACGCAGGTAGAGGTCCAGGGGGTCGACTTCCAGCTCGATCTGGAGCTGGTTCGTGAGGCAGATCTCATAGCTCTCGCCGTCCAAGAGACGTTCGAGACAGGTCTCGACGCTCTCCAGGTACTGGCCGGGTGAGGGAAAGCCGGGTGAGGGTCGGCGGACAACAGCGGGGCGGGTCCGGCGACCCTCACCCGGCTTTCCCAACAGGCGGCGCTCTACTTCGGAGATCCAAACGTCTGCCGCGTCCTCTTCACCGGGCTCGTGGAGGCAGAGGAGATACGTGCAGCTCTCCTTGTGATCGAAGGCGATGACCCGGTCGCTGAAGAGGAAGGCGGCGTCCGGATGCTCGGACCGGTGAGGTGAGTTGAAGCCGCACTCGGCCTTCATCTCGTAGCCGAGGTAGCCGACGAAGCCGCAGTCGAACTCGAAGGGGAGGTCGGGGATCTCGGCGGGGCGCAGTTCGTCGAGCCGCTGCTGGAGACGACCGAGCAGCGGCTCTCCCTCCCCGGCCTTGTGCAGCAGCACCTCGGCGAGGGGGCCGCCGGCGTCGCCCATGAAGGAGAAGCGGCCTCGCTCTCCAGTTGAGCTGCTGTCGAGCCAGAAGGCGTGCTCGCTCTTGCCGAAGAGGGAGACGAAAGCGGTCTCGGGGTCCAGGGGGGCGCGGAGATCGTGAACCTTCAGCTCCACTGCTTCGTCAGCTCCTTGAAGTTCGAGATCAGCTGCTTGCCGTGCTCGGTGGCGATCGACTCGGGGTGGAACTGGACGCCCCATTGGGGGCGGTGGCGATGTTCGACAGCCATCGGGACGGCGGCGCTCGTGGCTGTTTCGCGCAGCGCCGCCGGCAGCGGTTGGGTCAGCGCCAGCGAGTGGTAGCGGACGGCGCGGAAGGGGCTGGGGATGCCGGCGAAGAGGGGTGAGCCGTCGTGTTCGATGGTCGCGACGCGGCCATGCATCGCTTCGGGGGCACGGGCGACGCGACCGCCCTCGATCCAGCCCAACCCCTGCAGGCCGAGGCAGACGCCGAGCAGCGGCCGCTCGCAGTGGCGGAGGACGTCGGTGCAAACACCGAAGTCCTCCTCCCTCTCCGGCCGACCCGGGCCCGGCGAGATGACGACGTTGTCGAACTCCAGCCGCTCGAGCTCGGGCCAGCTGGCTTCGTCGTTGCGGACCACCAGCGGCTCGGCTCCGTTCACCTCCGCCAGCAGCTGGAAGAGGTTGAAGGTGAAGGAGTCGTAATTGTCGATCAGCAGCGTGCGCATCGCCAAGGGGAGCGGAGGAGCAGAATAGGGGGCCGATGACCGCCCACCCGCAACCGGACCCCTCGCGGGGGATCTTCGAGACGATGCTCGTCCTTCGCGGCGAGCCCGTCGCGCGCGACGCCCATCTCTCGCGGCTGGAGGCGAGCCTCGAAGCCGTCTTCGGGGTGGGGCTGCCGCCGGGAACCCCGGAGCTCGCGGTCGGCGGCGCGGAGGGGTTGGAGCTGGGGCGGGTGCGGCTGACCTTCGTCCCCGGCGCGGGCATCGAGGTGGAGTCCGGTGAGATCGACCCTGATCTGCACTTCCCCGAGAAGCCCGTCTCCCTCCGCTCCCACAGCGTCGCCGGGGGGCTCGGCTGCCACAAGTGGGCCGACCGCTCGGCGCTTCCTCCGAGCTCCCGGAGTGAGGCGGCGATCCTGGTCGACGGCGAGGAGGCGCTCGAGGCCGACCGCGCCAACGTCTTCGCCGTGCGCAAAGGCGCCCTCTTCACACCCCCTCTTGACGGGCGGATCCTGCCCGGCGTGACCCGCGCGACAACCCTCGAGCTGGCGCGGCGTGAGGGGGTCGAGGTGGTCGAGAGCGCCCTCACCCTTGAAGAGATCGGCCAGTCCGAGGAGATCTTCCTCACCAACTCGATCAGGGGGATCGAGTCGGTGGGCTCAGTCGATGGAGAACCGCTGCCCACCGATAAACCGCAGACCCACACCCTCGCCGGCGCGCTGCGCGGCCAGTGGGGCTTGGCTAAACGGGAACCCGCTCCAGCTTCCTAAGACGCTCCGCCACCGCATCCGCCCTCTCGTTGAACCGCTGCAGAGGATCAATAACGACTTCCCGAGCAACCGGTCCCTCTCCGGCGCCCCTGCCGGGGGGTGGCGCCGATTTGGGGGACCATCCCGAAAGGGATGGTGGAACCAAATCGGCGACAGGACCCGCCGGCCCAGAGCTCGCTTGAACCACCCTCTCGGCGGCAGCCTTGGTCGCATCCTTGGCCGCCCGAGCACTCTCCTCAGCCGCCTCCGCCGCCCTCCGCGCCTGCCGAGCAGCATCCAAGGCCACCTCGCCGACCATCCCCACCCCCTCCTCCGAGGCACGGGCGATCACCAACGCCTCGTCGATCCGCGCCTCGAGCTCGGCCAGGGTCGGCACCGCGCGCTGCGGCACGACCCAGTCCTGGGTGGTATCCCGTTGTGGTCCCTCGATACCGCGCAATTTAGGACCGCTGGAGGCGGCAAACTCGCACGCTCAATAGATTTAGCCGCCCCAGATCGGCAAAGAACGACCCGAGGAGCAGCTTGAGACACCCCAGAGATTTCTTCCTTCCGCAGGCGATCGGCGCACCGGAGCCGCTCCGCGAGATCCCCGTCAAGCCCTCGCGGATGATCCACTTCCTCGACTTCTCGAACGAGAAGATGGTCGCCAAGGCGGGCGCCATCGCCGAAAAAACCGACATCCTCCTCGGCAACCTCGAGGACGCGGTGCCGGTCGACCGCAAGGAGGCCGCCCGCGCCGGCCTGATCCAGGCCGCCAAGGAGAACGACTTCGGCCAGACCTCGCTCTGGACCCGGGTCAACGCCCTGGAGAGCCCCTGGGTGCTCGACGACTTCACCCAGCTCGTCACCGAGATCGGCGACCAGCTCGAGGTGATCATGGTGCCGAAGGTCGAGGGCGCCCACGACATCCACTACGTCGACCGCCTCCTCGCCCAGCTCGAAGCCAAGGCCGGGCTCTCGCGGCCGATCCTCGTCCACGCGATCCTCGAGACCCCGCAAGGCGTGGTCAACCTGGAGGAGATCGCCAACGCCAGCCCGCGCATGCAGGGCATGAGCTTCGGCCCGGCCGACCTTGCGGCGGCGCGGCGGATGAAGACGACCCGCGTCGGCGGCGGCCACCCCGGCTACCGCGTGATGGAGGATCCCGACGACCCGGAGAACCCCGAGGCCGACCGCGTCAGCGCCCAGCAGGATCTCTGGCACTACTCGATCGCCCGCATGGTCGACGCCTGCACCTCGGCCGGCATCCTCCCCTTCTACGGGCCCTTCGGCGACATCAAGGACACGGCGGGTTGCGAGACCCAGTTCCGCGCCGCCTTCCTGATGGGCTGCGTCGGCGCCTGGTCGCTGCACCCGGTCCAGATCGGGATCGCGAAGACGGTCTTCAGCCCGCCGCCGGACGAGGTCAAGTTCGCGAAGAAAGTGATCGAGGCGATCCCCGACGGCCGCGGCGTCCACATGATCGACGGCAAGATGCAGGACGACGCGACCTGGAAGCAGTGCAAGGTGATGGTCGAGCTGGCGGAGATGCTGGCGGAGAAGGATCCGGAGTTGGCGGAGGCCTACAGGGCGTAGGGCGTCCTGCCCGGGGGTTGGTGGCTCGCGGGTCCTGTCTCCGATCAGGGCTCTCCCTACCGGGAGAGTCCTCCCGATCGTCGCCACCCGCGGGAGAGACGCCTAACGCAGGACGCCGGCACTAGGCCGGCGTCCATGGAGCTTCATAGCTGGCCCAGCCAGCTGAGTTGAGTTAGCTGAGGCGTTGTTCGAGCGCTTCCAGCTGGGCGGAGATCTCGGCGGGGAGCTTGTCGCCGAACTCGGCCAGGTGGGCTTTGACCTGGGGGAGCTGCTCCTTGACCAGGTCGAGGTCGACGGTGAGCAGGTCCTGCATCGCCTCGGGGGAGATGTCGAGGCCCTCGGTGTTGATCTCGCCCTCTGCCGGCAGCAGCCCGACCGGGGTCTCGACTGCCTCGGCTTCGCCTTCGCAGCGGCGGAAGACCCACTCGAGTACGCGGCTGTTCTCGCCGAACCCCGGCCAGAGGAACTTGCCGTCGGCGTCTTTGCGGAACCAGTTGACGTAGAAGACGCGCGGCAGCTGCGCCCCCTCGCGCTGGCCGACCTTCAGCCAGTGGGCGAAGTAGTCGCCCATGTTGTAGCCGCAGAAGGGCAGCATCGCCATCGGGTCGAAGCGCAGCTGACCGACGGCGCCGGCGGCGGCGGCGGTCGTCTCCGAGGACATCGTCGCCCCCATGAAGACGGCGTGCTCCCAGTCGAATGCTTCCTGGACCAGCGGCACCACGGTGGCGCGGCGGCCGCCGAAGAGGAAGGCGTCGATCGGCACACCGGCCGGGTCCTCCCACTCCGGGGCGATCGAGGGGCACTGGGAGGCGGGGGTGGTGAAGCGCGCGTTCGGGTGCGCGGCCGGCTTCTCGGACTCGGGAGTCCACTCGTTGCCGTGCCAGTCGATCGCGTGCGCCGGCGGCTCGCCGGTCATCCCCTCCCACCAGATGTCGCCGTCGTCGGTCTTCGCGCAGTTGGTGAAGATCGTGTTCCGCTCGATCGTGTCCATCGCGTTCGGGTTCGTCTTGTGGCTGGTGTTGGGCGCCACGCCGAAGAACCCGGCCTCGGGATTGACCGCGTAGAGGCGGCCGTCGTCGCCGAACTTCATCCAGGCGATGTCGTCGCCGACGGTCTCCACTTTCCAGTCGGGAAGGGTCGGGACCAGCATCGCCAGGTTGGTCTTGCCGCAGGCCGAGGGGAAGGCGCCGGTGATGTACTTCACCTTGCCCTCGGGCGAGGTCAGTTTGAGGATCAGCATGTGCTCGGCCAGCCAGCCCTCGTCGCGGGCCATCGCCGAGGCGATCCGCAGCGCGAAGCACTTCTTGCCGAGCAGGGCGTTGCCGCCGTAGCCGGAGCCGAAGGACCAGATTTCGCGCGTGTCGGGGTAGTGGACGATGTACTTGTTGGCCTCGTTGCAGGGCCAGGAGACGTCCTCGACGCCCTCGGTCAGCGGCATCCCGACCGAGTGGACGCAGGGGACGAAGTCGCCGTCGGAGCCGAGCACGTCGAGGGCGGCCTTGCCCATCCGGGTCATGATCCGCATGTTCGTCGCGACGTAGGCGGAGTCGGTCAGCTGGACGCCGATTTCGGAGATGTCCGAGCCGAGGGGGCCCATCGAGAAGGGCACCACGTACATCGTCCGCCCCTTCATCGAGCCCTTGAAGAGTTCGCCGAGGGTCTCGCGCATCTCGGCCGGGTCGCGCCAGTTGTTGGTCGGGCCGGCGTCCTTCTCGTCCTCCGAGCAGATGAAGGTGCGGTCTTCGACGCGGGCGACGTCGCCGGGGTCCGAGAGAGCGAGGTAGGAGTTCGGGCGCTTGGCGTCGGAGAGGCGCTCGAAGGTCCCGGCGTCGATCAGGACCTGGGCGAGGCGGTCGTACTCCTCCGCGGAGCCGTCGCACCAGTGGACGGAGTCCGGTTCGGTGAGCGAGGCGATTTCGTCGACCCAGCTGAGAAGTTTCGCGTGGGTCGTCAGCTCGTCAGGGGCAGTGGTCAGGTCGCTCATTCGCCTCTCTCTAGTTCTTGGGTTTGACGCTGACCATGGTGATGTCGGCGTCCTCGTTGCGGATTCTCAAAGTCGCTACTTCCCGCCTGTCATCCGAAAGAATCACGTCGCAGGTGAACGTCGCGCCCGGGTCAACAGACTGATCAGAAGGGCATTCGACCTTCTTGATCTTTTCATGGATCGAGTCTTCCAGGCTCGCCTGGACCGTGTCCTGGAGCTTTTCGCTGTCGATCACGGTGCCGCATCCCGTTATCCCCAGAGCCGCGATCAGCAGGCCGATTGCCGGGATTTGCCGGAGAGAAGATGGCTTCATCGTTCGAAGATCTCGCTGAGCGGGTTCAGTGCCCGCGCTTCCTTGTAAGCCGCGACGGAAGCGCCGATGCGACCGTTCTCGGCGGCGATCCGGGACAAGACTAGCCAGAGGCGCCAATTGGTCGACTCCCGCTCGACCGCCTCCCGGGCGGCCGCCTCAGCGGCGGGAAAGTCGCCGAGCAGCTCCAGCACCAGCGCCTGCTGCAGGCGCGGGGTCGCCGCCGCCGGCTCGACGTTCTGGGCGTCCTTGGCGTCCGCGAGGGCAGCCGCGAGATCGCCTTCGCGCACGGCGGTCTGGCTCTGGCGGACGAGGCTGGTCGAGGCAAGCGGGATCGCGATCGCGACGATCGCCAGGGCGGCCACCGCCGCGGTGCCGAGGCGCCAGGGAACGGAGAGGCGCGGCTTGGCCGCATCGCCGCCGGATACGAGCAGCCCGCAGGCGAGCAGCAGCGCCGCCACCGGCACCACCGGGATCTGCCACATCCAGTCGACCGCCGCGGTCATCAGGAAGACAGAGAACCCGGCCAGGGCGGCGGCGAGCCGGGAGCGCTCCGCCGCGTCGCTGAGCAGCGCCGTTCGCAGGCCGCTGACGAAGACCCAGGCAAGGAAGGAGAGGAGCAGGAGCAGGCCGACGATCCCGAGCTCCCCCAGCGTCTGCATGTAGAGGGAGTGCGCGTCGCGGACGGTTTCGGTCGTGTCGCCTTCGCGCGGCCACCAGAACTGGAAGGTGCCCGAGCCGGTGCCGATCAGCGGCGCGGTGGCGTTCTGGTCGAGGGTCGAGACCCAGAACTGGTAGCGGCTCTCGCCGGCGGCGCTGGTCAGCCGCTCGCTGCCCTCACCCGGACCGCCGCCCTCCTTGAATTCCGTCCAGGCGTCGGAGACCCGACCGGGGGCGTCGACCGCCAGCGCCACCGCCAGCAGGACGACGACGCCGAGCACGGCTGCCGCGCCGGCCCCCTGCCGGGAGGGGCGGGACCAAGTAGGACGCTGCCAGCGCCGGCCACTCGCCGCCATCGCGGCCTGGAGCAGGCCGGCCGCCGCGCAGACGACGAGGACGAAGAGCATCAGTTCGTCGCCCTGCTCGTGGGCGGCTGCGGTCGTAAACCCTTCCCGCAGCGCTTCCCGCTCGTGCGCGAGGGCGACGAGAAGCGCCCCGCCCGCGCCGCCGATCGCCGGCGCGGCCAGCTTCGGCAGCCGATCGGTCGCGATCAAGAGGTAGACCGCCGCCGCGATCACGGCGGCGCCGATGCCTCCCCGCGAGAGCGTCAGGTAGAGCACCAGGACCAGCGCCGGCAGCGCCGCCGCGGCGGCGGCCCGGGTCAGGACCCAGCGGGCTTCGCTCGCCAGCTGCAGCAGCAGCGGTATCCCGATCGCGGTCAGGGCGGCAAGGCCGTTCCAGTAGTTGAGGGGAAAGGAGAGCCGATCGGTGGCTTCGAGGATGCGGCCGGTCTGCAACGCGGTCGGGAACCAGTCCGGGTGCAGGCGCGAGAGCAGGGCGACGCCGGCGATGACGACGATCCCCGCGGCGACGGCGCCGATCAGGCGTTGCGTTTCCCGACCGTCGCGGCTGATCAGGACCAGCGCGAAGAGCGCGACGTAGGTCAACACCCGCGCGGCGTCGACGAAGGTGCGCTCGGCGCTCTCGGTCCAGAACAGGCTGAGGCAGACCCAGACGGCGAACGCGATCAGCAGCGCCAACCCGACCAGCGCGGCCGGTCCGAGGCGCCGCCGCGGCAGCGCCCCCACCGCGACGAGCGCGAGCAACGCCCACCAGGCGGCGATGCCGACCTGGTCGTGGACGAGCGGGTCGTAGCCGCCCCCTTCGAGGCCGAGCAGGACGACGAGCCCGAAGCAGAGCGCCCAGCTGCCGGCCGCGAGCCAATCCCACTCGGCGCGCACCCCTGCCGTCAATTCGCGCCACCGCATCGAAGCAGCCTCCATTCGGTTCTATGCTAGGAGCCCGGGTCGGACAGCGACCCCGGCCACCCGCTGATGAGGACGCGACTTCACATACTCAGGATCGCCCTGGCGACCGCCCTGACTGTAGCCCTGGTCGTTCCCGCCCAATCGCTGGCCGATTACTACGTCCCGCCCGAAAACTCGGCCGCCAACCAGTACACCGAGAGCTTCCCCGGGGCCGGCGGCGAAAAAGCCGGCAAAGGCCAGAAGGCCACCCCCGCCGACACCCTCGGCTCCCGCAACGCGAAGCGCCTCGAGGAACGCGGGCCCGCCGGCAAGGCGGCAGCCGAAGTGGCGGCGGAAACCGCCCCCTCCCAAGCGCCCGCTGGCGGTGGAGCCAACGGCGGCGAGGCAGGCGGCGGCAGCACGGGCTCAGGCGCAGGGGTGGGTGGATCCGGCGGCGGTTCCGGGTCCGGCGGCACCGCGGCAGCGAACTCCGGCTCCGGCTCTGCGGACCGTGGCGCCGGCGGTGTCGGCCAGTCGACCAAGGTCGACCAGCCGCAGGGATCCTCTGGCCTCAGTCACGTTTTGGGCCAGGCGACGGGGGTAGGCGACGGCAACGTCGGGATCTGGTTGCCACTGGTGATCCTGCTGACGCTGGCAGGATCGATCGCTTACGCCGTGCGGGCGCGCCAACCGCGCCACGGCCACAGCGCCTAAACCAAACGCTCTTTTCGCCCGACAAAGGGTTTATTCCCACCATGTCCACGCCGCCACGCAAATCTCGCCTCATGCTGCCGCTGCTGGCCCTGTTCGTCCTCCTCGCCCTGCCCGGCGCGGCCTCGGCGCGACCTTTCGAAACCGGCATCTCCGGGATCGGCGACTACCAGCCGCTCTCGTTCGAACGCACCCGCGAGTCGGGCGCCCGCTGGGTCCGCCTGCGGCTCGACTGGGAACACATCGCCCCCGAGAAACTGCCGGCGAGCTGGGATCCCACCAATCCCGCCGACCCGCACTACAGGAACTGGGACTACATCGACACAGGCGTCATCGAGTCGGTGCGAGCCGGCCTGACCCCGCTCCTGATCGTCGACGGGGCGCCAAAATGGGCGCAGCGATGCGTCAGCCCGCCGGGCCTTCAGCTGGCCGAGGTCTGCGACCCGGAGCCGGCCGCGCTCGGTGCCTTCGCCATGGCGGCTGCGCGTCGCTACAGCGGCAGCTTCGGCGGCCTGCCGCGCGTTCAGTACTGGCAGGGGATGAACGAGCCGAACCTGACCCTCTTCTTCTTCCCCCAGTTCAACACCGAGTTCAAACCGCTCTCCCCCGCGCTCTACAGAAACCTGATCAACAGCTTCTACGACGGGATCAACGCGGTCGACCCGAGCAACGTCGTCGTCGCCGCCGGTCTCGGCCCGACCGAACTCAGGGGCTACAACGTCGGCCCGATGAAGTTCACCCGGATGATGCTCTGCATGAAGGGGGCGAATAATCCCAAGCCGGTCAAAGGCTGCCCGGGCGGCGTCCGCTTCGACGCCTTCGACATCCACCCCTATTCGAGCGGGGGGCCCACCCACGAAGGGCGGATCAACGACGTCCAGTCCGGCGACATCCCGAAGCTGATGACGCTGCTCAGGGCGGCGGACAAAGCCGGCCACATCCGGGGCCAGTTCAAGCGCACGCAGCTCTGGGTCACCGAGTTCTCCTGGGATTCAAACCCCCCCGACCCGCGTGGCCTGCCGATGAACATCCTCACCCAGTGGACCGCCGAAGCCCTGCACCAGGCATGGGCAGCCGGGGTGACCAAATTCTTCTGGTACGGCCTTCGCGACCAGCCGTTGGGAGGCGGGGAAGGCACCGTCCAATCCGGCCTCTACTTCCGCGCCGACCAGCTCGTCAACGATCAGCCGAAGGAAGTCCTCGTCACCTTCCGCTTCCCCTTCACCGCTTTCGCCCGCAAAGGCAAGAACGGCGGCCTCGAGTACTGGGGCCGCACGCCGACCAGCGGCCCGGGGCAGGTGACGCTGGAGGCTTTCCTGGAAGGCGGCTGGAAACCCCTGGCCCGCGTCAAAGCCGACAAGGTCGGAATCTTCCGCGGCAAGCTGGACAGCCGCTACGGGCGCAGCAAGAAGGGCGCGGTAAGGGCGGTTTTCGGCGGTCATTCGAGCGTGCCGTTCCCGATGAAGCGCGTCGGGGACTTCCGCCACCGGCCGTTTGGATAGGGTTCCGCGCCGCGATGCGCTTTTACGAGTTCGAGGCAAGAAAGATCGTCGAGCTGGCGGGGATTCCCGTCACCAAGTACGGCTTCTGCACGTCCGCTGACGAGGCCCGCAAGGTGGCCGAGGAAATCGGCGGGCCGGTCGTGATCAAGTCCCAGGTGCTGACCGGCGGCCGGATGAAGGCCGGCGGCGTCAAGTTCGCCGACACCCCGGAGGAGGCCGCCCAGCACGCCGAGGAGATCCTCGAGCTGGAGATCAACGGCCTGATGCCGCGCGGCGTCCTCGTCGACCCCAAAGCCGAGATCAAGCAGGAGTACTACGCCGGCGTCGTCTGGGACGGCACCGCGAAGAAACCGCTGATGCTGTTCAGCGACATGGGCGGGATCGACATCGAGGAGGTCGCCGAGAAGCATCCGGAACACGTCGGCAGAGGCCACGTCTCCAACCTCCTCCCCGTCTCCGACTTCGAGGCCAAGCAGGTCGTCGCCGCAACCGGCGTCACCGGCTCCCAGCTGAACCGCGCGACCCCGGTCCTCGCCCGTCTCGCCCGCCTCTTCCGCGACAACGACATGACCCTGGCCGAGATCAACCCGCTGGCCGAGCTCACTGACGGCTCGTTCGTCGCCCTCGACGCCCACATGGAGATGGAGAACGAGGCGGTCGGCCGTCAGAAGAAGCTGCTTCGCAAGGAGCTCGCGATCGCCGAGGACGACACCCGCGAGACCTACGAGCCCTCCGACTTCGAGAAGAACGTCGCCGCGATCGATGCCGCCGACCACCGCGGCGTGATCCAGGGCAAGGACCACGGCTTCACCGGCAACCTCGGCCTCGTGATCGGCGCCGGCGGCGGTTCGCTGACGCTCACCGACGCGGTCCGCAACCAGGGCGGCCAGCCGGCCAACTACTCGGAGATCGGCGGCAACCCGTCGGTCGCCAAGGCCTGCGGCCTCGCCAAGGAGGTCCTCGAAAAGGACGGCGTCGAGAAGATCGCGGTGATGATGTCGATCGTCTCCAATACCCGCGTCGACATCGTCGCCCGCGGCGTGATCAAGGCCTGCCTCGAGCTCGGCAAGGACCCCGGCGAGACGATCGCGATCTTCCGCATCCCGGGCGCCTGGGAGGACGAGGGCTTCAAGATCCTCGAGCGCTACGGCGTCGAGTACTGCGACCGCTCGGTCTCGATGTGGGAGGCCGCCGGCCGCGCCGTCTCCAAGATCCAGGGAGAGGCCGTCTGATGTCGATCCTGCTCAGTAAAGACACGACCTTCATCGTCCAGGGGATCACCGGCCGCGAGGCGGTCAACCTGACCAAGGAGTGCCTCGACTACGGCTCCAAGGTCGTCGGCGGCGTCACCCCCGGCCGAAAAGGCCGCGAGGTCCACGGCGTGCCGGTCTTCGACACCGTCGCCCAGGCGGTCGAGCACCACGGCGGCCCGATCGACGGCTCCGTCGTCACCGTCCCCCCTGCCTTCACCAAGGACGCCGTCCTGGAGGCGATCGAGAACGGGATCAAGCTGATCGTCATCGTCACCGAGCGGATCCCGCGCGGCGACGTCGCCCAGATGGTCGAGCTGGCCGAGATGCGCGGTGCCCGGATCATCGGCCCCAACTGCCTCGGCTTGATCGTCCCCGAGGTCTGCAAGATGGGCGGCATCGGCGGCCCCGCCAAAGACGCCGCCAAGGCCTACCAGCCCGGCCGCGTCGGCGTGATGAGCCGCTCGGGCGGGATGACCACCGAGATCTCCTCTTCGCTGACCCAGGCCGGCCTCGGCGTCTCCACCGCCGTCTCGATCGGCGGCGACGCGATCATCGGCTCCGCCTACGCCGAGCTGATGCCCTACTTCGAGGCCGACGAGCAGACCGAGGCGATCGTCATCTACACCGAGCCC
>DATEOT010000043.1:0-48497 GCA_035273795.1 Solirubrobacterales bacterium | reverse complement strand
CAGGCGGCCCTCGAGCAGCTGAAAGAGGAGAACCCCGAGGCCTACGCCAAGCCGGAAGGCGAGGACGAGGGCGCCGCTGAGAGCGGAGACGAAGAGGCCGGAGAGACGGCCGAGGAGAGTTCGAACGATGGCTAAGACTTCAATGAAGGTCAAGCAGAGTCGCAAACAGAAGTTCCAGAGCCGCGAGTACAACCGCTGCCGTCGCTGCGGCCGCCCGCGGGCTTACTTCCGCAAATTCGGCCTCTGCCGGATCTGCCTGCGCGACGCTGCCCACGAGGGGTACATCCCCGGAATGACCAAGTCGAGCTGGTAGGGCGAGAAGCATGCACACCGACCCGATCGCCGATTACCTGACCCGGATCCGCAACGCGATCCGTGCTGGGCACGACGAGGTGGAGATTCCCCTCAACGGCCTCAAGCTGGAGATGTCCCGCATCCTCAAGGAGCAGGGCTACATCAAGGATTTCAGCCGCAAACCCGCTGCCGTCGGCGAGTCGATCAACGTCGAGCTCAAGTACACCGAGGACCGCCAGTCGGTGATCCTCGGGATCGAAAGGGTTTCGCGTCCCGGCCGGCGCCGCTACGTAGACCACAAAAACGTCCCCCGGGTCGACGGGGGGACCGGGACCGCGATCGTCAGCACCTCCGCTGGCGTGATGACCGGCCACGAAGCCCGTGCCAAGGGCGTAGGTGGCGAGGTCGTCGCCTACGTCTGGTGAGCAGATGAGCCGTATCGGAAGAAAGCCCGTCCCCGTTCCCGACGCCGTCACGGTGGAGATCGCCCCTGGCAACATCGCCGTCAAAGGGCCGAAGGGGGAGCTGCGGCAGACCCTCTCGCCGGACATGGCGATCGAGGAGAACGACGGCAACCTCACCGTCACCCGCCCCACCAACCGCGGTGAGCACCGGGCGCTGCACGGCCTCACCCGCAGCCTGATCGCGAACATGGTCGAGGGCGTCACCGAGGGCTTCGAGAAGCGGCTCGAGATTCAGGGCGTCGGTTACCGGGCAGCTCTGAAAGGAAAAAAACTGGAGCTCGCGCTCGGCTACTCGCACCCGGTGGCGATCGAGGCGCCGGAGGGAATCGACTTCGAAGTTCCACAGCCGACCGAGATCATCATCAAAGGCATCGACAAGCAGCTCGTCGGCCAGGTCGCGGCTGACATCCGCAAGCGCCGCCCGCCGGAGCCCTACAAGGGCAAGGGCATTCGCTACAAGGACGAGCAGGTTCTGCGAAAGGTCGGTAAGCGCGCATGACCGTTCTCACCAAGCGCCAGCGCCGGCTCAAACGTCGCCGTCGCGTCCGCGCCCGGGTCAAAGGCACCGCCGAGCGGCCGCGTCTCTCTGTCTACCGCTCCAACAAGGGCGTTTTCGCTCAGCTCGTCGACGACGTCCAGGGCCATACCGTGGCTGCTGTCAATTGGATCGAGCCGGACCTGCGCAAGCTCAGCGCCTCCGACCAGGCGAAGAAGGCGGGCGAACTTCTAGCCGAGCGGGCGAAGAAAGCGGGCGTCGAGACCTGCGTCTTCGACCGTGGCGGTTACCAGTACCACGGCCGCGTCAAGGCGCTGGCCGAAGGAGCGCGAGAGGGGGGCCTGGCCTTCTAGGGCCGTAGTTTCGCTACGGTGGGCCGCTGCTTATGAAGGGCATGGATGCAAAAAACGTCGAGACGGTCAGCCCCCGGGGGCTCGATCTGCAGGAGCGTGTGATCGAGATCAACCGTGTCGCCAAGGTGGTCAAGGGCGGCCGTCGCTTCTCCTTCACCGCGCTCGTCGCCGTCGGCGACGAGGAGGGCGTGGTCGGAATCGGCTACGGCAAGGCCCGCGAGGTTCCGCTGGCGATCCAGAAGGGCGTCGAGGACGCTCGCAAGAACTTGATCCGGGTGCCCAAATACGGGAACACCATCACCCACCGCATCATCGGCCGCTTTGGCGCCGGGCACGTCGTCCTGCGTCCGGCCAGCCCCGGTACCGGCGTGATCGCCGGCGGCGGCGTCCGCGCCGTGCTCGAGCTCGGTGGGGTGCGCGACGTGCTGACCAAGAGCATCGGGACGCAGAATCCGATCAACCTGGTCAAGGCGACGATGGACGGACTGGTTCGTCTGCGTCGGCCTGAGGAGGTTGCTGAGCTGCGCGGATTGACCGTCACCCAGGTTCTGGGCATGGACGGGAACGGTGCGGCAGCGGGTCCTGTCTCCGATACGACCCTCTCGGCTGAAGCCGAGAGTCCCGCATCGTCGCCACTCGCGGCAGACGCGTCTTCAGCAGACGCCGAGGAGCCGGCCGCTAAGGCTGCTGCGGAGCCGGTTGCCGGGGATGAGCAGGCTGAAGTGAAAGCTGCTGAGGGTGCGGAGGCTGAGAAAGAGGCTTCGGCGCCTACGGAGGGTGAGCAGGCGTGAGCAAAGTCAAGGTTCGACAGATCCGCTCCGCCGCGAAGACCAATCCGAACCAGAAAGCGACTCTGAAGGCGCTGAAGCTGGGGCGGGTCGGCAAGTCGGCCGAGCTCAAGGATTCCGAGCAGCTCCAGGGTCAGCTGCGGGTCGTCTCCCATCTGGTGGAGGTCGACGGTGGCTGAGAAAGCCGAGAAGAAAACTGAGAAGGCTCCATCGTCAAAAGAGTCATCGCGCGCCGAGGAGATCGGCCTGCACAACCTGAAGCCGAAGCCCGGGTCGAAAAAGCCGCGCAAGCGGATCGGGCGTGGCGAGGGCAGCGGCCTGGGTAAGACCTCGGGACGCGGACACAAGGGTGCCGGGTCGCGCTCGGGGCGCAAGCGCAAGGCGGGCTACGAGGGCGGCCAGAACCCGATCCATATGCGGATGCGAAAGCTGCGCGGCCCCCACAAAAAGCAGTCGATGCCGTTCGAGAACTTCCGGACCAAGACCCAGCCCGTCAACCTGGCCGATCTCGAGGAGCGCTTCGACAGCGGTGCCGAAGTTACGCCGGCGAGCCTCAAGGAGAAGGGTCTGGCGACCCGCAAAGATCCGGTCAAGGTCCTCGCTCGCGGCGAGATCAAGAAGAAGCTAGAGGTCCACGCGCACGCCTTCAGTGCGGCTGCCAAGGAGAAGATCGAGGCGGCCGGCGGTTCCTGTCACACTCTGGAGCCGTAATGCTCAAAACGATTCTCAACGCCTTCAGCGTTGTCGACATTCGCAAGAAGCTTGCGTTTACGGCGGCGATCCTCCTGCTGTACCGGTTTGGTGCCTACATCCCGGCGCCTGGAGTCGACGCCGCCGCCGTCAAGGAAATCCAGGACAACTTCGGTGGCTCCGGCGTCCTCGGCTTCCTCAACCTCTTTTCGGGAGGCGGCCTCTCCCGGCTCAGCCTCTTCGCGCTGGGGATCATGCCCTACATCACCGCCTCGATCATCCTGCAGCTGCTGACGGTCGTCGTGCCGTCGCTGGAGCGCCTGCAGAAAGAGGGCGAGGTAGGGCAGCAGAAAATCACCCAGTACACCCGCTACCTGACCGTCGGCCTCGCCTTCGGCCAGTCGATCGGCTACGTCTTCCTCTTCCGCTCCTTCGGCAACCAGGCCGGAACCAGCGTCGTCGGCCAGCTCACCTTCCCGAAGCTGATGCTGATCGTGATCTGCCTGACCGCCGGCTGCACCTTGCTGATGTGGATGGGCGAGCTCATCACCCAGCGCGGGATCGGCAACGGCATCTCGCTGATGATCTTCGCCTCGATCGTCTCCGAACTCGTGCCCGGGCTCTCGAAGTGGTGGAACAACCCGGATCAGGTCTTCATCGTGATGATGCCCTTCATCGCGCTGGCGGTGATCGTCGCGATCGTCTTCGTCCAGGAGGGGCAGCGCCGGATCCCGGTCCAGTACGCGAAACGGGTGGTGGGACGGAAAATGACCTCGGGCGGGTCGACCTACCTGCCGCTGCGGGTCAACATGGCCGGCGTCATCCCCGTCATCTTCGCCGCCTCGATCATGGCCTTCCCGCCGACGATCGGGCAGCTGATCAACACCCCCGCCGCCCTCGACTTCGCCGCCTTCTTCGAACCCAACGGCTGGGCCTACGTGATCGGCGAGGTCTTCTTCATCATCATCTTCACCTACTTCTACACGGCGGTCACCTTCAACCCGGTCGACCAGGCCGACAACCTGAAGAAATACGGCGGCTTCATCCCCGGCGTACGCCCGGGCAGGCCGACCGCGGAGTACCTGGACCGGATCCTTTCCCGCCTCACCTTCCCCGGCGCCCTCTACCTGGGAGCGGTGGCGGCACTGCCGACGATCCTGATCAGCCAGACGGCGGCCAATTTCTACTTCGGCGGCACCTCGATCCTGATCGTCGTCGGCGTCGCGCTGGATACGGTCAAGCAGCTCGAGGCGCAGCTGATGATGCGCAACTACGAGGGTTTCCTCAAATAGGCTCCTGCGGATGCCGGAGCTGAATCTCGTCCTCCTGGGCCCGCCCGGGTCAGGCAAGGGGACCCAAGGGGAGCGCCTCAACGAAGACCTGAGGCTTCCGTACTACGCGACCGGGGACATTCTCCGTGGTGCCGTGCGCGATGAAACCGACCTGGGGCGGACCGCGAAGGAGTACATGGACCGCGGTGACCTCGTGCCCGACGGGGTGATCGTCGGCGTGATCGCCGAGCGGATCGACTCGATCGAGGCGCTCGACGGCTTCATCCTCGACGGCTTCCCGCGCACCACGCCCCAGGCGGAGGCGCTCGACGCCAAGCTCAAGGAGCTGGGGCGGGCGGTGACGGCGGTCCTGCTGATCGACGTCTCCGACGACGAGGTCGTGCGGCGCCTCGGCGGCCGGCGCACCTGCGAGGCGAACGGCCACGTCTTCCACGTCGAGTTCGAACCGCCCAAGCAGGAGGGCGTCTGCGACATCGACGGCTCGCAGCTGATCGTCCGCGACGACGACAAGCCCGAGGTGATCCGCAAGCGTCTCGAGACCTACCACGAGAAGACCGAGCCGCTCGTCTCCTATTACGACAACCGCAGCGTGCTGCGCCGGATCGACGGCGAGGCGGCCCCGGGAGAGGTGGCGGAGCAGATCCGCCGCACCCTGGCGACGCTGCGGATGGAGCAGGACGAGACCGTCTAGCGGTGCCTGCCGTACCCATAGCCGCAAGCCATTAGCGTGTACCGGATGATCATCAAAAAGACCCCGGAGCAGGTCGACAAGATGGCCGCCTCCGGCGAGATTCTCGTCCGCTGCCTGAAGATGCTGGCCTCGAAGGCCAGGGCCGGGGTCACGACCGGGGAGCTCGACGCGGCAGCGGAGAAGTTCATCCGCTCGCAGGGGGCGGAGCCCGCCTTCAAGGGCTATCGGGGCTTCCCGGGCTCGATCTGCGCCTCCCCGAACTCGATGGTCGTCCACGGGATCCCCGGGCCGTACGAGCTGAAGCGGGGCGACGTGATCTCGATCGACGTCGGCGTGATCAAGGACGGCTGGGTCTCCGACGCGGCGATGACGCTGCCGATCGGTCAGGTCAGCCCGGAGGCCGAGAAGTTGCTCGATGTGACCAAGGCCTCCCTCTTCGCGGGCGTCGAGCAGATGCGCCCCGGCAACCACCTCGGTGACGTCTCCTCCGCGATCCAGCGCACGGTCGAAGACGAAGGCCTCTCGGTCATCCGCACCCTCGTCGGCCATGGCATCGGCCGCGACATGCACGAGGAACCGCAGGTGCCGAACTTTGGCGATCCCGGAAAGGGCCCTGAGCTGGAGGAGGGGATGGTGCTGGCGATAGAGCCGATGGTCAACGCCGGCGGCCCCCTGGTCCGGATGGACGACGACGGCTGGTCGGTCTATTCCGAGGACGACTCCCTCGCCGCCCACTTCGAGTTCACGGTCGCGGTGACCCCGAACGGCCCGCGGATCCTGACGCCCTGGCACGAAGCCGAGTAGTGGACCAGGAGACCTTCTCCGCGGTCGACCGATTCGTCGGCGAGACGATCGTCGAGGAGGACGAGGCGCTGCGGGGCGCGGTGGAGGCCGCCGAGGCGGCAGGACTGCCGGCGATCCAGGTCTCGCCGCCTCAGGGGAGGCTGCTGCAGCTGCTGGTCCGGCTGGCCGGCGCGAGGAAGATCCTCGAGTTCGGCACGCTCGGCGGCTACAGCGCGATCCTGATGGCGCGGGCGCTGCCCGAGGACGGGCGCCTGATCACCCTGGAGGCCAAGTCCGAGTACGCCGAGGTGGCACGGCGGAGCCTCGAGCGGTCTGGAGTGGGGGAGCGGGCCGAGGTGCGCGTCGGGCCCGCCCTGGAGGCCCTGCCGGGTCTGGAGGAGGAGGCGCCTTTCGACCTCGTCTTCATCGACGCCGACAAGGTCAATACCCCCAACTACTTCACCTGGGCCCTCGGTCACACGCGCCCGGGGGGCCTGATCGTCGCCGACAACGTCGTCCGCGACGGCACTCTGGCGGATGCCACCGCCGCCGACGAGTCCACCCAGGCCCAGCGCCGCCTGCACGAGATGCTCCGCGGGGAGGGGCGGGTCAGCGCCACGACGATCCAGACCGTCGGCGTCAAGGGCTACGATGGCTTCCTCGTCGCTCTCGTCGAGGGGGCCTGACCGGGCATCGCCGAGGCCGCGCCCCTGCTATCTTTCTCCGTCGGCCTTGTTGGCCGGTTGGTTCGTCCTACCGTCCGATTCATGGGGCGTGTGGGAATCCTGTTGTCGATACGAGATCCGGAGCGATGAAGGTTCGAGCTTCCGTCAAGCCGATGTGCGAGAAGTGCAAGGTAATCCGCCGAAATGGAGCGGTCCTGGTGATCTGCCAGAACCCGCGTCATAAGCAGAGGCAGGGTTAGCGTGGCGCGCATCGCGGGCATCAACATCCCGGTCGGCAAACGGACCGAAATCGGGCTCACCTACATCTTCGGAATCGGCCGCTCGACGGCGCAACAGATCCTCAAGGAGACGGGCGTCGACCCCAGCACCCCGGTCAAAGACCTGACCGAGGACGAGGTGATGAAACTTCGCGAGGCGGTCGAGAACCGGGAAGTCGAGGGCGACCTCCGGCGCGAGCGCTCGCAGAACGTCAAACGGCTGATGGAGATCGGCTCCTACCGCGGCCTCCGCCACCGGCGCGGCCTCCCGGTCCGCGGCCAGCGAACCAAGACCAACGCACGCGGTCGCAAGGGCCCCCGGCGCCTCAGCGTCGCCGGCAAGCGCAAGGTATAGGTAAGAGGACATGGCTGAGAAAAAACCTGGCAAAAGCCGCACGCGCCGCCGCGTCAAAAAGAACGTCACCTACGGGCAGGCGCACATCAAGACTTCCTTCAACAACACGATCGTCACCCTCACCGACACCGACGGCAACGTGATCGCCTGGGAGTCGGCCGGCTCGGCCGGGTTCAAAGGCTCGCGCAAGTCGACTCCGTTCGCCGCCCAGGTGACCGCCGACGCGGCCGCCAAAAAGGGCATGGAACACGGGCTGGAGCGGGTCGAAGTCTTCGCCAAGGGCGCCGGCTCCGGCCGCGAGACCGCGATCCGCTCGCTGCAGGCCGCCGGCCTCGACGTGACCACGGTCAAGGACGTCTCCCCGCAGGCGCACAACGGCTGCCGCCCGAAGAAGCGGAGGAGGGTCTAAGTGGCTCGCGATACCGCCCCGCAGTGCAAGCAGTGCCGGCGCGAGGGCCAGAAACTCTTCCTGAAGGGCGAGCGCTGCTTCACCGACAAGTGCGGCGTCGAGCGTCGCTCCTACCCGCCCGGTGAGCATGGCCGCGGCCGTCTGCGTCAGTCGGAGTACCGCGTCCAGCTGCGCGAGAAGCAGAAGACCCGCCGCTACTACCAGGTGCTGGAGAAACAGTTCCGCGCCTACTACGAGAAAGCTTCGCGGCAGGAGGGCGTGACCGGCGAGAACCTGCTGCGCATCCTCGAGTCCCGCTTCGACAACGTCCTTGTCCGCCTCGGCTTTGCCGCATCGCGGCGCCAGGCGCGCCAGCTGATCACCCACGGTCACTGGCAGATCAACGGTAGGCGCGTGAACATCCCCTCCTACCAGGTGCGACCCGAAGACATCATTTCGATCAAGGCCGGCTCGAAAGCCACCGACACGATTCAGCGGGCGACGGAACTGGTCTCCACGGTTCCCGCCTGGCTGCAGGCCGATCACGACGCCCTCACCGCCAAAGTCCTGCGCTACCCCGAGCGCTCCGAGATTTCGGCCCCGGTACAGGAGCAGCTGATCGTCGAGCTGTACTCCAAGTAGTCCGGAAGCGATTTCTGAAACACCCCAGAGCAAGGAACTCATGACCACCGATTTCCAGGTCCCCCGCATCACCTCCGAGAAAGTCGACGACCGTCGCGGCACCTTCACGATCGAGCCGCTGGACAAGGGCTTCGGCTACACCTTCGGCAACAGCCTCCGTCGCGTCCTCCTCTCCTCGCTGGGTGGCGCTGCCATCACCAGCGTTCGTATCGAGGGCGTCGCGCACGAGTTCTCGACCGTGCCCGGCGTCAAGGAGGACGTCACCGACATCATCCTCAACCTCAAGGACCTCGTCGTCCGCATGCACACCGACGCCGACGAGGTCGAGGCTCCCCTGGTCGCCACCGGACCCGGTGAGGTGAAGGCCAAGGACATCGATCTTCCCTCAGGCGTCGAGATCCTCAACCCCGATGCGCCGATCGCGACGCTCGAGAAAAAAACCAAGCTCGAGGTCTACCTGACGATCGGCCGCGGCCGCGGCTACTCGCCGGCCGAAGAGAACAAGTCCGACGATCAGCCGATCGGCGTGATCCCGATCGATTCGATCTTCTCGCCGATCCGCCGCGCCTCCTACTCGGTCGCCGCGGCCCGCGTCGGCCAGCGGACCGACTTCGACAAACTGACCCTCGACCTCGAGACCGACGGCTCGATCGAGCCCGGGGCGGCGCTGCGCGAAGCCTCCGAGATCCTGATCAAGAGCCTGGCCATCTTCACCGACGCCGACCGCGTCGAGGAGCTGACCGCTCGCGAACCGGTTCCGCCGGTCCAGGGCGACGGGTTCGCCGCGCCGGGCAGTGACGGCGGCGCCGCCAGCAACGGCCTCGACGAGATCCTGATCGAGGAGCTCGAACTGGGCGTCCGCTCTTACAACTGCCTGAAGCGGGCTGGCGTCCAGACTGTCGGCGACCTGGTTCGCAAGTCGCGCGCGGAACTGAACGCGATTCCGAACTTCGGTCAGAAGTCGATCGAGGAAGTAATCGAGACCCTGCACTCCCGCGGCCTGGATCTTCAGGCAGACTAGACGGACGAACGAGACGGAGCAGGAGGGGGATCAGGTGCGGCACAAAAAGAAGCGCAACAAGCTCAGCCGCGACTCCGCGCATCGTGAGTCCCTGCTCTCGAACCTCTCGAAGCAGCTGATCGAGCACGAGCGGATCCAGACCAGCCAGGCCAAGGCCAAGGCGGTCAAGCCCGAAGTGGAGAAGCTGATCACCCTCGCCAAGCGCGGCGACCTGCACGCTCGTCGCCAGGCGCTGGCCAGCCTCCACAACGACAAGTTCATCGTCCACAAGCTGTTCGACGAGGTGGCGCCGCGCTACGCGACGCGGCCCGGTGGGTACACCCGGATCGTCAAGCTGGGCCCTCGGCGGAGCGACTCCACCGAGATGGTCTATCTCGAGTTGGTTTAGCGGTACGGGCGCGGGACACCTCCCGCTCGACAAATGCCGGTCGAATTAGACCGGCATTTTGAGTATCCGCCAGCTCGGGAGGTGTCCCGCGCCCTCTCCACACGCAGTCGAGGGGACGCTCAGTCGTACGAGACGGACTCGAGATACAAGCCGTGGGGAGGGGCCGTGTCGCCTGCTGCGGTGCGGGGGGCGCCTTCTAGGAGCTGGGTGAAGTTCTCGACCGTGCGGCGGCCTGAGGCGACTTCTAGCTGGGTGCCTACTAGGACTCGGACCATGTTGCGCATGAAGGCGTCGGCGGTGATGCGGAAGTTGAGGATGTCGCCTTCGGCTTCCCAGGAGGCGGCGTGGACGTCGCGGTCGAAGCGGACGTGGTCGGTCTGGGTGGGGGTGAAGGCGGTGAAGTCGTGGTTGCCGGGCAGGGCCGCGGCGCAGGCCACCAGCGCCTCGTAATCGACCTGGTGGGGCCACCAGAGCGCCTTGTCGCGCTCGAACGGGCTCGGTGCCGAGCGGGCCAGTAGGCGGTAGCGGTAGCTGCGTGCCTTGGCGTCATGGCGGGCGTTGAAGCCGTCGGCGACCACGGCCGCGGCGGTGACGGCGACGTCGTCGGGGCCGAGGCCGTTGAGGCGGCGCATCAGGTCTTCGGGCGGCTCGGTCGCGGTCTCGAAGCTCGCCACCTGCCCCTTGGCGTGCACACCGGTGTCGGTGCGCCCGGCGACGGTCAGCTCCACCGGCTCGCGCAAAACCGTCGCCAGCGCCGTCTCCAGCTCCCCCTGGACCGTGCGCTGACCCGGCTGCCGGGCCCAGCCGCGAAAGCCGGCGCCGTCGTATTCGATGTCGAGCCTGATGGTGGGCACGGCGGCAGTATCTCCGACACCTAGAATCCGAGTCCGTGCGGATCCTCCTCACCAACGACGACGGCATCGCTGCCCCGGGACTGCAGGCGGCCCGGCGGGCCCTGGTCGAGCTCGAGGGGATCGAGGTCGACGTCATCGCCCCCGACTCGAACCGCAGCGCGATCGGACGCGGCATCACGACTCGCGCCCCGCTAACCGTCGAGGAGGTCACTTTCGAAGACGGCCGGGTGGGCTATGCGACCGACGGGACCCCCGTCGACTGCGTTCGCTTCGCCGAGCTCGGCCTGGTCGGCGGGCGACCCGACCTGATCGTCTCGGGGATCAACCACGGCGCCAACCTCGGCGACGACATCACCTATTCGGGCACGGTTGCCGCGGCGTTCGAGGGAATCATCCTCGGGATCCCGGCGGTCGCCCTCTCCCAGCAATCTTCAGCCGGCGGCCTCGGCTACGTCAGCGGCAAGTTCGACTTCACCGTCGCCGCCGCCTTCACCGCGCAGCTGGTCGCCCGGCTGCGGGACGAGGCGATGCCGCAGGCGACCCTCGTCAACGTCAACTTCCCCAACCGCGAGCCGGCCGGGGTCGAGGTGACGAAGCTCGGCAAACGGATCTACAACGACGAGCTGAAGCTGGTCGAGGAGAAGGACGGGCGTCGCCACTACGAGATCTACGGCTGGCAGCCGGGCTACGAGGAGATCGATGGGACCGACCTCCACGCAGTCGCGCAGGGGCGCATCGCCGTCACCCCGATCCACTTCGATCTAACCGATCACGGCGGCCTGGAGCATCTGCGCGGCTGGGGCTTCGAGGAGATGCTGGCGGCGACCGCCACCACCGCGTGAGCGCGCCGGCCGAGCAGCGGGCGGCGGAGCTGCGGGAGATCCTCGCCCACCACAACCACCTCTACTACGTCCTCGACGACCCCGAGATCGGCGACGACGAATACGACGCGCTGCTGAACGAGCTGCGGGCGCTGGAGGAGGAGCATCCGGAGCTGCGGACGCCGGACTCGCCGACCCAGCGGGTCGGGGCGCCGCCGCTCGACCGCTTCGAGCAGGTCGAGCACCTCGAGCAGATGCTCTCGCTCGGCAACGCCCGCAACGAGGAGGAGCTTCGGGGCTGGGAGAAGCGGATCGCCAACCACCTCAAGCGGATGGACATCACGGCTTCGCAGTTCAGCTACACGACCGAGCCGAAGATCGACGGCCTCGCCGTCACCCTCACCTACGAGGACGGGGTGCTGGTCCGCGGCGCCACCCGCGGCGACGGCCGGGTCGGCGAGGACGTGACCCAGAACCTGCGCACGATCGGCTCCGTGCCGCTGAAGATCAAGGGCGCCGCTCCCGATCTCGTCGAAGTGCGGGGCGAGGCATACCTGCCGATTGCCGCCTTCAAAGCGCTGAACGAACGCCGCGCCGAGGCCGGCGAACCGACCTTCGCCAACCCCCGCAACTCGGCTGCCGGCTCGATTCGCCAGCTCGATCCGTCGCTGGCCGCCGAAAGGCCGCTCTCGAGCTGGTTCTACGGGATCGGCGCGGTCCGCGGGCTCGATCTGCCCACCCACATGGACGAGATCGAATGGCTGCGGGACCGCGGTTTCAAGGTCAACCCCGACACGGCTCACCACGAGGGGGTGGAGGGTGTAGTCAAGCGCTGCCACTGGTGGGAGGAGCGACGCGACGAGCTCGACTACGAGATCGACGGTGTCGTCGTCAAGGTCGACGAGAAGGCGCTCTGGCGTGAGCTCGGCGTCGTCGGGCGGGAGCCGCGCTGGGCGATCGCCTGGAAGTTCCCGCCGACGACGGCGACGACGAAGCTGAACAAGGTCGTCTGGAACGTCGGCCGCACCGGCCACCTGGTGCCCTTCGCGATGCTGGAGGCGGTCCACGTCGGCGGCGTCACCGTCACCACCGCCACCCTCCACAACGAGGAGGACCTCGCCCGCAAGGACGTGCGCGAGGGTGACGAGGTGGTGGTGATGCGCGCCGGCGACGTCATCCCCCAGGTCGTCTCGCCGAGGCTGCCGCGGAAGAACCCCAGAATCCGGAAGCCCAAGCCGCCGGGCAAGTGCCCGCAGTGCGAGACGCCGACCGTCAAGCCGGAGAACTCGGTCTTCACGATCTGCCCCAACCGCTCCGGCTGCCCCGGTCAGTCCTTCCAGCAGGTCAAACACTTCGTCAGCAAGGGGGCGATGGACATCGAGGGCCTGGGGGAAGAGCTGGCGCTGCGCTTTCTGCGGGAGGGGCTGATCGCCGACGTGGCCGGGATCTACGACCTGACCGAGGAGCGGCTGGTCGAGCTCGAGCGGTTCGGCGAGACCTCGGCCCGCAATCTCGTCGCCTCGATCGAGGCCTCCCGGCAGCGCCCCTTCAAACGCGTGCTCTACGCGCTCGGGCTCCCCGGCGTCGGCTACGTCACCGCCGAGGCGCTGGCTGACCACTTCGGCTCGATCGACGCCCTGCACGAGGCCGACCCGGAGGCGATCGAGGAGGTCGAGGGGGTGGGGCCGATCATGGCGGTCCAGATCAACGAGTCGATCGCCGACGACGCCACCTGGGCCCTGGTGGAGAAGCTGCGTGGGAAGGGGCTGCGGCTGGAGGCCGACGCGTCCGAACGGCGACGTGAGGACGGGCCGCTGCAAGGCAAGACCGTGGTCCTCACCGGCACCCTGCCGGAGCTCACCCGGGAGGAGGCCGCGGCGATGGTCAAGGCGGCCGGCGGCAAGGTCACCAGCTCGGTCTCGAAGAAAACCGACTACGTGGTCGCCGGCGACAACCCGGGCTCGAAGCTCGCCAAAGCGGAGAAATTCGGAACCGAGATCCTCGACGAGGCTGGCCTGCGGGAGTTAGTCGCTCAGTAGCCGGCGACGGCGGCGGCGATCCGGTCCTGGTAGACGTGGGCAGTCGTGGTGCTGCCGACGCTCGCCATCAGGATCGAGAAGGCCATCACCCGGCCGCTGCGGTTGAAGCAGTAGCCGGAGAGGTTGCTGACGCCGCTGATCGTCCCGGTCTTGGTGCGGCAGCGGCCGTAGGCGGCGGTGCCCTCGGTGCGGCTCGCCACCGTTCCCTCCTGGCCGGTCAGGGCGAGGTCCTGGATGAACTCCTCGCCCGCCGCGTCCTCCTGCATCCCCAGCAGCAGGTCGATCACCTCGCGCGGGCTGGCGCGGTTGGAGCGGGTCAGGCCCGACCCGTCGACCGCCTGCACGGTGGAGCCGTGGGTGCGGGAGAACGCCTCGATCACGTCCGCCCCCGCGGCGGTGGTGCCGGCGCCGCCGAAGCGCGCGCCGAGCAGCTTGATCAGCATCTCGGCGAAGTAGTTGTTGGAGTAGACGTCGGTCAGGTTGGCGATCCGGTCGAGGGTGGGGGATTGGACCAGGGCGATCCGGTCGGCGTCCGGAGGGGTTGGGCGCAGGGCGACCTGCGGGGGAACGCGGACGCCGGCGCGCTGCAGCGAGCGGACCAGCTTCGACGCCGCGAGCTTGGCCGGATCTGACGAGAAGCCGCTGGCGCTGGTCGAGCCGCTGAAGCCGGCGTTGAAGGCGAGGCCGGAGAGCGGGCCGATGTAGGGGCTGGTCGCGTAGCCGGAGTCGAGGACGCCGCGGCGGCGGTCGAAGACCGTGTCGTCGGCGTAGAGGCGCCCGGTGATCGAGGTGATCCCGGCGGCCTTGATCTGGGGGGTGAGGGCAAAGACGTTGGTGCCGAGGCCGCCGAAGTAGGCGTTGTAGAAGCCCGGCGTTCCCAGAGCCGGGTCGCCGCCCCCCTGCAGGTAGAGGGAGCCGTGGAGGACGCCTCTGGCGTCGACGGGACCGTCGCGGAAGACCTTGGTCGGGATCCGGTGCTCGGGCCCGAGCTTAGAGAGGGCGGTGGCGGTCGTGAACAGCTTCATGTTCGACGCGAGCGGCCGCGAGCGGCCCGGCGCCTTGGCGCAGAGGACCTGCTCGGACTCGGCGTCCACGACGAGGAGTCCACTGGCCGAGCCGCCTCCCTGGCCCAACCAGGCGCGCATCCGGTCGCAGCTGGGGCTGGCCTGGGCCGTGCCTGCCAGGAGCAGAAAAAGGCCTGCTAAGGCAACCAAAAGCGGAAGAGCGCTGCGTTTCATCGGGTTATTCAACACGCAAGACGGGGAAGGTAGCGGGCAGGGCCGACCTCACGCCCTGGAATACTGCATGGATCATGGGCAAGGTCGTAGACATCGAGTCCAAGGGCAGAAGGCCGAAACGGCGTAAGAAGCCGTCGAAGACCGCCCTGGTCCTCGGTGGCGGCGGCTTCACCGGCGGCGTCTACGAGATCGGCGCCCTCCGCGCCCTCGATCTACTCGCTGTCAACAGCACGGTCAACAACTTCGACGTCTACGTCGGCACCAGCGCCGGCTCCTTCGTCGCCTCGATGCTGGCCAACGGAGTCACTCCCGAGGAAATGATGCAGGTGATCAACACCCAGGAGGAGACCGAGCTCGAGGACCTGCAGCTGGACAAGGTCCTGAAGCTGAACTACCTTGGCTTCCTGCAGAAGACGGCGGCGCTGCCGCTGCGCAGCCTCGAGCTGGCCCGCTCGATCATCCGCTTCCGCGAGGTCTCGGCGATCGACTTCGGGGTGGCGATGGCGGAGAACCTGCCGAGCGGCCTCTACTCGGGTCGCGGCGTCAGCGACTACGTCGCCGAAGCGCTGGGCGACGGAGGGAGGACCAACGACTTCCGCCTGGTCGACCCCGAGCTGTACCTGACCGCCACCGATCTCGACACCTGCGAGCGAATCGTCTTCGGCGAGCAGGGCTGGGACGATGTCCCGATCTCCAAAGCGGTGGAGTGCTCGACGGCGCTGCCGATCGTCTACAAGCCGGTCGACCTCAAGGGTCGCCAGTTCGTCGACGGCGGCATCCGCTCGACCACCAACGTCGACATCGCGGTCGAGAAGGGGGCCAAGTTCATCGTCGTCGTCAACCCGCTCGTCCCCTACATCAACGACTTCGAGAAGACGATCCCGACGATGCTGGGGACGCGCGTGCGCCGGGTCTCCGACATGGGCCTGCCGGCGATCGCCAACCAGACCTTCCGTCTCATCGCCCACGCCCGCCTGCACCAGGCCGTCGAGCAGTGGCAGGAGAAATATCCCGGCGTCGACATCATCCTCGTCGAGCCCGAGCCCGACGACGAGCTGATGTTCGGGACGCCGATCATGGACTACTCCCGCCGCCTGCAGATCGCCCGCCACGGCTTCGAATCGGTCACCGCCGCCCTCGCCCGCGACTACGACCACTTCCACGAGATCGCCGACCGCCATGGCCTCGAAATCTCCGAGAAACGCGTCCGCAAAGTCGTAGAGAAAGCCTCCGAGGAAGAGCCCGGCCCGACTTCGGCCTGGAAGCGCGTCCTGGAGCGTTCTACCTCAGTCCTGCTGCGCCAGTCCGGCGAAGCCTCTTAACTGCCGTCTGGCGCAGTTCTGTCTAGCCCAAGACTGTCGTGGAGGAGTCGGGTGACCCCCTGAACGTTTGCGCATGAGGAGGGGAGCACCCCCGGGCGCCAGCTAAAGGCGCTTCGACGACGAAGTGCGAGTGAAGGGGGTTACCCGACTCCTGTACCGGACCAGCTTCTGCCTAGCTACTAGGCAGCTACGCCGCGTACAGCTGCTCGATCGCGCCCTCGTGCTTCTGGGCGACCACGGCGCGCTTGACCTTGAGCGTGGGGGTGAGCTCCCCCGACTCCTGGGAGAGGTCGTGGGGGAGGATCGCGATCTTCTTGACCTGCTCGACCCGGGCGAAGTTCTGGTTGATCTTCTCGACGTGGGCTTCGATCGAGGCCTTGACGTCGGGGTTCTTGGCCAGCTGCTCCGGGTCCTCGGACAGGTTGTTCTCCTGGGCGTATTTGACCGCCTCTTCGGGATCGAGGGTGACCAGCGCCACCAGGTAGGGGCGGCGGTCGCCGACGACGACGCACTGCGAGACCAGCGGGTGCTGCTTGATTTCGGCCTCGAGGTTGGCGGGGGTGATGTTCTTGCCGCCCGCGGTGATGATGATGTCCTTTTTGCGGCCGGTGATCTTGATGAAGCCCTCGGAGTCGATCTCGCCGAGGTCGCCGGTGTGGAGCCAGCCGTCGACGATCGTCTCGCTCGTCGCCTCCTGGTTCTTGTGGTAGCCCTGGAAGACGTTGGGGCCCTTGACGAGGATCTCGCCGTCGTCGGCGATCCTCACCTCGCAGCCGGGGAACGGTTTGCCGATCGTCCCCACCTTGAAGTCGTCCGGCGTGGAGATCGTCGCCGCGGTCGAGGTCTCGGTCATTCCCCAACCCTCGAGCACGAGGACCCCGGCGGCGTCGAAGAAGTGGAGGATCTCCGGGTTGATCGGGGCCGCGCCCGAGACCGCGAGGCGCAGGTTGCCGCCGAACAGGCCGCGGATTTTCGAGAGGACTTTCTTGTCAGCGAAGTCGTATTGGCGCTGCAGCAGGAAGCCCGGCTGGCGACCACTGCGTTCGACCTCGCGCATCTTCGCCCCGGTCTTGATCGCCCAGTCGAAGATCTTCTTTTTGAGGCCGCCCTCTTTCTCGATCGCGCTGGTCGCGGCGGTGTAGATCTTCTCGAAGATCCGCGGCACGGAAGGGAAGTAGGACGGTTTCAGTTCCGCCAGGTTCGGCAGGATCTTCAGCGGGTCCCGCTCCCAATAGGCGATCGTCGTCCCGAGGTCGTAGCTGCCGAGCTGGATCAGCAGGGCGAAGGAGTGGGCGAGCGGGAGGTAGAGGTAGGTGACGTCGCCCTCCTCGATGACGCTGGTCTCCTTGACCATGTCCAGCATCGCCCGGTAGTTGCCGTGGCTGATGATGCAGCCCTTCGGCGGGCCGGTCGTGCCCGAGGTGTAGATGAAGGTGCAGATGTCCTCGGGGGTGACGGCCTCGTAGAGCGTCTTCCAGGTCTCGTCGCTCCCGCCCGTGCCTTTGGCGGCGAGCTCCTCCATCGAGATCGCGTCCTCGGCGTTGCCGGTCATCATCACGATCTGCTCGAGCTGAGGCAGCCGGTCGCGGACCGCTCGCACCTTCTCCAGCTGTTCGGCGTCCTCGACGACGACGACCTTGGAGTCGGAGTTCTCGAGGACGTAGCGGCACTCCTCGGGGGAGTTGGTCTGGTAGATGGGGACGACGGTGGCGCCGATCGAGAGCGCCGCGAAGTCGAAGTAGGTCCACTCCGGCCGGGTGTTGCCGAGGATCGCGACCCGGTCGCCTTTCTCGACGCCCAGGGTGACGAGGCCGAAGGCGAGCGGACGGACGATCTCGGCAACCTCGTCGTAGCTGCGGCTCAGCCACTGGTCGCCCTCCTTGAAGCGGACGGCGACGTTGGGCCCGTACATCTCCGCCGCCCGCGGCAGCAGGTCGGCGATGGTCTTCGAGTCGGTCCCTCTCCCCGGCATCGTGCGGGGAGTCTAATTCAGCGGCGCCTTCGAAGCGAGGCCTGGCCGGCTCGGGAGGAGTCGATGCTGCGCAGGGAGGTTTCGAACAAAGCCCGGTCGATTCGCCCGTGGTAGATCGGCACACCCATCTCGACGCATTTCCCGATCACCTCCTGTCGCTCCATCTGCAGCTGGTCGGCGAGCTCGGCGGGCGTCAGGTGATGGGCCATCGATGACCTCCAGGGTCGTTGAAAGTGGGTAGGTACTTTTGTACCGCCGCCGGCGGACGCCGTCAATCCCGATAATGGGGTCGAATGTCCTCCGAAGCCGCCTCGAGGCCGCTGCCCCGACGGGGCCGGCTGTGGATCCTCGCACTGCTGGTGCTGGTCCTGGCCGCACTCGGTTACTCGATCGTCGAGGTCTCGACCCAGGAGCCGGGGGACCCCGTCGTCCACCTCGACGGCATCACCGACGCGCAGCGGCTGTTCGGAGGGATCCCGCAGGAAGGGGACCGCCTCGGCTCTGACAACGCGCCGGTGACGATCCAGGTGTTCAACGACCTGCAGTGCTCCGATTGCCGCGACGACTACCTCTCGACGATCCCGGCGCTGGCCGAACACTTCGCACGCCCGGGCGAGGTGAAGCTGCTCTGGCGGCACTACTCGAACAGCATCAACCCGAAGCAGCTGGGCTTCTACGGGGCCGAGGCGGCGGCCGAACAGAACTACGGCTGGCAGTACACCTACCTCTTCTTCCGCAACCAGGACGAAGCCGAGCGCTTCCGCATTGACCAGGACTACCTCGCCTCGGTCGCCGGCGGGGTGGAGGAACTGGACCTGCGGGAATGGGAGCGGGACCTGGAGGAGAAAGGCCTCTCCGGCGGAGCGATCGAGGGGCGACTCGAAAGCCAGGAGGAGCTGGCCCGCGGGTTGAAGATCCGCAAAGGCCAGGGAATGATCGTCAACGGACCGAGGGGGACGGTCACCCTGCAGGAAGGGCCGTCGTTGGCCGAAGTCGAAGCGGCGATCGCCGAAGCCGAGTAATCGGGTTAGGCGACGCGCCGCAGCCGGGCGCGCGGCGCGATCAGGTCGCGCCACTCGGAGTCGACGATGTGGGCGGGGGCGGTGGTGGCGAGGAAGTCGGCAAGGACCGCCGCCAGCGCCTCCGGGTCTTCCAGGTTGGGGAAGTGGGCGGCACGCGGGATCGTCTCGAAGCGGCAGTTCGGGATCGAGCGCTCGGCTTCGAGGCCGTGCTCGAGGGGGATCGTGCGGTCCCGCTCTCCCCAGACGATCAGGGTCGGCATCTCCTTCAGGAGGTAGAGGCGGTCCGTGGCGCTGACCTTCTGGCCCTGGGCGTCGATCACCGAGCGCAGCGTTTGCAGGAAGGCGCGGCGGGAGCCCGGGTCCTGCAGCGGGCCGAGGGCGCGCGCGACCGCCTGCAGGTAGATCCCAGTGGAGACGCCGCGCTGGCGCAGCTTGCCGCCGGCGGCGGCGAGGGCGCCGACCAGGCCGGGGCGGGTGGCCAGCCGCAGCAGCGCTCCCGAGCCCGGCAGCGTGGCGCTGCGCAACAGCGGGCTGACGTCGTGCCCGAGGCCGCCGCTTGAGATCAGGACCAGCCGCTCGGTGCGCTGGGGGAACTGGTAGAAGAACTGCATCGCGACGCCGCCGCCCAGCGAGTGGCCGACGATCGTCGCCCGCTCGACCCCGATCGTCGTCAGCAGATCGCGGATGCTCGCCGCATGTGCGCCGAGCGAGTAGTCGCCCCGGGGCGTCGCCGCGTCCCCGTGCCCGATCAGGTCCGGTGCGATCACCCGGTAGGAGCCGGCGAGCCGCTGCGCGACCGCCTCCCAGTGCCGCGAGGAGTTGATCATCCCGTGGATCAGGACCACGGTCGGGCCGCTGCCGACGGTCCGGTAGACGGCGCGGTGCCCATGCAGGTTCGCCTCGTGGACCTCGAAGGCGGCGGAGGGGGGCATGGGGAGACACTAACGGGACCCGCAGCCTGGTTTCCACGGTCCTACCCTGTGCGGATCGATCCCACTGCCACCGCAAACGGCTCCCTGCTGGAGCTGGTCGAAGCCGTTCGCGGCATCCCTTACGGCCGGCCGAGCGAGAGGACCGTGGCGGGAATGCTGCGCGAGGGGCGGGGGGACCTGTTCGGCCAAGCACGCGTTCCTTGCCGAGGCCATGGCGCGAGATTTTCCGCAGACGCGGCCGAGCATCGTCCACCGGGTGTACCGGCTGGATCGCGACCGGGCAACGGAGCTGTTCGGGGACGAAGCGGCCGTGGCGGTCCCTCTCGAGGGCCTGGTCGACGTGCACCGGTACCTGACGGCGGAGGTCGAGGGAGAGCGGATCGTCGTCGACGCGACCTTTCCGGGTCCGCCATGGGACGGCGCCAGCTCGCTTCCGCTTGCCTGCGGAGCCGGGGAGGATTTCCCCGCCGGCCCGGATCCCGACGCTGACAAGAAGCGCCTGGAGGCGCGCTACTGCGATCCCGCGATGCGGGAGCCGTTCATCGAGGCGCTGAGCCGGGCTTAGGCCTGGTGGCTGAAGAGCTCGACCAGACGGTCGCCCGCCTGGAGCTCGCGGGCGCGGGGATCGCCGAAGCGGATCACCTCGCCGTCGCGGACGACCGCGAGCATGATCGCCCCATCGGGACCGACGGGGGCCGGGCCGGCTTCGTCGGGGCCGATCGTCTTTTCTTTGATGTCGAGCCCTTCGCCGACCGTCATCAGGTCCTCCATCACCTCGGTGATCTGCGGCGTGTGGGTCGAGAGGCCGAGCAGGCGGCCGGCGGCGCCGGATGAGGTGATGACGGAGTTGGCGCCGCTCTGGTGGAGGAGGTGGACGTTCTCTTCCTCGCGCACGGCGGCGACGATGCAGAGGTGGGGGTGGAGCTCGCGCGCCGTGAGCGTGATGAGAACCGCGGCGTCGTCGCGGTCGGCGGCGACGATCAGGGCCGAGGCGTCGCGCACCCCTGCCTCGAGCAGCACCTCCTGCCGGGCGGCACTGCCGTCGACCGCCGCCAAGCCGTCCGCGTTCGCCCGCGCCCGCTCCTCCTCCTTGGGCTCGATCACGACGATCTCGTCAGGGCTGGTGCCCTTGTCCATCAGGGTCCGCGCCGCCGTGCGGCCCTTGACCCCGTAACCGCAGATGATCGTGTGGTCTTTCAAGTGTCTCCTCCAGCGGGCGATCCGATAGGCGGTCCGGCTCCGCTCCGCAAGTATCTCCAAGGTGGTCCCGACCAGCAGTATCAGGAAGAGGATGCGGGCCGGGGTGACCAGGATCGTGGTCAGCAGCCGCGCCTCGTCCGAAGCGGGCCGCACGTCCCCGTAACCGGTGGTCGTGATCGAGACCGTCGAGTAGTAGAAGGCGTCGAGCAGGCTGACCGTTTCGTCCTCGGGGTCGACGTATCCGTCCCGTCCGAGGTAGGTGACCATCGCGACCAGCGCGATCAGCGCCAGCGCGATCGCCAGCCGGAAGAGGATCTTGCGCACCGGCCCCGCTTCTCCCCCCGGGAGGTCGATCGGGAGGTGGGGGCGATCTTCGCTGGTCGGTTCCCGGCGCATGGAGGCCGAGTCTAAGCTCAGGCGCGGAACGGGTCGCCGCCGAACAGCAGGGTTTCCAGTATTACCTAGGGTTACTTAAGTAATGGCAGCGAGGCCGCCGGAGCCGCAGGTCGAGGAAGGGAAATGGCGAGGGCGACATATCGTTCTCACCGCGGCTGCCACGATCGTCCTGCTGGTGATCTCGGTGGTTGTGCTGTGCGACGACGATGACCCGCCCGATCCCGGGAAGGCCGAAACGCCGGACGCCGAGATCGTTCGTGTGCGGAACGCGGACGTCGTGTCGCTGCCGAGCTTGGCCTCGCCGCGCTTGGTGCTCGCCGGCCCCCACGCCATCGAGGAGGGTGAGTTCCTCACCACCGGATTCGGTCCCAATGCCCGGGAAGGGTTTCTGCTCAAGGCCGTCTCTCCCTCCACCACCACCGACGACGGAACCACGGTTGTGACGACCGAGCCCGCCTCGCTGTTCGAAGCCGAACCCCGGGGGGCGCTGGTCGCGAACCCCTCCGACTTCGAAGCGGAGGGGGCCAGCCTGGTCCCGTTGGCGCCCGAACCGGAAGCGGTCTTCGCCGCTCTGCGCACGGATGCTGCCGAGCGAAGCTTCACCTGGCCGCTCGTGGGGGCGCGCGTAGACGTGCGCTGCAAAAGGGAAACGGCGCTGCCCGGCCTCAGGCCGAAGCTCGAGGCCCACTTCGAGCCGAACCTCGATCTGCGCTGGAACCGCGGCAAGCGGTGGAAGCGGCGAATCGAAACGGCCGAGGCCGAGGTTAGGACGACCCTCACGCTGGAAGTCTCGGGGGCCCTCTCAGCAGAGTTCGACTGCTTGCTGAAGCCGGATCGGGGCGTGCTGATCTTCTTCCTCCCGGTGCCGACCCCCGCCGGGATTCCGGTCCCGATCCGCGTCGAGGCGACCGGGGACCTGACGGCGGCCGGCACCGTCTCCAGCGACAAGGAGGGTCATGTCCAGGTGACGGTGCAAGGGTCCGCGGGAGTCGAATACGACGGCGATCGGGTCAAGCGGCGGGGGCAGGGAGCGGAAAGCGTCGAAGCGACCGCTCATCTGCCGGGGTTCGACCCGCAGGCGACCGTCGGCTTCCGGGTCAGGCCGGGGCTGGCGATCGAGGCGGGGTGGCGCATCCCGGCGCTGGGCAAGCTCGCCGCCGTGGCGGAAATGAAGCTCGGCACCGGCGTCGACTTGAACTATGACCACAAGGCCGAATCGCGCCTGCGGGCCTGCGTCCCGGTCGAGCTGCAGGGCGGCTTCCACTTCAACCTGCCGGGCGGCAGGAACTGGGGCCTGGGCACCAAGCCGAAGGAGGTGCACAAGCCCTACTGCCGGTTGGTCTCGCGCGGCCGGCCTCCGGAGGAGCCGAGCCCCGAATAGGGCGCCCGCCGAGGCGGATACACCCCCGGTAGAGGCACGGCTCGGTTAACCCCGCCCCTTATGGCCTTACGGAGCCATGGGAGGCGGGGCTGCCATCGGGGCGCCCGGATTTGAACCGGGGACCTCACCGACCCGAACGGTGCGCGCTACCAGGCTGCGCCACGCCCCGAGAGGGGTGATTATCCCAGAAGCGGGGAAGCGGGCGCCCGGCGGGAGGGCGTGCCGCTACTTTGGGCGGGCAGGGGGTTCCTTCGATGAAGATGGCGCGCAGGCTGATCCCGATCCTCGTTCTCTTGCTGCTGGCGGCGATGCCGGCGGCTGCGCAGGCTGCCCTTCCGTATGGATTCGTGGGGATGTCGCCGCAGAACTCCGGCACCGCCAAGGACTACGAGCTGATGGCGGAAGCGGGGATCAAGAGCGTCCGCCAGCCGCTCGTCTGGCGGGCGATCGAGCCGCAGGATCCCGCCTTCTCGGAACGGCAGTGGGGCTACATGGACCACGAGGTGAAGCTCGCGGCCAGGGCGGGGATGGAGATCTTCCCGTTCATCATCGGCTCCCCCGAATGGGTCAGCTCGGAGGAAATCGACCTGCCGGTCGCCAACGCCCGGCAGCGGCGGGCCTGGGGCTCCTTCATCCGCGCGGTCGTCAATCGCTACGGCGTCGATGGCTCCTTCTGGCGGGAAGAAGAAGAACACGACGTGCCCTACGTGCCGATGCGGCGGTTCGAGATCTGGAACGAGCAGAACATCGTCAGCTTCGCCAACGACCCCGAACCGAAGCGGTTCGCGCAGCTGATCCGGATCGCCGGGCGGGTGATCCACCGCGAGCAACCGGGCGCGAAGGTGATCGTCGGCGGGCTCTTCGGCCGGCCGCTGCAGATCCCGCCGAACGTCGGCTCCGGCGACTTCCTCAATCGCCTGTACCAGGCGGGGAACGTAAGGCCGTACTTCGACGGGGTGGGGCTACACCCCTACGTCGCCGACGCGAAGGCGATGGCGGGACAGCTGCGGAATCTGCGCCGGATCATGCGCAGGCACGGCGACGCGGAGGCGACGCTCTACGTGACGGAGCTGGGCTGGGGTTCCGCCGCCGGTCCGACCCGCTGGCAGCGCGGTCTCTACGGGCAGGCGTACCAGCTCAACAAGGCCTTCGGGATCATCGCCGCCAACCGCCTGCGCTGGCGGATCCGCGGCGTCTGGTGGTTCACCTGGATCGACGGCGGCGGCTGCGTCTTCTGCGGCTCCGCCGGCCTCTTGACCGAGCAGCGGGAGGCGAAGCCGGCCTGGTACCGGTTCAACGAATGGACCGGCGGCGACCCGGACGTGGTGCCCCGCATGGGAAGCGGGGAGGACGAGGGAGGCGCAGCGGAATAGTTAGGCTCCGTTCGGACTTCGAAAACCGAGACAAGGAGCTGCGATGGCTTTCTCCGTGCCCGATCTGCCCTACCCCTACGACGCGCTCGAGCCCCACATCGACGAGGCGACGATGCGGGTCCACCACGACAAGCACCACCAGGCGTACGTCGACAAAGCCAATGCCGCCCTCGAGGGAACCGAGTGGGCCGACCGCGAGGTCGAGGACGTGCTCCGCAACCTCGACGCCCTCCCCGGCGACAAGCAGGGTCCGGTCCGCAACAACGCCGGCGGCCACTACAACCACACGCTCTTCTGGCAGATGCTGAGCCCGGACGGCGGCGGCGCGCCGAGCGGCGAGCTGGCTTCGGCGATCGACGAGAAGTTCGGCTCCCTCGACTCCTTCAAAGAGGAGTTCAAAAACGCCGGCATCGCCCGCTTCGGCTCCGGCTGGGCCTGGCTGGTCAAGGACTCCTCCGGCCTCGCCGTGGTCTCGACCGCGAACCAGGACTCGCCGATCTCCGACGGCGCCACGCCGCTGCTCGGCTGCGACGTCTGGGAGCACGCCTACTACCTGAAGTACCAGAACAAAAGGCCCGAATACATCGACGCCTTCTGGAACGTCGTCAACTGGGACTACGTCGCGGAGAGGTTCGCCTCGTAGCTCTGCGGCGCTGAGGCGGGGGGGACTTCCGCCATCGCGTGCTCGGCGAGTGCGGTGATCGTCAGGCTGGGGTTGACGCCGACGTTCGCCGGCACCGCCGAGCCGTCGCAGACCAGCAGGTTCTCGTAGCCGAAGACCCGCTGGCGGGCGTCGACGACGCCGTCCTCGGGGCCGTGGCCGATCACCGCGCCGCCGAGGATGTGGGCGGTGGTCGGCACGTTTATCAGCGCCTCGGTGAGCGAGCTCTGGGCGATGCCCCCGGTGCGCTCGGCCAGCCATTCGGCGGCCTCGTTGGCGACCGGGATGAAGGTCGGGTTCGGTTTCTCGGGGTCCTGCTCGGTCTGCAGCATCACGTTCCCCGTCGGCAGCAGTTTCGGGCGCAGGGCGATCGCGTTGTCGAGCGTCTGCATCACCAGGAGGATGATCGTGCGGCGCGACCACCCCTTCGGCCAGAGGACCTTGGCGAACTTGACCGGGTGGCGGACGATCTGCGCCAGCAGCTTCAGCGGCCGGGTGACGCGGGTGCCATCGCCGACCAGCAGGGTGTAGAGCAGGCTCATCGAGTCTCCGGCCCTGCCGTAGCTGACCGTCTCGATATGGGTGTTGGGGTCCGGATAGATGCTGCCGCTGATCGCCACCCGCTTGTTGAGGTCGTCCGGATAGTCCTCGGGGACGGTGACGGCGAGGATCATCTCGCTGTTGGTCCGCACCAGCTCTCCGAGCCGGTTGGAGATGCGAGGCAGGGCGCCACCGAGGCGGCAGCGCTGCAGCAGCTTGTTGGTGCCGAGGGCGCCGGCGGCGACGACGACGCCGCGGGCGCGGAGGGTGCGCTTGCCGCGGCCGGGGATCATCCCCGAGCGCTCGCTGGCGACTGTGTAGCCGTCGCTGCCGTCGGCGGCGCCGATCGGCCGGATCTCGGTCACCGTGCGGTCGGGGATCACCTCGACGCCGCTCTGTTCGGCCAGGTAGAGGTAGTTCTTGACGAGGGTGTTCTTGGCGCCGACCGGGCAGCCGACCATGCAGCGGGCGCAGAGGGTGCAGCCGGTGCGGTCGGGGCCCTCGCCCCCGAAGAACGGGTCCGGGACGGTCTTGCCGGCCTCGCCGAAGTAGATCCCGACCGGGGTCTTCTGGTAGCTGTCGCCGACGCCGATGTGCTCGCCGTACTCGCGCAGCAGCTCGTCCGCGGCGTCGTCGGTGTCGACGTTGACGACGCCGAGCATTCGCTGCGCTTCCGCGTAGTGGGGAGTCAGCTCCTTCTCCCAGTCCGCGAGGTCGCCCCACTGCGGGTCCTTGAAGAACTTCGAAGGGGGGACGTAGAGGGTGTTGGCGTAGCCGAGGCTGCCGCCGCCGACGCCGCAGCCGCTGACGACTGAGACGTCCTTGAAGGTGGAGAGACGGAAGATGCCGCGCAGGCCCAGGCGCGGGGCCCAGAAGTAGCGGCGGACGTCCCAGGTCGACTTCGGGAAGTCCTTGTCGGTGAAGCGCTTGCCGCACTCCAGCACCGCCACCTTGTAGCCCTTTTCGGCCAGGCGCAGGGCGGATACCGACCCCCCGAATCCGGAGCCGACGACGATCCAGTCGTAGTCGTACTGGCCACCCATTAGCCAGCCAAGCCTACTGGGATGGCCCTCAGGCCTCGCCGGGCTCGAGCGGCCGGAAGTCGGTCGTGCGGGCGCCGCAGACCGGGCAGAACCAGTCTTTGGGGATGTCCTCGAAGGCGGTTCCCGGCGGGATGCCGCCATCGGGGTCGCCCACCGCGGGGTCGTAGATGAACCCGCAGCTGTCGCAGATCCAGAGGGTGGCGTCTTTGGTCTCGGTAGTCATCTGCCTGAATGTTAGGGGGCCTGGCTGGTTGGCCAGGGCTGGTCAGTCTATTTGCCGAAGCTGACCTGCGGCGCGGCGCGGTCGGCTTCTTCGATCTCGAAGAACTCGCGCGCGGTGAAGCCGCCCTGGTTGGCGATGATCGAGCCGGGGAACTGCTGGATGTCGGTATTGTAGGACTGGACGTTGGAGTTGTAGATCCGGCGCGCGGCGGCGATTTCGTCCTCGAGCTCGGAGAGGTTGCGGCTGAGCTGCTGGAAGTTCTCGGTCGCCCGCAGGGTCGGGTAGTTCTCGGCGACGGCGCGCAGTTCGGTCAGGGCGCCCGTCAGTTTCGACTCGGCTTTGGCGGTCTCGGCGACGTTGCTGGCCTGCATCGCCTCGGCCCGCGCTTTCGTCGCTTTTTCGAAGGTCGCGCTCTCGTGCTCGGCGTAGCCTTTGACCGTCTCGACCAGGTTGGGGACGAGGTCGCGGCGCCGTTTCAGCTGCACGTCGATCCCGCTCCAAGACTCGTCGACCCGGTTCCGCGCGGCGATGATCGAGTTGCGCTTCGCGATGTAGTAGAGCACCGCGAGGATGAGGATCGCGACGACGACGATGATGACGATGGTCATGAAGGCTCCTGTGGTCGGACCGGGGTTGCGGGCATCCTAACGCTGCGGCGTTCGTCCTTTGTCGCCTACAGGGCTACAAAGGACGAACGCCGGACGTAGGATCGCGCGATGGGCGGCAAGCAGGAAGCGCAGGAGTGGGCGGAGATCGTGCGCCGTTATGGGGAGCGCAACGACCTCACTTACGAGTCGGTCGGCGGGATCAACCCGAAAGACGGGCCGGTGGCGCTCTGCGTCGGCGGGGTCAACCGCCTCACCGGGCAGCTGAGCGAGGGCTTCTGGGGCTCCTCCTGCGACGCCGACGAAAAGGAGATCGGCGGCTTCTTCAACAAGGCGGTGCTGCCGACCGCGGTCCTGGCCAAGGCGCACATGCCGGACCTGGCGCGTGTGGTGCCGGCCTTCAACGTCGAGTCAGTCGAGCGGCACGAGGTGGTGACGCAGCGCTTCCAGCGGAAGGTCGAGTTCGAGTCGATCGACTTCAACAAACGCTTTCTGACGACGGTTCCGAGCGAGTACGACCCGCTGGCGCTGCGCGAGCTGTTCGGGCCGGGGTTCCTCAGCTGGGTGACGACGATCAGCGGCGAGATCGACTTTGGCGTCAACGATCGCCAGCTCTGGTTCCTCTGGCGCCTGAGTGAGCGCAGCCAAGACGAACTGAAAGCGGCGCTGAAGAACGCCGGGCAGCTGTTCAAGCGGCTGCAGGTGGAGATGGACGAGAGCGGCATCCACACCTACCCGCCGGGCCCGTGGCACGCGGGCCTGGAGCGGTTCCCCGACGCTCAGCCTCAGTCAGGGTAGCCCGGCTCGCCCGGGAGGACGACCCGCACCTCAGCCCCGTCCTCGACCACCCTGGGGAGGATCGGCTCGAGGGTCCGCTCGCGGTAGGCGGCCATCGCCTCGTCGGAGGTGCGGAACTCGGCGAGCCAGCGCAGCTGACGCTGGGTGGGGAAGGAGAGGACGATCTCGCCGGCTTTCTGAGCCTCGAGGGCGGCGGTCGGCTGAAACCAGCGCGCCTCGGTCGTCTCGACGCCGTCGGGCCGCGGCGGGGTGTGGGCGGGCGCGAGGGCGAGGAAGAACCAGGCGTCGAAGCGGGTCGCGATCAGCTCCGGGGTAATCCAGCGGGTGAAGGGAACGAGCTCCTCGCCGGCTTCGAGCTCGATCCCGGCCTCCTCGGCGAGCTCGCGCAGGGCGCAGGCGCGCAGGCCGGCTTCCTCTGCGCCGTCGGCTTCGTCGAGCGAGCCGCCGGGGAAGACCCAGACGCCGGGCATGAACCTCGCCTCCTCGCTGCGCTTCAGCAGCAGCACCTCGAGCGCGCGCTGGGAGTGCTTGCCGCCGCGGCGCAGCAGCACGATCGAGGCGGCGGGCCGGGGGGTCGAGGGGGTCCCGAAGTTGGGTTGCTCAGCCGGTCCGCGCCGTCGCTCCTCCATCGCCGCAGGGTACCCCGGGGCCGACGTGTCTGAGTTTTCCCGACGCATATGGCGGGAAAGCTCAGACACGTCCGGGTCAGCTGAGGACGCGGCGGCGCTCGCGTCGGACCCAGGCGCGGTGGGTGAGCCAGGCGAGGAGGGCGATCAGGGCGATCGGCCCGAGGATCGCCAGGGCGACGACGGTGACTGCCGCGGCGACGGCGAGGACCCGGCCGGCGTCATCCAGCGCGTCGTCGATGCTCCAGGTGCCGCCGCTGGACGGTTCCTCCGAGGCGCCGGTCTCGATCCGGACCAGGACACGCGAGAGGTCGGCGCGGCGCTGCAGGTCCTGCAGGTTCGCCCGCAGGCGGGCGCGGTGGCGCCGCTCCTGTCGCAGCTCGGCTTCGACCGCTTCGCGCTCGGATTCCGTTTCCGCCTCCTGCAGCTGACCGAGGAGGCTGTCGATCCGGGCCTTCGAGTCCTGCAGCAGCTCGCCGACCTGGACCGTGGGGGCGGTGATATCGGCGGTCGCCTCGTGGCGGGAGCGGACTTCGTCGATCTCCGAGAGGGCGGCGAGGGCGTCGCCGAGCTTTGCGCTCGGGATCAGCAGCTCGAACCGCGCCCCGGCCGCGCCGGCCTCCCCCTGGCGGGTGGAGGAGCTCATGACGATGCCGTCGTGGGTGTGGACGGCTTCGAGGACCCGGGCCGAGTCCTCGGCGACGTCGGCGGGCTCGGCGCCGAGGACGACCTGAGCGGAGCGTTCGACGGCGCGGTTGTCCAGACGGGTATCGAGGTTGCTGCTGAAGGGTTGAATTTTGGCGGCGGCTGCGCTTGAACCACCGGCGCTTGCTCTAGTCACATCCTCCGCGGCCGTTTCCACGGGGGGAGCGGACATAGGGGCCAGCTCTCGCACGGCAGGTGCAGCCGCCCTCTCGGGAGAGGACCCGGTGCTCAGGCTCTTCTCAGGGCCCCCGTTGATGCCCACAACCGCCGACGTGACCGCGATCGCTACCACCGCCACTCCGCCCGCCGGCAGCAGCATCCGCCGCGGGGGGATCGCCCGCAGGCGCCCGAAGAAGGACGGGCGCGGCAGGCCCGAGCGCCGCGGGAAGCCCGCGGCGGCGCGCTCGTCGAGCTCGGCGGTGAACTGCGGCCGCGGCGTCGGCCGCAGCGCCCGCAGATCCTCGGCCAGCCGGTCGTCCCGGTCCCTAGGCGTCTCCATCGCAGGCCTCCCTCAGTTTGGTCATCGCTCGGTGCAGCTTGGTGCCGGCGTTCGACTCGCTGATTCCGAGCACGCGGGCGATCTCACGGTTTTCCAGTCCGGCGAAGAACTTGAGCGCGATCAGCTCCCGCTCGCGCGGCTCGAGCCGCTCGAGCGCCGCCGATACGGCGAGGCGCCGCTCGCTGTGCTCAGCGCCCTCCTCGGCTCCGAAGCTCTCCAGGTCCGCCGGCTCCGCCGCCAGCTCCGCCTGGCGACCGCGGCGGCGCAGCTCGTCGAGGGCGGCGTTGCGGGCGATCCCGAACAGCCAGGCACGCGGTTCCCCGCGCTCCGGGTCGAAGCGGTTGCGCTTGCGGTAGGCGCGCTCGAAGGCGGCTGCGGTTACTTCCTCGGCCGCCGGCGCGTCGCGCAGCAGGCTGGCGACGTAGGCATAGACGTCTTCGCGGCTGGAGCGGTAGAGGCGGTCGAAGGCGAGGTCCGCGGCCGCCGGCGCGTCCTTGGCTTCTGCGACGAGCGTCTGCTCCATGCCCGTACTACGGGCTGGCTCAGGATCCATCACAGGGATTCTGTTAGGCGGGAACTGAAAGCGCTACTGCCGCCCGGACCGAGTCGCGGCAGATCGCGACCAGCTCGCGCAGCTCGTCCTCGGAGATCGAGAGCGGCGGCATCAGGACCACCGTGTTGCCGAGGGGTCGGATGAAGGCACCGCGCTCGCGCGCCTCGATCGTCACCCGGTGACCCATCCGCAGGGCGGTGTCGTGGTCGCCGAGGTCGACGCCGACCATTACGCCCTTCTGGCGCACCTCCGGCACCTCGGGCATCGCCGCCACTTCGGCCAGCAGTTCTTCGAGGAGGGCGATCTTCGGCTGTAGCCGCTCGATCGTCCGCTCCCGCTCGAAGACGTCGAGATTGGCCAGCGCCGCCGCGCAGGCGAGTGGGTTGCCGGTGTAGGTGTGGCCGTGGAAGAAGGTCTTGAACTCCTCGTAGCTGCCCAGGAAGCCCTGGTAGATCTCCTCGCTCGTCAGCGTCGCCGCCAGCGGCAGGTAGCCGCCGGTGATGCCCTTCGCCAGGCACATCAGGTCGGGGGACACGCCTTCCTGCTCGCAGGCGAACATCGTCCCGGTGCGGCCGAACCCGGTCGCGACCTCGTCGCAGATCAGCAGCACCCCATGGCGGTCGCAGAGCTCGCGGGCGGCGCGCAGATATCCCGGCGGTTGCACCTGGATCCCCGCCGCCCCCTGGACCAGGGGCTCGACGACGACCGCCGCCACCTCGTCGCCGTGCGCCTCCAGGACCCGCTCGAGGTCGGCGGCGTCGCCCGGCTCGGCCACGTGGGTCTCGAACAGCAGCGGCCGGTAGGTGGAGTGGAAGAGGTCGATGCCGCCGACGGAAACGGAGCCGATCGTGTCGCCGTGGTAGGCCTCGCGCAGGCGCACGAAGGTGGTGCGGCGGGCGTGTGCGCCGCCGCGCTGCTGCTGGTACTGGAAGGCGATCTTGAGCGCGACCTCGGCGGCGGTCGAGCCCGAGTCCGAGTAGAAGACACGGGAGAGGCCGTCTGGTGCGATCTCGACCAGGCGGGCGGCCAGCTCCGTCGCGCCGGGGTGGGTGAGGCCGAGCATCGTCGTGTGCGCGACCCGGTCGAGCTGCTCGCGCACGGCGCCGTCGATCGCCGGATGGCGGTGGCCGTGGACGTTGCACCAGAGCGCTGCCGTGCCGTCGAGGTAGCGGCGGCCCTCGGTGTCGTAGAGGTAGGAACCCTCGCCGCGCTCGATCACCAGCGGCTCTTCCTCGCTCCACCCCTGCTGCTGGGTGAAGGGGTGCCAGACGAAGTCGCGGTCGAGCTGCGCGTGGTCCACCGGCATGAGGGCACGTTAGCCCCGACGGCGGCGGCAGCTGCGCGTGATATGCATCACACGAACAAATATTGTCCTTCTGAAAAGGTTGCATCCATGCAACTATTGACGGGATGAGCGTTGCTCCCGAGAAAGACACCGCCGCCCGCCTGACCGCCCTGTTGGGTCACCTCTTCCTCTACGACCGCGGCAACCAGCTGCGGGTGATCGAGGAGAGCGGGCTCTCCCTGACCGAATGCAAGGCCCTGCTCGAGCTCGGTGGCAAGGGGCACGCCGAGACCCACAGCTGGCAGGTCAGCGACCTCGCCGAGCTGTTCGGCGTCTCGGTCCCCTCGATGAGCCGCGCGGTCGACGGGCTGGTCAGGGCGAAGCTGGCGACGCGGGTCGAGGACACCGAGGACCGACGCGTGCGCCGGGTGAAGATCACCGCCAAGGGCAAGGACCTGGTCGACAAGCTCGTCACCGTCCGCCGCGCCGGGATCGAGGCATTCGCCGCCACCCTCACCGCCGCCCAGCGCCGCAAGCTCGACGCCGCCGTCGAGGCGCTGATGGACCGCGACGACATCGCCCGCGCCTACCAGCACCTGAAGGGAAGTGAGACGTCTTGACCCGCTATCGCCACCTGATCACCGAGGACAACAGCAAGTGGTGGACGCTCGGAGCGATGTGCTTCGCGCTGTTCATGATCATGCTCGACAACACGATCGTGAACGTCGCCCTGCCCTCGATCCAGGAGGATCTGGGGGCCTCGCTCAGCGGGCTGGAGTGGACGATCAACGGCTACACGCTCTCCTTCGCGGTGCTGCTGGCGACCGGCGGCCGGCTCGGCGACATCTTCGGCCGGCGGCTGATGTTCCTCGTCGGCGTCGTCATCTTCGCCCTCTCCTCGGCGACGGCCGGCTTCGCCCCCGACCAGACCGCGCTGGTGATCAGCCGCGTCGTCCAGGGGGTCGGGGCGGCGCTGATGATGCCGGGCACGCTTTCGATCATCACCGACGCTTTCCCGCCGGAGGAGCGCGGCAAGGCGATGGGCACCTGGGCAGGCGTCTCCGCGCTGGCGCTGGCGGTCGGGCCCGTCCTCGGCGGTTTCCTCACCGAGCACGTCAGCTGGCGGGCGATCTTCTACGTCAACATCCCGGTCGCGATAGGCGCCGTCTTCGCGACCCTGTTCGCGGTGCGCGAGTCGCGCGACACCTCAGTCGGCCGCGAGGTCGACTACGCCGGCGTCGCCGTCCTCACCGCCGGGCTGACCGCGCTGGTCTTCGCCCTGGTCGAGGGCAACGCCTGGGGCTGGGGCTCGCCCGAGATCGTCGCCCTGCTGGTCGGCGCCGCCGTGGCCCTGCCCGCCTTCGTCTTCGTCGAGAACCGGGTGAAGGCGCCGATGATCCAATTCGAGTTGCTCGGCGACCGCAACTTCCTCGCCGCCGTGGTGGTGGCGATGATCATCAGCTTCGCGATGCTGGGCGTCTTCTTCTTCCTCGCCCTCTACATGCAGAACATCCTCGGTTACTCGCCGCTGGAGGCCGGGGTGAGGTTCCTGCCCTCGACCCTGATGATCGTCGCCGTGGCGCCGGTCTCGGGACGGCTCTCGGACCGCTACGGGCCGCGCTGGTTGATCGCCGGCGGTCTGGTGCTGGTCGCGGCTTCGTTGTTCACCTTCAGCCAGCTCGCGGTCGACTCGACCTACCTCGACCTGCTGCCGGGCTTCATGCTGCTCGGGATCGGGATCGCGATGACGATGTCGCCGATGACGAGCGCGGCGATGAACGCGGTGCCGGTGCAGAAAGCCGGGATCGCCTCCGGCGTGCTCTCGATGTTCCGCATGGTCGGCGGCAGCCTCGGCATCGCCGTCACCGGCGCGATCTTCCAGAGCGTGTCCAGCTCGCAGCTCGAGGGGGCGGGGGCACGGCCGGGAGCCGCCGCGATAGCCGAGGCCTTCGTCTACGCGCTCGACCGCGCGATGGTCGTCTCCGCCTTCGTCGTCATGATCGGCGTCGCGGTCGGAGCTTTCGCGATTCGAGCCAAGCCGCGGACCGCGATCAGTCCGGAGGCCGCGGCGGCGGAGGTCAATCCCGGGGGCGAGGCGGTCGCTGCGGAGGAGGCGCAGGAACCGGCCCGGGCATAGGCTCCGCCGCTGATGCTGGTCCTGCTGCCACCTTCGGAAGGGAAGGCCGAGCCCGAGGCAGGCGATCCGGTCGATCTCGGCGCACTCGCCTTCGCCGAGCAGCTGGGGGAGCGCCGGGAGCAGTTGCTCGGCGCCTTCGATCCGGGATTGCGGGAAGCGCTGGCGGCGCCGGCGGGCGAGGTCTACACCGGCGTCCTGTTCCAACGGCTGGAGCTGCCGAAGCTGCCAGCCGCGGCGCGCCGGCGGGTCCTGATCGCGAGCGCGCTGTGGGGGATGGTGCGGCCGGAAGACCGGATCCCGTATTACAAGTTCCCGCCGAAGACGCGGCTCGACGGGATCGGGCCACCGGCCGCCTACTGGCGCCCGCCGCTGGCCGAGGCGCTGCCGGACATGGCGGGCCAGCTCGTCGTCGACATGCGCTCCGGCGCCTACTCCACCTTTTGGAAGCCGCAGCGGGCGACGCTGCTGCCAGTGCGAGCCTTCACGGAGAGCAACGGCCAGCGCAAGGTCGTCTCGCACATGGCGAAGGCGGTGCGGGGCGACGTGGCGCGGGCACTGCTGGCGGCGAAGAAGCCACCCGCCGACCCCGAGGGCGCCGCGGCGATCGCCGAGTCCGCAGGCTTCACCGTCGAGCTCAACGACGGCAACCTCGACGCGATCGTCTAGATCCGCAGTCGTGGCCAGCCTTCCGGCGCCGCCAGGTCGATCCGGGGCAGGGTCAGAACTTGGACCTGTGCCAGCGAGGCGATGGTCTCGCGGTTGGAGTGCTCGATTTCGCTCGGCTTGTCCGGCCAGGGGTTGAGGACGACGGCGGCGACTTCGAGCCCGGCGCTGCGCGCGGCCTCGACCGTCAGCAGCGTGTGGTTGATCGTCCCCAGGCCCGGGCTGGCGACGACGACCAGCGGGTAGCCGAGGTCGGCGGCCAGATCGCGGACGAGGTAGCCGGGGGAGAGGGGGACGAGCAGGCCGCCGACGCCCTCGCAGACGATCGCCTCGGCGTCATCGGCCGCGACCGCAGCCGCGCGCCGCAGCCGCTCCGGGTCGATCTCCTCTCCGGCCATCGCCGCCGCCAGATGGGGCGAGGCCGGTGGGCCATGGCGGTAGGGGGCGATCTCTTCGTCGCTCTGGCCTGAACCCGAGGCGCGGCGCAGCAGGGCGTGGTCGGTCTCCACGCCTTCGTCGAGCCCGGTCACCGCGGGCTTGAAGACGACGACCCGTCGCCCTTCGTCGGCCAGGGTCCGGGCGATCGTCGCGGCGACGACCGTCTTGCCGACTTCGGTGCCGGTGCCGGTGACGAAGACCCCCTGCGCCATCTCTCCTCAGGCTGCCAGCGGCTGGGACTTGGTCAGCCCCACCGCGTGAGCGGCCGCGGCGACCTTCGCCGCCGCCTCCACCAGCTCCTGCCGCCGGTGGGTCGCCATCACCGTGAAGCGCAGACGGGACGAGCCCTCCGGCACGGTCGGCGGCCGGATCCCCTGCGCGAAGACGCCCCGCAGGAGCGCCCGCTCGCAGAGCTCCATCGTCGTCTCGGCGTCGCCGACGTGGAGCGGGGCGACCTGCGTGGTCGAGTGTCCGACCTCCAGCCCTTGGGCGGCAAGCGCCGAACGCAGCGTCTCTGCATTCTCCTGCAGCCGCACCACCAACTCGGGCTCGGCTTCGAGTATCTCCAGCGCCGCGAGCGCCGCTCCGACCACGGACGGCGGTGGGGCGGTCGAGAAGATGAACGGCCGCGCCGAGTTGACGAGGAAGTCGACCAGCTCATCGCCGGCGCAGACGTAGGCGCCGTAGGAGCCGAGCGCCTTGCCGAGGGTGCCGACGACGACGTCGACCTCGCCGCTGAGCCCGGCGGCGGAGACGGAGCCGCGGCCGCCGGGGCCGACCGCGCCGGTGGCGTGCGCCTCGTCGACCATCAGCCGCGCCCCGTGGTGCCGCGCCAGCTCCAGCAACTCCGGCAGTGGCGCCACGTCGCCGTCCATCGAGAAGACGCCGTCGGTGACGATCAGCGATGCGCGCCCGCCGGCCTGGCGCAGCCCCCAGGCCAGGTGATCGACGTCGCCGTGGCGGTAGACGAAGGTCTCCGCCCGCGAGAGCCGGCAGCCGTCGACGATGCTGGCGTGGTTCAGCTCGTCGGAGAAGACGACCTCGCCGCGACCCGCCAGGGCGGCGATCGTCCCGGTGTTGGCGAGATAGCCGGAGCCGAACAGCAGCGCCGCCTCGTAGCCCTTGAAGGCCGCGAGCCGCGACTCGAGCACCTGGTGGGCGTCCATGGTGCCGGAGATCAGGCGCGAGGCGCCGGCACCGGCGCCCCAGCGCAGCGCCGCGTCGGCAGCCGCCTCCCGCACCTCCTCTCGATCCGCCAGCCCGAGGTAATTGTTCGAGCAGAGGAGGAGGACGGGGCGTCCGTCGAGGGTGACGGTCGGGCCCTGCGCTCCTTCGATCAGCCGGAGTTGCCGGTAGAGCCCGCGGTCGCGGAGCTCCTCCAGCCGCTCGGAGACCTCAGTCACGCCACCCGTGGGTAGGAAGGCGGCTTCTTCGCCTTCTTGACGACCCGCAGCTGGGTCGAGGGATCCCAGAAGTTGGCCTCCTCCTGGCTGTCGACCAGCTCGTCGATCGGCGTCGCCGGCGACTCCCCTTCGAACCAGCCGGAGCGGTTGTCGGGGCGCGGGTTGGCGCCGTTGTCCGGCTGGCGGGCGACGTTGAGGCCGAGCTCTTCGAACATCTCCCGGTCCTCGGCCGGCTCGGCCCCGAGCGTGGTCAGGAAGTTCCCCATCATCACCCCGTTGAGACCGGCCTTGACCGCCAGCTTGTGCAGGCTGCCGAGGTTCTCGACCCGGCCGCCGCAGAGGCGGAAGAGGGCGCCGGGGATGATCAGGCGGAAGATCGCGATCCACTTCACGACCTCCCACGGGTCCATCACCTCGCGGTCGCCGAATTTCGTCCCGTCCTTCGGGATCAGGAGGTTGATCGGGACCGAGGTGGGGTTGATCTCGGAGAGCTCAAAGGCCATCTCGACCCGCTGTTCCTCGCTCTCGCCGAGGTTGAGGATGCCGCCGACGCAGGTCTCCAGGCCGGCCTCCTTGACCGCCTGGATCGTCCGCAGCCGGCCCTCGTAGCGGACCGTGGTCGAGACCTCGGGGTAGTAGGAGCGGGCCGACTCGACGTTGTGGTGGACGCGCTGAACGCCGGCCTCCTTCAGCGCCTTCGCGCGGTCGGCCGACATGTGGCCGATCGAGGCGCAACGCTTGAGGTTGGTCTTCTCGGCGACGAGCTTGGTGCCCTCGAGGATTTTCTGGAAGTCGCGCTTGGAGAGCCCCTGGCCCTGGGTGACCATGCAGAAGCGGTGGGCGCCCGCCGCCTCGGCCGCTTCGGCGTGTTCGAGGATCTGCTCGGGCTCCATCATCGCGTGCATCGGCGTGTCGGCCTCGGCGTAGCGGGACTGGGCGCAGAAGCCGCAGTCCTCGGCGCAGCCGCCGGACTTGGCGTTGACCAGCGAGCACATGTCGGTCGAGTCGCCGAAGTTCTCCAGCCGCACCTCCCAGGCGCGTTCGACGAGGGCTTCGATCTCGGCGTGGTCGGTGAGGCGGCCGTAGGCGCGGGCCTCGCCGACGTTGATCAACGGGGGCATGCGGCGCAGCCTAGGAATCGCCCCGGACGCCTGACCAGGGGTGTGGTTGAGCTTCTTCCCGGATAGCGGGACAAACCTCAACCACACCCCCTAGCATCGGCGCGATGGAGCGGGCGATGGAGCGGGCGGTGGTGCGGCGACGGCGGAGGTTGGCGGTGGCAGTTTTGCTGGGGTTGGCGATGGCGGCGTTCGCGCTGGGAGCGACGCTCGGGCAGGGCAACGGGCCGGGTCCAAGCGCGGCTGAGACGCTGCCCCTGAAGCAGCTCGCCGGCCAGCGCATCGTCGTCGGCTTCAGCGGCACCTCGATCTCGCCGGCGCTGAGGACGGCGATTCGGGAGGGACGGATCGCCGGCGTCGTCCTCTTCGCCGAAAACTTCCCCAGCCGCGCAGCCGGGAAGCGCCTGGTCGACCGCCTGCAGGCGATCCCGCGCCCGCCGAAGCTGCGCGACCCCTTGCTCGTGATGACCGATCAGGAGGGCGGGCTGGTGAAGCGAATCGGCGGCGCGCCGAGCGCCTCGGCGGCGGAGATGGGAGATCGTGGCGCCGCTTTCAGCGCTCGCCAGGGACGCCGCACCGCCGCCAACCTGCGCGAGGTCGGCGTCAACGTCGACCTCGCTCCCGCGCTCGACGTGGGACGCCCGGGTGGGGTGATCGCGGAGACCGAAAGGAGCTTCGGCGCGACCGCGGCGCGAGTGGAAGCCACCGCGATCCCCTTCGCCGAGGGGCTGGAAGCCGGCGGCGTGGTCGCCACGGCTAAGCACTTCCCCGGATTCGGCGCCGCCCGCGAAAACACCGACTTCTCGACCGAACGGATCGACCTCTCCAGGGCGGATCTGCGCCAAATCGACGAGAAGCCTTACGCCGCCTTCGCGGACGCGGGAGGCAGGATGGTGATGCTCAGCACCGCGATCTACCCGGCCTTTACCGACCGCCCCGCCGCCTTCACCCGCGCGATCGCCACCGGCGAGCTGCGCAATCGTCTGGGTTTCGAAGGCGTCACCGTCACCGACGCACTGGAAACGCCCGCCGTCGAAGACTTCGGCGGCACCGCTAGGGCCGCGGTCGCCGGCGCCCGGGCCGGGGCCGACCTGCTGCTCTACGCCCGCCTCGGGCCTGGGGAAAGGGCGTGGAAGGCGCTGCTGGCGAAGCTGCGCTCGGGCGCTCTCGACCGCGAAGAGGTCGAGACAGCGGCGCAGCGCGTGCTCGACCTCCGCGCCGAGCTGCCGCGCTAGCGCTCGCCCGCGTCCTCCCGCACCGCGACCGGGTCGAACACCCGGACCCCGTCGCGCCCCTCGTCCTTGGCCGCGTACATCGCGGTGTCGGCCTCGGAGAAGACGGTGGCGGCGCTGGTGCGCGGGTCGTCACCGAACATCGCCACCCCGATGCTGATCGTCACCGAGTCCGTCCCTTCGCCGGAGTGGTGCTCGCGCACCTCGCGGGCGATCGCCTCCGCGGCGATTTCCGCCTCCTCGCGACTGCACCTCGGCAGGATCACGGCGAACTCGTCGCCCCCGAGGCGGGCGAGCGTGTCGCTCTCCCGCGTCCGCCGCCGCAGCACCTCGGCGACCTCCATGATCAGCCGATCTCCGGCCGGATGGCCCTGGGAGTCGTTGATCCGCTTGAAATCGTCGATGTCGAGGATCAGCAGCGCCCCGGTCGAGCGATCTCGCCGGCTGCGCGCCATCGCCGAGGCCAGGTCCCGCTCGAAGCGCCGGCGGTTGTCGAGCCCCGTCAGCGCGTCCTGGCTCGCATGGCGCTCCAGCTCCTGCATCCGTTCTCTGCGGCTCCAGCCGATGATCAACGCCCCCAGCAGCGCCGCCAGCGAGATGCCCAGCACGGCCAGAGACAGAGGCAGGCTCAGGCTCGGCCCGGCGGGATCGTCGACAGCCAGGACCCAGGTGCGATCGGCGATGCGGAGAGGAGCCGAGGCGCCGTCGCCGAGGTCGCCCTCCGCCCCGAAGACCGCGGTCCCGTCCGCCTGCAACTGCAGGTCGACGTCGGAGGAGACGGCATCGGCAGCAGTGGCGGCGAGCTCGTCGATCCGGAAGCTGCCGGCCGCGAACCCGATCAGGGCGCGGCGGCGCTCCGCGACCGTTCCCACCGGCGCCCGGTCTCTGTAGACGGGCCGGAAGACGTTGATGCCCCGGCCGCCGATCAGGAGTGGAATGACGGGACTGGAGACGGCGTCTCCGGTGTCTCGGGCGCGGTCCAGGTACATCGCCCTTTCGGGGTCCTGGCCGAGGTCGTACCCGAGTGCCCGCCGCCGTGCTTCTTTCTCCGCGGCCACGTAAGTGATTGGAAAGTAGGTCTCTCGTGGCTGAGATGGACGGAAGCTGAGCGGGCCCGTCCGTTCGAGGATCTCGATTCCGTGGGTGCGCTCGTAACGCGCCCGCTTCGCCGCTGGCACCCGGGGGATGAAGACGGCCCCTGCCAGCGCCCCCTGGTGGATCAGCGAACGACCGTAGACCTCGAACTCGTGGCGGCTGAGGTCGTCCTCGGCTTTGAAGAAGGCGGCGGCGCTGGTCAGCTGGTTGACCGAGAGACGGGCCACCGCTTCCATCTGGTGCGCGGCTCGCGACGCATCTTCCCGCTGGCCGCGGTCCAGGTCGTCGCGGTCGTCGGCATACACCAGGAGCGCGGCGAGGACGAAGCCGACCGCGACCAGGACGACCCCGCCGATCCCGAGCCAGAAGCGCCGCCTCATCCGGGCACCGCCGCCAGCGACTCCCAGAGGTAGAGCGAGGCGAGGCTGCGGTAAGGACGCCATGGCTCGCCGATCTCGATCACCTTCTTCGGCGGCGGCATCTCCTCCAGGCCGTACTCGACCTGGATCGCTTTGCGGATCCCAAGGTCGCCGCCGGAGAGGATGTCGGGGCGTTCGAGGTGGAAGAGCAGGAACATCTCCGCCGTCCACTGGCCGAGGCCGCGGACGGCGACTATCTCCTCGATCACCTCCTCGTCGCCCAGCTCCTCGAGCCGGTCGAGCTCGAGCTCGCCCCCGAGGACGTGGGAGGCGAGGTCGCGGACGTATTCGGTCTTGCGACCGGAGAGGCCGCAGGCGCGCAGGTCCTCCTCGCTCGCTTCGAGCAGCTGCCCGGGCGAGGGCGCGCTGCCGCCGAAGAGCTCGACTACGCGCAGGTAGATCGTCCGCGCCGCTTTGGTCGAGAGCTGCTGGCCGACGATCGCCCGCAGCAGCGCCCCGTAGGCGTCGACCGGCCGCTCCTCTTTGCGGCGGCTGAGGCGGGTGGCGACGTCGATCGGCCCGACGCGCTCGATCAGCGCGGCCATCGTCGGGTCGGAGGCGGCGAGGGCTTTGCGCGCCTTCGCGCTCACCGACCGGTCCACTGCGGGCGGCGCTTCTCGGCGAAGGCGCGGATGCCCTCGCGGAAGTCCTCCGAGGAGAAGCAGGATTCGCGCAGGGCGACGAGGCCCGCCTCCTGCTGCTCGGTCAGTTCCGGGTTGGCCTGGAGGAGGTCGATCGCGTGCTTGTTGCCGCGCATCGAGAGCGGCGCGTTCTCGGCGATCGCGGCGGCGAGGGAGACCGACTCCTCGGCGACCGCCTCCTCGCTGGCGGCGACCGAGTGGACGAGGCCGATCTGCTCCGCCCGCTCCGCCCCGAGGTTACGCCCGGTGAGGAAGAGCTCCTTCGTGTAGGGCAGGCCGACGACGTCGAGGAACTTGCGCAGGCCGGTGTGGCCGTAGATCAGGCCGAGCTTCGCCGGCGGCATCCCCAGCTTCGCGCCCGAGGCGCAGATCCGCAGGTCGCAGGTGATCGCCAGCTCGAGGCCGCCGCCGAGGCAGTGGCCGTTGATCGCGGCGATCGTCGGCCAGGGGTGGTGGGCGATCGCCTCCATCGCCGCGTGGAAAGGGTGGGCGACCAGCGCCTCGGCATCGCGCTCGAAGGTCTGGTCGGGGATGCCGGCGATGTCGTAGCCGGCCGAGAACAGCGGCGGCGACCCGGTGATGACGACGCAGCGGGTCTCGATCCCGCGGTCGAGCTGGGGCAGGGTCTCGGCGATCGCGTCGAGGATCTCGTGGTCGAGGGCGTTGCGCCGCTCGGGGTTGGAGATCGTCAGGCGGGCGACGGCATCGGCCGGCCGGTCGAGCAGGAGCTTGCCACCCGCCAGGCGCTCTTCCACGTTTCTACTCCAGCACCACGAGGACGTCGCCTTCGCTGACCGACTGACCCTCCTCGCAGCGGATCTCCTTCACGATCCCGTCGTCTTCGGACTCGACCGGGATCTCCATCTTCATCGACTCGAGGATGACGACGGTGTCGCCGTCGGAGACCTGGTCTCCGACCTTGACCTCGATTTTCCAGACGTTGCCGGTGATGTGTGCCTCGATGTCTGCCATGGCCGGGGACAATAGCCCGACGATGGGACCGCAGCGGACGGCAGGGGACGGAGAGGGGCTGGCGGCGATCGTCGCCGCCCGCAACGAGGCCGACCGGGTGGGGGAGACGGTGCGGGCGCTGCGTGAGGCCTTCCCGGGGGCACGGGTGTGGGTCGCCGACGACGCCTCCGGGGACGGGACCTCCGAGGTGGCGATGACGGCCGGCGCCGAGGTGGTCAGACGGGGCAGGCCCCACGGCAAGGGAGCCAACGTCTCGGCGGCGGCCGACGCCGCATTGAGCGTCGAGGCGCCGCCCGACCTGGTGCTGCTCTGCGACGGCGACCTCGGTGCCTCAGCCGAGCGGCTGGTGCCGCTCGTGGCCGCCGTGCGCCGTGGCGAGTGCGACCTCGCCGTCGCCGCCTTCAGCCGCCGGGTCGGCGGCGGCTTCGGCATCGCTCTCGGTTTCGCCCGCTGGGCGATCCGCCGGCTTTGCGGATTGGAGACCAGGGCACCGATCTCCGGGCAGCGGGCGATGCGGGTCGAGGTGCTGCGCGCAGTCCTGCCTTTCGCCCCTGGCTACGGGATGGAGATCGGGATGACCGTCGACGCCGTCCGCGTCGGCTTCAGTCTGAGCGAGATCGAGCTCGACCTCGAGCACCGGGCGACGGGGAGGGACTACCGCGGGTTTCTCCACCGCGCCCGGCAGCTGCGCGACTTCCTCCGGGTCTATTTGGCGCGTCAGCGGGCCGGTGCAGAGCGGTTTACCGCGTGACAAAGAATTTCCACTTTCGTGACCCACAGGTGAATAAATCCCTCCTAGAGTTGAAATCATGGAGGCGGTGAGAGAAGTAGACCGGACCCCGGTAGCTGAGACGAAATCCGAGTTCCTCGAGGAAATGAACAGTCGTTTCGATGCGATGGAACGTCTGATCATCAGAGGCGGCTGGGGGTTGTTCGGAACCATGGTCGTCGGCTTTCTAAGCCTTGTTCTCGACCTCTTTTTGACCCAGGCCTGACCGAGCCTCGGCCCTCGCGTTAGCCTGGCTCGATGCCTATGAGGGGAAAGAGAAGAATCGCGCTCGCCCTTGCGGCGTTCGCATGTCTTTTCGTCACCTCTCTCGCCAACGCCGAGCTGATCGAGCGGGGGGACCTGTTCGTCAAATTCCAGGGTGGGATCGCGCCGACCGCTCTTCCTCGAACCGCGGACGCTCCGATCTCGGTGCGGGTTGACGGCACGGTCCGCTCCCTCTCCGAGGAGCGGCCGCCGGCGTTGCGCTTCATCGCGATCGCGATCAACCGCGGCGGCAGGGTCGACACCCGGGGGCTGCCGCTGTGCCGGCGCTCGGAGATCGAGTCGGTCAGCTCGGCGCAGGCTCTGGCCGTCTGCGGCCCGGCGCTCGTCGGCAGGGGGCGCTTCGTCGGCGCCGTCTCCTTCCCGGAACAAACGGCCTTTCCGCTCAGCGGAAAGATCCTCGCCTTCAACGCCAAGGTCGACGGAGGGCGGGCGATCCTCGCTCACGTCTATGGCGACGACCCGTTCCCGAACACCCGCATCCTCACCTTCCGCATCCGCGAGACCCAGGGCACCTATGGGACGGTCTTCAGCGCCGCCCTGCCCGCTTCGATCAACCGCTACGGGTACCTGAAGCGGATCGTCCTCGACCTGCGGCGCGAGTTCGTCCACCGCGGCCGCACGCGCAGCTACCTCAGCGCCGCCTGCGCCGCGCCCGCGGGCACCAGGATCGGAATCTTCCCCTTCGTCCGCGTCTCGATGACCTTCGCCGACGGCCGTAAACTCGCCTCCACCTTGATCCGCACCTGCAGCGTCCGCAAGTAGGCCCGGGCCGGGCAGTGATCCTCGCCATCGACCAGGGAACGACGGGCACCACCTGTCTTGTCTTCGACGAGTCCGGCGCCGTCGCCGGCCGCTCCTACTCCGAGTTCCAGCAGTTATTCCCGCAACCGGGCTGGGTCGAGCACGACGCGAACGAGATCTGGGAGGTGACGCGGCGGGTCGCCGGCGAGGCGATCGCCGACGCCGGGATCGAGGGCGCCGATCTGCAGGCGATCGGGATCACCAACCAGCGGGAGACGGTCGTCGCCTGGGATCCGGAGAGCGGCGAGCCGGTCCACCGGGCGCTGGTCTGGCAGGACCGCCGCACCGCCGGTCGCTGCGAGGAGTTGAGGGAGGCGGGTCACGAGCCGCTGGTCCGCGAGCGGACCGGGCTCACCATCGACCCCTACTTCTCCGGGACCAAGATCGAGTGGCTGTTGCGGAACGCCGAGGGGGCGGAGCGGGCGGTCTTCGGCACGATCGACTCCTGGCTGCTCTTCAAGCTCACCGGCCGGCACCTCACCGACTACACGAACGCCTCGCGGACGCTGCTCTTCGACATCCGCAGGCTCGCCTGGGACGGGGAGCTCTGCGGCCTCCTCGGGGTCGACCCCGCGCGCCTACCGCGGCCCTGTCCCTCGTCCCACGTCTTCGGGACCACGACCGAGTTCGGCGGTGAGGTGCCGGTGGCGGGGGTGGCCGGAGACCAGCAGGCGGCCCTCTTCGGCCAGGCCTGCCACGAGCCGGGGACGGCGAAGAACACCTACGGCACCGGCAGCTTCGTCCTCCTCAACAGCGGCCCGGAGCCGCCCCCGGTGACCGAGGGGCTGCTGGCGACGGTCGCCTGCGGCACCGGCGAGGAGCCCGCCTATGCGCTGGAGGCGTCGATCTTCGTCACCGGCGCCGCCGTCCAGTGGCTGCGCGACGGCCTCGGGATCATCGGCCAGGCGGGGGAGACGGAGGCGCTCGCCGCCTCGCTCGACTCGAACGAGGGCGTCTACTTCGTGCCGGCTCTCACCGGACTTGGCTCCCCCCACTGGGACCCCTACGCGCGCGGCACGATTACCGGGCTCACCCGCGGCAGCGGCCGCGCCCACTTGGCGCGGGCGGCGCTGGAGGCGATCGCCTACCAGACGGTGGACGCGGTCCGCGCCCAGGAAGCCGCCAGCGGCGAGCGCCTCGAGGTGCTGAAGGCCGATGGCGGCGCCACCGTCAATCGCTGGCTGATGCAGTTCCAGGCTGACGTCCTCGGGGTGCCGGTCTCGGTGCCGGAGATCGCCGAGACGACCGCGCTCGGCGCCGCCTACCTGGCGGGGATCGCGACCGGGATCTGGAGCGCCGCGCAGGTGGGAGAGATGTGGCGAGAGGCCGACCGCTACGAGCCGCGGATGGAGGCGGCGCAGCGGGAGCAGTTGCTGGCGGACTGGAAACGAGCGCTGGAGCGTTCTCGCGAATGGGCGAGATGAAGCCGCAGGTCTACAAGGACCCGCGACCCGCCGAGTACTTCACCGAGTTCCACCAGGCGGCGCGCAAGGGCGCCGGCTGGACCTATGCCCTGGGGCGAGTCCTCCTCACGCTGCCGACGATCCTGCTCTACCGGGTGCGGGCGATCGGCATCAAGAACGTGCCGAAGCGCGGGCCGCTGGTCCTCGCCCCCAACCACTTCAGCCAGATGGACCACTTCCTCGTCGCCGTCTACCTGCGGCGGAAGGTCCGCTTCATGGCCAAATCGCAGATGTTCGGCCCACCCGTGCTCACCTACGTCTACAAGCACGGCGGCGTCTTCCCCGTGCGCCGGGGCCAACACGACGAGGAGGCGATGGAGACCGCTCGCCAGCTGGTCGACCAGGGCGAGATGGTCCTCGTCTACGCCGAGGGCGGCCGCTCGCGCTCCGGCAAGCTGGGCGAGCCGAAACCGGGGATCGGCCGCATCGCCCTGGAAACCGGAGCGCCGATCGTGCCGGTCGCGATCCACGGCTCCGAGCGGGCCCGGCAGTGGAAGCGCCTCCACTTCCCCAAGGTCACGATCCAGTTCGGAGAGCCGGTCAGCTTCCCGGTCGAGGGGGCGCCGAGCCGCGAGCGGCAGCTGGAGATCGCGACGGAGATCTTCACCCGGGTGCGTGGCCTCCACGAGGGACTTGTGCGGAGGGACTACTCGTAGCGCCGCTCGACCCGGGCGTAGAAGTCCGGATCGTGGCTCGGCGCGATCACCGCGCCGGGGAACTGGCGGTGGAAGAGGCGCAGCTCCTGCAGCGAGCGGCGGAAGTTGTGGGCGTCGTGGGGGCGCGGCGGGCCGGGCTCGGAGCCGTCGAGCTGGCCGAGCACGTACATGGTGTCGCCGGCGATCACGAAATCGTGCTCGGTGAGGCGGCAGACGACCGACATGTGCCCGGCGCTGTGGCCGGGAGTGAATGCGAGGTGGATCGAGCCGTCGCCGAAGAGGTCGAAGCTGCGGCCGAAGCTGGCGTAGGAGTCGATGTTGTCGCGGTCGAAGTCGACCGTGCGGTAGTCGAAGGCGTAGTCGAAGTGGGCGCGGCGGTAGCCCTCCATCATCGGGTTGGAGCCGTGCGCAGCGGCCCGCCACTCGGTCTCGCTGACGACGAAGGTCGAGTTGGGGAACTCGGAGATCGCCGAGGTGTGGTCGAGGTGGAGGTGGGTCATCACCACGATCGGGATCTCACCGGGCTCGAGCCCGCGCTTGCGCAGCTGCGAGGGAACGTCTTCGCCGGCCTCCAGCGTCGGCTTGCCGAAGCGCGCTCCCAGCGAGCCGAAGTTCTCCTTCGGGTCGGTGGCGATCGAGGGGTGCAGGCCGGTGTCGACGAGGATCGCGCCGGCGCTGGGGTGGCGGATCAGGAAGGCGGGGCAGGGGACGGCGACCGCGTTGCGGGCGGTCAGCAGCGACCGCAGCAGCTTCGCGGTCAGTAGGCGGCCGCCGGGGCTGACCATCATGTCCCGCGTCCATTCGACGTGGCCGGCGATCAGCGGTTCGACCGCGACGGTGCCGCCGCGGGTGCCGCCGGCGAGTGGCTCATGCAGCGGGCGGGGTTCGACGGAAACGCTCATCGACCGGCCAATTTACGCCGAGCGGCCCGCCTATAGGCTGCCCGTCGATGAGTGAGAGCGACCATTCGCGGGTCTTCAGGGACGGCCTCCTCGAGGGTCAGGTCTGCGTCGTCTCCGGCGCCGGCAGCGGCCTGGGGCGGGAGACGGCGCTGGAGCTGGCGCGGCTAGGCGCCACCGTCGTCGCCTGCGGGAGGCGCGAGGAGCCGCTGGCCGAGACCGCCGATCTCGCCGCCTCGCTGCCCGGATCTTTCGAGCATGAGACGCTCGACATCCGCGAGGAGGAGCCGGTCGGCCGCTTCTTCGACGCCCTCATCGAGCGGCACGGCCGCCTTGACGTCCTCGTCAACAACGCCGGGGGTCAGTTCCTCAGCCCAGCCGAGGCGATCACCCCGAAAGGGTTCAAGACGGTGATCGATCTCAACGTCCAGGGGACCTGGCTGATGACCCACGCCGCGGCCACCAAGGCGTTCATCCCCCAGGGCGGCGGCAAGGTCCTCAGCGTCACCCTCTCCCCCCACAACGGGATGCCGGGGATGGTCCACTCCGGCGCCGCCCGCGCCGCGGTCGAGAACATGATGCGGACCCTCGCGGTCGAGTGGGCGCGATTCGGGATCAAGACCGTCGCCCTCGCCGCCGGCCAGTTCGCGACCGAGACGCTGCTGACCAAGTATCCGCAGGTGGTCGTCGACAACCTCGAGCGCTCGATCCCGATCGGCCGTGCCGGCCGTCCCGAGGAGATGGCCTGGCTCGTCGCCTACCTCGCCTCTCCCGCCGGCGACTTCTACTCCGGCACGACGATCACGATCGACGGCGCCCGTGACAACTGGGCGGGCCCGTGGCCACCGCAGCAGATCGCCGACGCGTCCGGCGACCCGGTGGCCGAGGAGCGCCGCCCCCGCCCCTAGGACCGGGGCTCGAGGATCACCATCTGTATTTCGCGGCCCTGGCTGCGCTTCTGGTAGGTGCGGTAGCCGGGCCAGGCTTCTTCGGCGATCGGCCAGAGGCGGTCGCGCTCCTCTTTGCCGGCGACCCGGGCGCGGACGGGCAGCAGCTCCTTGCCCACCTGGACGGTCGTCTCCGGGTTGGCTTTGAGGTTGTGGAACCAGGCGGGGTGCTTGGGATAGCCGCCTTTCGAGGCGATCAGGACGACGTCCTCGCCGTCCCGGACGTAGAGCAGCGGCGCGGTCCGCTTGATCCCGCTCTTGGCGCCGACGTGATCGAGCAGGCACATGCTGCCCGGCACGCCGGGGATCCGCTGGCCGATCCGCCCACCCGTCGCCCGGTAGGCGCGGGTGTGGAGACCGGCGGCGCGGGTGAGAGCAGGCCAGATCCGATCCGCCACCTCGAGGTAGAGGACCTTCGGCCTGCTCTCTGACGCCGTGGAGCTCAGGTGTACATCCCCCCGAACATGCCGCCGGTCACGTTCAGCACCTGGCCGTGCACGTAGTTGGCGAGGGGCGAAGAGAGGAAGAGGACCGGGCCCGAGGCCTCCTCCGGGGTCGCCGGGCGGCCCATCGGGATGATCGCCGAGGCCATCGCCCGCATCTGCTCGGGGATGCCCAGCTCGACCTTCTCGCCGCTCGGGGTGGTCATCTCTTCACCCTGCTCCTTGGCCTGGGTGAGGCGGGTTTCGACGAAGCCGAAGGCGACGGCGTTGACGTTGATCTTGAACTGGCCCCACTCCTTGGCCAGCGTCTTGGTCAGGCCGACGACGCCCATCTTCGCGGCCGAGTAGTTGACCTGGCCGGCGTTGCCCATCATCCCCGAGGTCGAGGAGACGTTGACGATCTTGCGGAAGACCTCTTTGCCCTCGTTGCGCTCGGCCTT
>DATEOT010000042.1:0-2295 GCA_035273795.1 Solirubrobacterales bacterium | reverse complement strand
GGCCCTGGCCCGGCCCGAGGACCCGGCGCTCGCCGCCGCCGCGACCGCGGCCTTCCAAAGCTGGGAAGCGCCGATCGCCGCCGCGCTGCGCGAGGAAGGCGTCGGCAGGAAGGACGCCGAGACCTTCGCCGGCCTCGTCGTCTCGACGGTCGAGGGCGCCCTCGTCCGCGCCCGCGCCGCGGGCGACGAGGCGCCGCTCGACTCCGCGGTCGCCGGCCTGCGGCAAGCGCTCGAGGCGCTCCTGCCCGGCTGACTCAGAAGGACAATTCGTATAACAAGGGGCGGGCCTTTGCGCCCGCCTTTCGCGTTTAGACAAGACACTTCGCGGGCAGCTTCTTCAATGCACCTTGGGAAGGGTGCGTTATGGAGGAGCAAGCGTGAAATCCAGTCGGGCGACGCGGGCACTGATCTGCCTCGCGGCCTCGGCTCTGGCTGCGATCGGGCTCGCGGCCTGCGGCGGTAGTGACGACAGCTCCGGCTCGCGCGAGCTGACCTTCTTCGTCGCGATCCAACCCGGCGGGACGATCGAGGAAGTCTCGAAACGCTGCTCGAAGGAATCGGGCGGCAAGTACACGATCACGCCGGAATTCCTCCCCACCGACGCGACCCAGCAGCGCGAGCAGCTGGTCCGCCGGCTCGGCGCCGAGGACTCCTCGATCGACATCGTCGGCATGGACGTGATCTGGACCGGCGAGTTCGCCAACGCCGGCTGGGTCGAAGAGTGGAGCGGGCCGTTGAAGAAACAGGTGACCGAGAACGTCTTCGCCAACGTGATCGAGACCGCCTCCTTCGAGAAGAAGCTCTACGCGGCGCCGTTCAACACCAACACGCAGCTGCTCTGGTACCGCAAAGACCTGGTCAAGCAGCCGCCGAAAACCTGGGACGAGATGATCGAACAGGCCGAAGGCCTGAAAGAAGCGGGCACGATCCAGGTCCAGGCGAACCGCTACGAGGGCTTCATGGTCTGGGCCAATGCGCTGATCGAGAGCGCCGGCACCGAAATCCTCTCCGGCCCGGAAACCGTCGACCTCGAACAGGGGCCGACCGAAAAAGCGCTGGCGGTCATGGGGCGGCTGGCGCGCTCCTCGGCCGCGCCGGCGAACCTCTCCACCTCCGACGAGGACACGACGCGGCTCGGCTTCGAGGCCGGTGAATCGGCCTTCATGACCAACTACACCTTCGCCTACGCGAGCGCCCAGGCCGAAGCGCCGGACATCGGCAAGGTGATGGGCTTCGCGCGCTTCCCCGAGGTGGTGCCGGGGACGCCGAGCAAACCGCCGCTCGGCGGCTTCAACCTCGCGGTCAGCTCCTTCTCCGAGAACAAGGACGTCGCCTTCGAAGCAGCAGCTTGTCTGGCCGGTAAGGAGAGTCAGAAAACCGCGGTCGAACTGGACGGGCTGCCTCCCTCGCGCTCTGACCTCTACACCGACAAAGCGGTGACGAAAGCGTATCCCGGCTTCGCCGAGCTGGTCAAAGAGTCGATCGAAAACTCGGGCCCGCGGCCGACCACGCCTGCCTACCAGGACGTCTCGCTGGCGGTCCAGCGCTCGCTGCACCCGCCGGACGAGATCGACAACGAAGACACTAAGTCGATCTTCGAGGAACTGAAGGAGAACGTCGAAGACGCGGTCAAGCGGGAAGGGCTGCTCTGATGACCGTCAACGCGCCGGCCAACCCCGCTCCGCAGAAGGCCGGCGGCGCCTCCGCCCGCACCCGCTCGGAGCGCAAGCTCGCCTGGATGCTCTGCGCGCCGGCGGTGCTGGCGATGCTCCTCGTCACCGCCTACCCGATCGCCTACGCGATCGTCCTCTCGGTGCAGGACGTCGACCTCCGCTTCCCCGAAGAGGGCGGCTTCGTCGGCCTCGACAACTACGTCGCCGTGCTCACCTCCGAGCTCTGGTGGACCGACTTCTTCAACACCGTCTTCATCCTCCTCACCACGGTGGCGATCGAGCTGGTGCTGGGGATGGCGATCGCGCTGGTCATGCACCGGGCGATCTTCGGCCGCGGCGTCGTCCGCACCTCGGTACTGATCCCCTACGGGATCATCACCGTGGTCGCCGCCTTCGCCTGGCAGTTCGCCTTCGCGCCCGACTCCGGCTTCGTCAACAACCTGCCGTTCATCGCCGACGACATGGACTGGTTCGGCGGCCGCTTCAGCTCCTTCGCGGTGATCATCATGGCCGAGGTCTGGAAGACGACGCCGTTCATGGCGCTCCTCCTCCTCGCCGGCCTGGTGACGATCGACAAAGGCCTCTACGAGGCGGCGAAGGTCGACGGCGCCAGCGCCTGGCA
>DATEOT010000041.1:0-5217 GCA_035273795.1 Solirubrobacterales bacterium | reverse complement strand
AGCGGGCGACGATCAGCGTCGAGAGCTCCTCGGCCAGCCCGCAGGCGAGCCCGGCACCGGCGAAGATCGCCAAGCCGACCGAGGCCGCCCGCCCCGGCCCCACTCGCCGCGCCAGCAGCGCCGCGGGGACCGCCGCAAGCGCCATCACCAAGTTGAAGGAGACGAGGACCCAGGTGACGCCGGCGACGCTGGTGTCGAGCTCCCGGTAGATCTCGGGCAGGGCGAGGACGACGATCGAGGAGTCGGCGAGGACGATGCCGACCGCCAGCGCCAGGGCCGCTACGCGTGGCCTAGGGGAGTCCGGCATATCCCAGCTCCATCGGGTACTCGCGGCGGTACTCCTCTTTTTTCTCCAGCACCTCTTCGACGTAGGCGCGGGTTTCGGGGAACTCGATGTCCTCGACGGTCAGCTCCGCCCCTCCCCACTCGTCGGCGTTGCCCGGACCGGCGTTGTAGGCAGCCAGGGCCGCCGCCTCGTCGCCGTCGTAGCGATCGAGGTGTTCCCGCAGGAGGAACGTCCCGTAGCGGATGTTGATTTCGGGGTCGCCCAGATCCTCCAGCTTGAAGGTAGTCGCCTCGCTGTTCTTCGCGATCGTGTCGGCCGCCGCGGGGGTGATCTGCATCAGCCCCCGCGCCCCCGCGCTCGAGGTCTGGTCCCTGAACTTCGACTCGGTGTAGATGACGGCCGCGATCAGCGCCGCGTCGACCCCCTTTTCATCGGCCTGCTGGCGGATCACGTCCTCGTGGCGCAGCGGCAGGGTCAGCTCCTGCAGCGCCTCGTCGAAGGTGCCGCTGGCGACCAGGGCCCCGGCGAACACGCCGAAGAGCACGGCAACGGTGCCCAGAGCGGCGAGGCGGCGGCGGCGCACCTTTCGCTTCATCGGCGCAGCCTGTCGAGAAGACCGGACAGCGCCTGCTCCAAGTCCTCCACCGAGCCGTCGTTCTCGATCACGTGGTCGGCTCGCTCGGCCTTCTCGGTCTGGGTCAGCTGGCGCGCCTCGCGCTCGTCGACGAGCGCATGCCCCCGCGCCGCGGCGCGCTCGCGGCGCACCTCGTCGGCGGTGAGGATCGAGACGGTCGCGTCGAAGACCTCATCGCTGCCGACCTCGAACATCAGCGGCACCTCGACCACCGCGACCTCGGCATCGGCCGGCAGGGACCTCAGCCATTCGGCGGTCCGCTCCCGCACCAGGGGGTGGATCTGCGACTCCAGCCAGGTCAGCTCCTCCGGGTCGGCGAAGACGACCTCGCCGATCTTCGCCCGGTTGACCTTCCCCTCGACGACGACCTCAGGGCCCCAGCGCTCCTCCAGTCTTCCCCGCAGCGGCTCCCCTTCGAGCAGTTCGTGCACCACGGCGTCACTGGAGAGCGTCGCCGCCCCGAGGCGCGCGAAAGCCTTCAATGCCTCGGACTTCCCGGCCGCGATACCGCCGGTGAGGCCGATCTTCAGTGGCGCCATCGGCGCCGCTCAGCTCTGCTCGGACTCGCTCGTCTGCGCGTCGTCGTCAGTCGACTCGCTGGCCGCGCCGGGCGCGTCCTCCACCGACTCGTCCTCCTGAGGGGCCTCCTCAGGCTGGCTCTCGCCGGTTTCCGGCCCCTCCTCAGAAGGCCCGTTCTCCTCGGCGACCGGAGCCGGATCGGCCTCCTCAGAGGCCTCTACCTCAGCAGGCAACTCACCAGGAGCCTCCTCGGACGGCTGCCCCTCTCCCCCCTCCTCGGACGGCTGCTCCTCAGCGGCCTCTGGCGCGGGTGGCGACGATGCGGGATCGTCGCCGGTCGGCGACGAGGTCGTATCGGAGACAGGACCCGCGCCCTCAGCGCTCGGTCCCTCGTCCTCAACGCCCTGCCCTTCAGCCTGAGCAATCTGTTCGCCCAGGCCGGCCATCGCCATGTTCTGCCCCTCGACCCGCTTGATGCTGAGCGAGAGACGCCGCCGCTCTTCGTCGATCTCGAGGATCTTGACGTTCAGTTTCGAGCCCGGCTCGACGACTTCGCTCGGGTTCTCGACGTGGTGGTCGGCAAGCTCGGAGATGTGGACCAGGCCCTCGACGCCGGGGAGGATTTCGACGAAGGCGCCGAAGGCGACCACCTTGGTCACGGTCCCCTCGAGCACGTCGCCGCCGCGGTGGGTGTTGATCACCCGCTGCCACGGATCCTCCTGGGTCTGCTTCAGACCGAGGGAGATGCGCTGGCGGTCGCGGTCGATGTCGAGCACTTTGATCCGCACCGTGTCGCCGATCGAGACGACTTCGGAGGGATGGTTGACGTGGCTCCAGGAAAGCTCGGAGATGTGGATCAGCCCGTCGATGCCCTCGAGGTCGACGAAGGCGCCGAAGTCGACGATGTTGGAGATCTTGCCCTCGACGACCTGGCCCGGCTCGAGGCGGCCGAGGATCTGCTCGCGGACCTCCTTGCGCTCCTCCTCGAGCACCGCGCGGCGCGAGAGGACGACGTTGTTGCGGCTGCGGTTGAGCTCGATCACTTTGCACTCGAGCGTCTGGCTCATGAACTCGTCGAGGTTGTGGACGCGACGGATGTCGACCAGCGAGGCGGGCAGGAAGCCGCGCACCCCGAGGTCGAGGATGAGACCGCCCTTGACGACCTCGATGACGCTGCCTTCGACCGGTTCGCCCGAGTCGGCGGCGACCTCGATTTTGCGCCAGGCCTTCTCGAAGCGGGCGCGCTTCTTGGAGAGGATCAGGCGTCCCTCGGAGTCCTCCTTGGTGAGGACGAGGGCGTCGATCTCCTCTCCCAGCTCGACCTCTTCGTGCGGGTCGACCGACTTGCGGATCGAGAGCTCGTTCGAGGGAATGACCCCCTCGGCCTTGTAGCCGATGTCGACGAGGACCTCGTCTTTGTCGATGCGAACGACCTTGCCCTTGACGACATCGCCCTCCTCGAAGGAGACCATCGTCGCCGCGTAGTTGGGGACGATCTTGCCGTCGATCTGCAGCAGCAGGCCGTTTGAGCCCTCTACGGGGGTGGCGCTGGGCGCAGGGGTCAGGGTCTCGGTCGCGGACACGGGCGCGAATGATGGCAGAATCCGCCGCGATGCCGGTCCGAGCCACCAAGCGCGGTAGCGAACGCACGCCCCTGAGCGGCGAGCGCGACGTCCTCATCTGCGGCGCCAGCTTCGCCGGGCTGGCGATCGCGCGCGAGCTGGCCGGTTCCGGAGCCGACGTCCTGATCGTCGATCGCTACGAGATCGGCGAGCGCCAGACCTCCGCCTGCGGCATCCCGACCGAGTGGCTGCAGCGGCTTGGGCTGATGGACGCCGAGCGGCAGCGCTTCGACACGCTGGTCATGCACACCCCCCACGGCACCTCCCGCTACCGGCTCCCCTGGACCTTCTCCACCTTCGACTACCGCGAGCTCTGCCAGCTGCTCTGGCGCGGCTGTGACGCGAGCTTCGAGACCGCCAAGGTCAACGGGCGGGCAGCCCCCGCGAATGGAGACGGGATGATCGCGGTCGAAACCGACCGCGGCACGATCACCTCCCCCCTCGTCGTCGACGCGCTCGGCTGGCGCCGGGTGCTGGCCAGCGGCGACGGCTACCAGCCGCCCGACGCGCCGCTCTCGCGCGGCCTCGAGGTCCACCCCGGCGGCGAATCCGAGGACCTGGCGATCTGGATCGACCGCAAATACGTCCCGGCCGGCTATGGCTGGTCGTTCCCGGCCCGCGACGAGCTGCGGATCGGGATCGGCTCCTTCGACCCGCGCTTCCACGTCAAGGACACCACCGTCGAGCTGACCCATGACCTCGGCAAGGAGCCGAACGAGTACCAGGGCAACTGGATTCCTCACAAGATCCGCCCCGCGACCGAGGGCGGCGTCTTCTTCGCCGGCGACTCGGCCGGGCACTGCCTGCCGCTCAGCGCCGAGGGCATCCGCACCGCGCTCTACTTCGGAATGGCGCTGGGACAGGAGCTGCGGGGCGTGGTCGAAGGTCGGCAGAGCCGCGAGCAGGCGGCCGAGAGCTACGCCTCCTTCCACGACACCCACGAGTGGAAGTTCGAGTGGATGCTGCGGGTGCAGAAGCTGATCCCGCGAATTCCCCCGCGAATCCTGGCGCCGATGATCAGGCTGATGAGCAGCAAGCGCTTCGTCGATTGGTCCTTCGACCACTACCTGAAGATCGCGCCGCCGGAGTACGCCGGCTCCAAGTGGGCCGGCTCAGCGGACGACGAGGATCGTCCCGGCCAGCAGCAGGACGACGCCGAGGACGCGCTCGGGCGTGAGCGGGACCTCGTCCAGGCCGAACAGGCCTAGCCGGTCGATCGCCACAGAGGCCGTGAGCTGGGCGAAGATCGTCGCCGCGGCGACGCCGCCGGCGCCGATCACCGAGACCGCGACGAGGGCGTTGAAGACGTAGATCGCGCCGAGGAGGCCGCCGAGCAGGTAGTACCAATTGACGTCGAAGGTGGAGCTGAGCCCGCCGGCCTTGCCGCTGAGGATGACGATCGCGGCCAGCGCCGCGGTCCCGATCAGGAAGGAGACGAGCGCCGCCGGCAGGTTCCCGGTCGCCTTGCCGAGGCCGGCGTTGATCGGCGCCTGCAGGGCGATCAGACCGCCGGCGACGGCGGTGAGGACGACTGCCAGTCCCTTATCCATAAGGGCCGCGGCGCGTGATCTTTACCGTTGGCATGGGTTTTCTAACTATGACCCCGACCCCGGCAGACAACTTCGCCGCCCGCATCTTCCTCGGCCCGGCCCTGCGGGCGCAGCCGGACCGGCGGCTGGTCGACCTCGTCCGCGACGGCTACGACGCCGCCTTCGAAGAGATCGTCCGCCGCTACCGCCGCCCGCTCGACCGCTTCGCCGCGGCGATCGTCGGCGGCCGCTCCGAGGACGTCACCCAGGACGCCTTCTCGAAGGCGCTGCTGGCGTTGCGCGGCTCCGAAGCGGAGATCGAGCTGCGGCCGTGGCTCTACCGGATCGTCCGCAACACGGCGCTGAACGACCTGCGCGACAACCCGGCGGTGACCGAGGAGCTGTCGGAGACGCTCGCGGGCGCGCGCAGCGCCGCCGCCGAAGTCGAGGCCCGGGAGGAGCTGACCGACCTGATGGGGCGGCTGCGCGCCCTGCCCGAGCCACAACGGGCGGCGTTGGTGATGCGCGAGCTGGAAGGGCTGAGCCACGAGGAGATCGCCGCCGCGCTCGGGGTCAGCGGCGGCGCCGCCCGGCAGGCGATCTACCGGGCGCGGGCCACGCTTCGCA
>DATEOT010000040.1:0-18568 GCA_035273795.1 Solirubrobacterales bacterium | reverse complement strand
CCCGGAGTTCGTCGCCGAGCTGGAGGCGGCGACGGGAGAGGTCACCGGCTACGAACGACTGGGGGCGCTGCACGTGGCGCTCGACCGCGACGAGGCGGCGCAGCTGCGCCGGGTCCACGACCTGCAGCGCTCGCTCGAGCTCGAGGCGGAATGGCTGCCGCCGCGCCGCTGCCGCGAGCTGGAGCCGGGGCTGACGCCCTCGTTCCACGGCGGGGTGCTGGCGCCGGGAGAGGCGGCGGTCGACCCGCGGACGCTGACCGGGGTGCTGGCGGCGGCGCTGGTCGGGGCGGGCGGCGAGCTGCGTAGCCGGACCGAAGTCGTCGATGGAATCTTCGAGGGAGAGCGGCTGGCGGGAGTGCGGACGCGACCGGTGGGCGGTGGGCGCGAAGAGAACCTGCGCGCCGAGCACGTCGTCCTCGCCAGCGGCGCCTGGTCTGGCGCCACGCAGTGGCTTCCGCGGCACGCCCGTCCTGCGGTGCGCCCGGTCAAGGGCCAGGTCGTCGAGCTGCGTGCCCGGGGGGACGAGCCCCCCGCCCGCCACATCCTCGCCTCCGAGCGCGTCTACCTGGTGCCGCGTCCCGACGGCCGCCTCGTCGTCGGCGCCACGGTCGAAGAAATGGGGTTTGACACCGCCGTCACCGCCGCCGGCATCCACGAGCTGTTGCGCGAGGCCTACCGCCTCCTGCCCGACGTTGCCGAGATGGAGTTCGTCGGCGTCACCGCGGGCCTGCGCCCCGGAACGCCGAACAACCTCCCGTTCGTCGGCCCCGGCGCGATCGACGGCCTCGTCCTCGCCACCGGCCACTTCCGCAACGGCATCCTCCTGGCACCGCTGGCGGCTCAGACCGTCGCCGATCTCCTGTGCGGCGCCCCGAAAACCGATCGGCGTTCGTCTTTTCTCGCCCAGAGGGCTAAAAAGGACGAACGCCAACCGAAAACGGAGGCGCTGCGGTGAGGATCGAGCTCAACGGGACGCCTCGCGAGCTGCCGAAGGGGGCAACGCTCGACGTCGCCGTGCGCGAGTCCGGTGCGGGGGAGGAGGGACGCGGCGTCGCCGTCGCCCTCGACGGCGAGGTGATCCCCCGCAGCGAGTGGACCACGACGCCGCTGCGCGAGGGGCAGGCGGTCGAGGTGCTGGCGGCGATCCAGGGCGGCGCCGAGACCTGGGAGCTGGGCGGGCGCGAGTGGGGCTCGCGGCTGATCGCCGGCACCGGCGGCTTCCGCTCCCTTGAGCAGATGGAAGCCGCGCTCGCCGCTTCAGGGACCGAGATCGTCACCGTCGCCCTGCGCCGGATCGACCCCGCCGCCGAGGGCTCGGTCCTCGACGTGATCGACCGCCTCGGCCTCTTCGTCCTCCCCAACACCGCCGGCTGCTACACGGCCCGCGACGCGGTCCGCACCGCCAAGCTCGCCCGCGAGGCCTTCGAAACGGACTGGGTCAAGCTCGAGGTGATCGGCGACGACCGCACCCTCTACCCGGACGCGGTCGAGCTGGTCGACGCCGCCGAACAGCTGGTCAGCGACGGCTTCACCGTCCTCCCCTACACCAACGACGACCCGATCCTCGCCCGCCGCCTCGAAGAGGCCGGCTGCGCGGCGGTGATGCCGCTCGGCTCCCCGATCGGCTCCGGCGCCGGCATCCGCAACCCGTACAACATCGCCGTCATCACCGAGCGGGCCGAGGTCCCGGTCGTCCTCGACGCCGGCATCGGCACCGCCTCCGACGCCGCCCAGGCGATGGAGCTGGGCTGCGACGCGATCCTCGCCGCCAGCGCCATCTTCGGCGCCGAGGACCCGGTCTCCATGGCGACCGCCCTGCGCCGCGGCGTCGAAGCCGGGCACCTGGCCCACCGCGCCGGCCGCATCCCCCGCCGCACCCACGCCGAGGCCTCGACCGCCTACGAGGGCCTCCCCGACCTCCCCTGAGCGGTCGCCAAAGAGGCCGATCCTCGCGCCTTGGAGGATCGGCCCCGACCCAAGGACGCTTACCCGCCCTTGTAGATCATCTGCGCCACCTGCACAGGCGGGACTTTCTTGATCGTCATCGCTCCTCACCCCCTTCCACGTGCCAAGTCGGCGACGGTTTCGCCAGCCGGGACCGCCCCGACCCTCGCCGCGAACGGTCCCGGCCACGGCTGCCGAACCTAGGCGGTCTTGTAGATCATGAGGTTCACCTGAACGGGCGCAACTTTCATCGCCTTCATCTCCTCACCCCCTCCCTGTGCTTCAGCCCGGCGACGGCTTCGCCAGGAGGAGCGCCCGATGCTAAATAGAGTTCAACTCAATGTCAGATATGTGAGCGGAGTCAGTTTCGTGAGTACCTGGACGTACCCCAGCGGAGATTCAGGCCCTATGCTCGGAACCTGCTGAGTAGCCGGGATTCGTCCAGTGGAGGAGGAGGGAATTGGTAGCCAAAGCCGCCGAGCGTCATAGAGGTAAGCGCAAGAGGGAAAAGAAACAGCGGAAGCGAATCGCGGAAGCTGTCCAGTACGCGCTCTCCCACCGGATTCGCATCGAGATTTTGACGCTCCTGAATGAAGGCAGCTACACGGCGGGCGAAGTTTCCGAAGTCACCGACATCACTCTCAGCAACGTCTCCAACCACATCAAGCGGATGCTGGAAGACGGCTCGATAGAAGTCGCCAAAAGTGAAGAACGGCGGGCGACGAACGTCTACTGGTATCGGGCAGTGGAGATTCCCGAGTACTCGCAGAAGGAAGCTGAAGCGCTGACCGAGATGGAGCGGCAGAACATCGCCGGGTGGGCCGTTCAGTCCGGGTCGGCGGAGGTCGTTGCCGCCCTCTGGAACGGGAACCTCGCCGACCCCCGGACCATCCTCTCCTGGGACTGGTACAGCGTGGACGCGCACGGCCGTGACGAGTTGGAAGCCGAGAACGTGCGCCACCTTCAACGTCTACGGGAAATCGAGTGCGAATCGTTGAACCGCTGTGCCGCGTCGGGTGAGGAAACGACGCCGATGCTGGTCAGCCTCTTCGCGTTCGTGCGGGCACGAAAGCCCCGCCGACCCGGACGCTCACGAAACCGTGAGTCGAGTCAGCGAACGAATTGACGTAAACCTCAAGCGGCCGTAGCGTCCGCCACTCAAGGTGTGCCGACCGTCCCTGGGAGGCACAACTCCTCGTCGGGGGCGGGCTCAAGTGCACCACTTGGCCGCCTCCGGCACCTTCCATGCCGTGACAGGAGGACTCACCAGTGCCACTTTTCGGACGCGACCGGAGCGGGATCGAGACCGATCAGAGACGCGCCCTCGCACACCCGGTCAGATTCCGCATCTGGTCCCTGTTCACACTTGACCCGGATCGCCCACTGACGGTCGAAGCGCTTCATGCCGACCTCGTCAAGGAGCGCAAGTTCCGCGAGATGACGGTGAGCCAGGTCAACTATCACCTGGCCCGCCTCAGGGATGCGCAGTTGCTCCCGCCGGGATAACGCATGGGCGGGGCCGCGACTCCTTGGTCGTGGACAGCCGACGCCGACCCGGCCCGAGGCTCTACCCTTGGAAGGCAGCACGGTCGGGAGCTGGCTGGCAGAGCCGAATCGCCGACTTCTGCCCCTGTAGCTCAGCTGGTTAGAGCGGCGGCCTTTTAAGCGTTACGCCTCGCCTGGGAAATGGCTCTAGAACTGGATTTGAGGCTATTCGGGAGTCAGCGGATCGGTGGCGATTCGGATGGATTCGGAGGGGTTTGGGCAGCGGGGCGCTCCCGCTGCCCATTGCCCCCGGAAGGCACCGGACCCACCCCCCCATTCTCGTAGGGGGAAGCCGCCCCCTGGCGGCGCGGCACAACAGACCCGCGCGCTCGCTACCCCTGAAAAATCCCAGCCGGAAATCTGAACGGGCGTTGCGACTTCAGGATTCGGCGAGCAGTAACTCGCTTATGACGGCCATCGCCTGGACAGCGGTCTTGGCTTCTTGGTCCGACACCGTCGCGGCGAAGGCTCGGCCATGCCCGGTGCCTTGCTCATTCCTCAGCTTGTTGATCTCACAGCCCAGCAGGTAAAGAACTTGCTGAACGCGCTCCCTGGCGTCGCTCGACAGGCTCTGTCGGAACGCTTCCATTGCAGGAATATCGGGCGTCGGGAGATTCAGGGCGTCGAAGGCATGAAAGAGGGTGCCGGGGAAGTCAGTCCCGCCGTAGGACTTCCCCTTTGAATCCAGCACGCTGCGAGCAGTGGCCTCAAGTAGATCCTTCCCGCTGCCAGTGACGAGGGGGGCGTCCGTAGCGCCCTTACGAATCCTGTGGACGTAGGTCTTCAAAACTTCGTGCTGCTCTGCCTCCGGAACGTTGTCCAACAGCATCGGACGAAGCTCGCCATCAGGATCAAGCTCATAGCCCGTGCTCCGGTAGGCGTCACGAAGGTTCCGGTAGGTGTCCTCCCCGATGAAGGTTTCAGACTCTTGCCGGAAGCCACCAATGGCGCGAACAGCCTTAATCAGACGACTCACCATCCGTGCTCCGGCGTGGCTGTCGTTGGCGAGCGCATAGTCGACCACGGCCCGCATCCTCTTGACCTTCCCGACCTGAGTGCCAGGGTCGCCTTTCGACAATTTCGTCTCCCTAAAAAGGCGGGTCAACTCGTCGTGGCTAGGTGGGCGGTCGGCAGTGACCAAGGCGGTCGCTGCGTACCCGACCTACGGCGTCAAGGCTGGAATCGGCATTTCGGCTCCGACGCTAGCGCTCAATACGACGAGCGCTCAAGGGAGAAAGTCGATGCCCTCGGAAATTGCGGAGCCCAGGTCTTAGATGGCCCGCCGACTCGCCGCCTCTGCCCAAGTCAAACCGGATTCGCTCTCAAGCGGGGCGATACTCGGCTCGCCAGCAGTCGGGTCCTCCTCGACAATAAGGTCGGGTTCTGGCCCGCCTGGGTTTACTAGGTAAGGACGTTGCCGCCAGCGATTCAGATGTAGGCGTTCTTGGCCGCGCAGACCGTACGACGGTGATCCGAGACCTTGCCGCTTGCGGTGCCATCTATGCCAGCGGCCCTCCGAGCGGGCGAGGGCTGAGAACTCTCGCGCCTTGCTCGTCGCCTCGTCCCGGTACTCATGAAGGGCGTGGCGCATAGCGGCTACGACCTTGTTCCGAAGCGATCCAGCGTTTAGCTGGTTGCCAGCGCTATTCACCAAACCTCGTAGTTCATTCTCAAGCTGCCGATTTCGATCCCGCACCCAACGCCACAGATCCTCGTTTAGCTCACCTGCCCGAGCGTCGTGGTCGGATACCTCCTTGCCGAGGCGGAAGTAGCGGCGAGCTGAGGCGATAAGCGCGCCACCGACGACCGTCGCCAGGATTGGGACCAAGAGATGCTGCCCGATGTAGTCGAGAATGGCGTACATGGATTAGGGGATGCTAGGCGGCGCGGCGCGAATCGAGCTGCACGCTCGTAGACCCAAATCAGAGGTTTCACTTTTGGAGATGGTCTAGCTTTTCCTCATGACCGAATCTTGGCCTTGTCCGGCATGCGGAAACAAAGTTAAAGCCACGCATACCGATCCGATGGGACCGACGCCCGAGCTGATGCATAGCCGCTGTGGTGCCTGCGATGTTGCTCTCCTGCGGGGGGTCGATGCTGATCCCGAGCACGGCTGGATGGTGGAGATAACCGATAACAGCCCTCGTCAATGCACGGCACGTCTCGTTGCTTTCGCTAAAGACGAAGACCTTGAATTTGAAGAGCCGCAGGAGAGCAGCCCAGGAATATGGCGGTGCTACCTGTGGGTCAAACGCGGCCCGGACGATCCCAGGGGCGAGCGTACGGCGCGGGTGTGGGGAAGCGGAACCTCCGAGCGAGAGGCGCTTCTGATGGCGGTCTCCGATGCGGAAGGCAAAGGCTTACCGCGTATGAGCGACAGCGAAGGCGCACTGTAACTGGCATCCATGACTACTGATCCAATTGAAAAGGCAATGGAGCGCCTTTGTGAGGCCGAGCGCGCCCGCCGCGAGGCTATCGGCGACCTCATGGCCCTTGGGGTCATCCGATCCCGCCGCTTGGTTTCTGATCTTGGTGAGGCGCTCGCCGCCCGCTATTACGGCGTCGAGCTTACCCCTAGCGCGAACAATCCTGGGTACGACCTTGAAGCCACCGATAACCGTCGCGTCCAGGTCAAAACTCTTCGGTCTGAGCCAAATCGAGAGCGAACCATAATGGGAACTATGAAAGATCCCTATGACATGCTTTTTGCGATCAAGCTCAGCTTTGATTACGAGCCGCTACGCGCCATGGAGGTGCCGCGTTCGGTTTTAGAGCGCCACTATCCACACGGCAAGCGCACTTCATGGACGAAGCGCTTGGAGTTCGATCCGGGGGTGCGTCGTGTATCCCGTGACGAATTGATCGGTTGCGAGTGACGACCGTTGTGGGCGTAGCCGCGTGCCTCTCGGCGTTGACCTCTCTCGTTGCGGTCGCATTCGCCTACCGAGCCAACCTACGTGCCATCGAACCATCGATTTTGACTGTGGCTCGCTCACACGACGAAGGTGATGTGCGAATCATCCAAGTCCGCATCCATAACGGCGGCCCGGGGCTTGCGCGAGATGTTGTCGCCGCTCGCTCGGAACCCACCGACAATCCCGAGAAACCGGACGAGTGGATGGAGCACGATCACACGCCCGTAATACGCGTCCTGCAAAGCGGCGAGAGCCTTCCGGCGAAGGATGGTGACTGGCTCTCTGTGGGGCCGAATATCTCAGGCGATGATGTGCTTGGAGTCGTGGTGCGATATTCAGATACGCGTGGTGTCCGGCATCAGATGTCAACCCCGCTTGATCCTTACGAACGGACGCATCGACCTAAGCCAGTGAAGCCTTGGTGGCGCAGGAAGCGGGACAAGACGGATTGGTAATGAGTTCCCAAGCGTCCAATTCTCAGGACGGCGGGGCGACCCTAGATGGCGTGTGGGCGAAGCTCGCTCGTGCCGAAGAGCATCTAATAACCCTTGCTGACGAAATCAAAGCGTTTATAACGCGCGATCCCCAGCCCTTTGGCCTGTCCGTTCCGCAATTCGACCCGGTCACGGGCTGGTACATCGTTTACGCAATCGTGGACGAAGAGCCTCCGGAGCGGCTGGGGGTGATCCTTGGCGATGTACTGCACAATACTCGCTCTGCGCTCGATCATCTGGTTTGGCAGCTAGTCATCCTTAACGGTGGGACGCCAAAAGGTGGGGCGGGAGGTAATGCCTTTCCTATTGCAAGGTCTGAAAATGCTTGGAGAGCTGCACAGGAGCGACAGCTTGCTGGTGCTGCCGAGACGCATCGGAAGATCATTGAGAAGGCGCAACCGTTCAATGTTGATCACCCGGATAGGTCTCCCCTTGCGTGGCTCCAGTTCCTTTCAAACACTGACAAACATCAGATCGTGCATCCAATAGCTGGGATCGTCCACGACGATCCGATAGGGAAGGTGTCTTTCCAAGTAACTCAGGGTCCAGGACAGGTAGTGCGTGAACAATGGCAACGAGAATGGTTTTCGCACGGCGCGGAACTACTGCGCTGCAAGGTAGAGCCGATGACGCCTGACACGAAGGTCGAAATGATCGGCGACGTTGAGCTTCGGCTTGCCTTCAGCCGAGTCCGCGAGAACCTGCCCAAGCTTTTGATCGCGTTGGTCAAGAGCTTGGCGGAAGATTTCCACCCAGCTTTCGCGGCTGGCTAGAGCTGACCGGAATCCGTTTCGTCGTGCAGCACGCCACCGGGCAGTAGATCGCCTTGGCGAAGGTGGGCGGCTATCTCCCGCATGGCGTAGTTGAAGCCCTCGTGCCAGTCATCGCTCTGCATCGAGCCTTCGTCTTCCTCCATCCGCTCTCGCCAGCCATCTATCCAGCGGGCAGCAACAAGTTGGGCGCGATACGCGCCGCCTTGCTCTGCGAGTCGCCGCCTGGCAGCCCCCGCATCGAAATCTGCGTGGCGGCTGTGATCGAAGCCGAAAAGCTCGTCGTCAGTAAGAGGCATCGGCCGAGTGTAGTTTGCAGCACCCCGGAAAAGTTGATGCAGGAACCTGTCACAAATGACGGCGGGGGATGACAGGTTTCCGATGCGGTGCCGAATACTTTGCGCTGTTGCACGTAACTGATTCGGGTCCAACCAGGCTAGGAAGTCCGATCTACGCGCCCGCGAGCCTCTTCTCAAAGCCCGAGGGGTGCTGAAAAGCCGTGCGTAACATGGGGACAGTCCTACCAGGAACAGTTGAGTATCTGGGGTGCGGAAATGGCTCTACAGCTTGCGTTGAAGGTGGTCCCGCAAGAACGACATGAAGAAACCCATTTCTGTCCGGTGAATTCGGGAAACTCCGGGTAGAGCTTTCAGGCTCGCACTTCTCAACAGGCCGTCCTCCGGGGCGGCCTGTGTGTTTTCCGTCCGAGCATCGACCTACGGTGATTTGCGAGAAGTGCAGTACGCCTGAAAGGTCAGTTGTGCATAGTCCCCTTGATCCATGTAACGGCGAGTTGGCTCGCGCTCACATTACGATTTGCTGGCAGGAGGGTATGCCGGTTCCCGATCCTCCTGGGTCGCCGGCAACGCAACCCTGGGACGAAGCGCAAGTGGTCCGCGAAATGGCGGAGATTGCCAGGGCTTTGGCGGAACCTCCCCGGCGTCGGCTCGCTCGCGCTGTGGCTTGCTCACGCCCACGCGAGCGGCGAGGGCGAGCGTCGGCACGTCGCGGAGCGCACCGGACCCGCCGATCCTCTCGCGGAAGCCCGAGCGCTGACGACGATGGAGACCCATCTAGTTCCCTAGCTGGCGGTGCTTCGCGCATTGGGAGGCCAACCCAATGAGCAAGGGGAGACGTGTCGGTGGGGCTGATGGTTGGCCGCAGCCGCTGGGGGAGGCTGCATTCCACGGCATCGCTGGCGAGGTGGTCCGCACCATCGACCCGCACACGGAGGCGGACCCAGCGGCAATCCTGATCCAGTTCCTCGTAGCCGTTGGCAATGCAGTTGGCCGGGGGGCAGGATTCACCGCCGAGTCAACCGATCACGCGACGAACCTGTATGCGCTCGTCGTCGGCCAAACTTCGAAGGCCCGGAAGGGATCGAGTTGGCAACAGGCGCGGCGTCCTATCGAACTCGCCGATCCCGGCTGGTCAGATCGGATCGTCTCGGGCATCTCCAGCGGCGAGGGGCTGATCTACACCGTCCATGACCCCGAGGACGGCGAACGGGACAAGCGCGTTCTTGCTTACGAGTCAGAGTTTGCCTCTGTCTTGCGGGTGATGCGGCGGGACGGATCGACCACCGGCATGGTGATTCGCCAGGCATGGGAGTCGGGCGACCTCCACACCCTTACTCGCAAAAGCCCACTCACCGCTACTGGTGCCCATATCTCGATCATCGGCCACATCGTCCAAGAGGAGCTGCGGGAGGAACTGAGAAAGACCGATGCGGCATCAGGCTTCGGCAACCGCTTCCTCTATGTGTGCGCCCGCCGATCTAAGTCACTACCCGAGGGCGGAGGGCTATCGGATGAGGACTGGCGTCAGACCGTCCCTCGCTTGGCTGAGGCAATCGGCTTAGGCAGGAACGTCGCCACGCTGTCGCGGGACCAAGAGGCGCGAGAGCTTTGGGCTGCGGTGTATGACCGTCTTTCCGAGGGGGCACCGGGGCTATTCGGTGCGATCACTTCTCGCGCCGAGGCGCAGGTTATGCGCTTGGCTGTCATCTACGCAGTCCTCGACCAGGCGAAGGAGATTCGCAAGGAACATCTAGAGGCCGCGCTGGCGGTATGGAAGTACTGTGAAGAAAGCGCTAGGTACCTCTTCGCGGACTCCTTTGGAGACCGAGTTGCCGACAAGGTTCTCAAGGAGCTTCGGCGGGTCCATCCGGCAGGAAGAACCCGCGACCAGCTACGTAAGCTTTTCGGGCGGCACCGCATCGCCGATCAACTGGATTGCGCGCTGCAACTCCTTGTCGAGAGTGGCTTGATCCATGAAGAGGTCGAGCCGACGAGGGGGAGGCCGCGCACTCTCTACTACCACGGTGCGGAAAGCGCGGAAAGGTCCGGCGCTCGGAGTCTTTCCGCGCACCGCGCAGGGGGAGGACCCTGCTGACGTTCAGCTAGTTGATGCGTCTGAGATTGCTCGTCTGTTCAGCCTCAGTCGAGACTACGTATACGAACATCGCAACGAGCTTGGTGCTGTTCAGCTTGGTAGCGGTTCGCGGCCCCGCCTTCGGTTCGATCCCGCAATAGTTCGTGAGCGGCTGGGTGCAATGCAGGTTCGGGAAAACGACACCCTCAAACGCGACAAGCAGAGCGCCGTTCGCAGCGGAGGCGGGGTGCCACTTCTGCCGGTCAAGGGTGAGTAGGGGTGGCTGTCTCAGTCAGTAACAGCACACTTACGAACTCAACAAAAAGGCACCCACAGAGGGTGAGAATTAGTGTACGGTCCCGCGCACATAAGTGGGGCTGCGTGCGCGAACACCAGCCCCGTGGCGACCGGCTCAGTTGGCACCGAGGCCGGACGCACGGGACAGGCTATCGACGCCGCGACCCCAGAGACAGCGGCTCCCGGCGGCGGGCAAACGCCAGCCGGGAGCCTGACCACAAGGAGAGCAAGCTCCTCATGGCTGAGAAGAACCCTAGGGATCGTGGCGTCACGACTGTGATCACGGTCTCCCCCAGCGCGGCCGACTTCCTGCGCCGCACCTTCGGCATGGTGCTCGACGGCATCCGAGCCGATTTGTCGAGCTACGGACACAAGGTCGAGAATGCCCTTCGGCTGCACCGCGAAGAAGTCGCTTACCGGGCGCTGTTGAAGGCGTTGGACTCCCGCAGCCTCGTCGTCACGGGAGATATATGCCACGTCCTGCGGGAGTTGGCCGATTCGATCGACCGCGCCAACGAGTATGCCCGCGTGGTGGCGGAGCACACCGCCTTGCTGGACTTGCGTCAGCAGATCGGCGGTGCCTGATGGGCCGCAAAGCCACCGGCAGCATCATCGAGCCGAAAGACGGGCGCGGCTGGGCGATCCGCTTCCGCGCCTACAACAATCGCCGCTTGGTGACGCTCGGCTCGACCGAGGAAGGCTGGCACCGGCAGAAAGTGGAAGAACACCTGCGGCACGTCCTGGCGGACGTTGAGCGCGGCATCTGGCAGCCGCACGAACCCGCGCCGGTCGAAGCTCCCGAGGACATGCCCAGCTTCCACGCCTTCGCTTCCGAGTGGCTGGATGCTCGGCGGCCCGAGCTTCGGCCGCGCACGATCAAGGATTACGAGTGGGCGCTGAGCTACCACCTGCTGCCCTTCTTCAAAGGACATCTCGTCTCCGAGATAACCGTTGCCGAGGTGGATCGCTACAAGACGGCGAAGGTGCGAGAGGGAAAGCTGGAGGCGGCGCAGATCAACAAGACGCTCAAGCGCCTCTCTCAGATTCTGGACGTTGCCGTTGACTACGGCCACCTGCCGAGCAACCCGGCCGCGTCGAAAGGCGGGCGGCGGCGGGTGAAGGAAACCGCGCCGAGCCGGTCCTGGGTGGAGCCAGAGCAGTTGATGGCGCTGCTCGATGCCGCACCCAAGAGGCACCGCGCGATCCTCGCCACGCTGGCGGGAGCGGGGCTGCGAGTGGGGGAGGCGTGCGCGCTCGACTGGCAAGACCTCGACCTCGCAACCGGCACCCTCACCGTGCAGGAGTCCAAGACGGCGGCGGGGCGGCGGGAAGTCGATCTACCCTCCGGCTTGGTGGCCGAGCTTTGGACGTTGCTGGCGACCAGCTCGCACACCGCGCCCGACGATCCGGTCTTCATGGGGAGGCGCGGAACCCGGCAGACCCCCGACAACGTGGGGCGGCGTCTGAAGTCCGCGATCAAGAAGGCCAACCCGCAGCTAGGGGCGTTGGGGATCGCGCCGATCAGCGAGCGGGTGTCCCCGCACTCGCTCCGGCGCACCTTCGCATCCCTGCGCTACGCCTGCGGCCATGACCCCGTCTACGTGGCCGAGCAGGGCGGCTGGGCCGACCCGTCTTTCCCGATCAAGGTGTACGCAAAGGCGGTCAGGCGGCGCGAGCGGCTGTCCGGCGCTCACCGGGAAGCGTTCGATGCCGCCCTTCAATGGGCAGCAATGGGCAGCGGAGCCGACACTGAGCAAGCCCGAGCCTCTACCCTTGAAAAGCAGCACGGTCGGGAGGTGGCTGGCAGAGCCGAATCGCCGACTTCTGCCCCTGTAGCTCAGCTGGTTAGAGCGGCGGCCTTTTAAGCCGCGCGGCGCGGGTTCGAGTCCCGCCGGGGGCACTTTCTTTGGGATTGACCGCGACTTCCCCGCGCGTCGCTGTTGAAAGGTCAAGATGTTGCTACCGGCGATGAGAACGCTTGGGACGGGGAAGTTGTGGTGGGGCTGCTTGCTGTCCCTCGCCTGTCTCGCCTTGCTGCCACTGGAGGGACAGAATCGCGCGGATGCGGCCTCGGCCGAGGTGGCCGAATTCGATCTCCCGCCCGGAAACTTCTATCCGAGAGCAATCGCCGCTGGCGCCGACGGCAACGTCTGGGTCTCCGTCACCCGCGGCCAGGTGGGCCGCATCGCCCCCAAGCAGCGTTACGAAGGTTTGATCGATCGCGTCGCGCCGAGCGGGCAGATCACCGAGTTCCCGGCTCCGGCGCCCTACCTGAGCGCGCTCTCCAGCGGCGTCGGCGGCAACGTCTGGTATCTGTCATCCGACCAGGTCGGCTTCATATCCTCCAGCGGCCAGCTGATGGGCTTCCCCCTGTCGAGACCTTTCTCCGAAGGGGGGCTCGCGGCAGGGTCCGACGGCAACATGTGGACGACCGAACGCAATGACAGCGGCACCGACACGATCGCTCGCATCGCCCCAGACGGGCAGGTCATACGGTTCCCGCTCCCGACCCGGGAATCGGGTCCGGGGGACATCACCGCCGGGCCCGACGGCGCCCTCTGGTTCACCGAGCTCTTCAACAAAAGGATCGGGCGGATCACGACCGGCGGACAGATCGCCGAGTTCTCGGTTACCGCCAAGCCGTTCGGTATCACCGCTGGTCCAGACGGCAACCTCTGGTTCACCTACGAAGGCGGGATCGGTCGTATCTCGCCTACCGGCCAGGTGAAGGAGTTTCCCGTGCGAAGGCGGCCATCCTCATCGATTTTCGACGGTATGGGCGGTCCTATTACCTCGGGTCCCGACGGCAGGCTCTGGTTCACGCAGGGACCGGGGGTGCTGGGGAGGATCTCCCCAAGGGGACGCATCAGCTACGTCGACCTGCCGCTCGCTCAGAGCTTCCCGACAGACCTCGTAACGGGACCCGACGGCACCCTCTGGTACTCGGCTCTGGGGGATCACCCATGCGAAGGCGGAGGTGGGACCTGTCAGGCGTACTTGCCGGACCGAGCCGGCCTCGTCGGCCGCGTCGTTCCAGGCTCCCTGGAAGCAATGATCGATAACAGGCACTCGTCGATCCGAGGCCGCCGGGCCGAGGTTCGCATCCGCTGCGCGGAAGGCAAAGCCGACAGCGTCTGCAAAGGGAGGATCAGGGTGAGCGCAAGGGGGATCGTCTTCGCGGCAGGTCGCTACCGAATGCCGACCGACGCCCGGCGTGCCGTCGGGCTCCGCCTGAGGCCAAAAGGGCTCGAGCTTCTCGACCGCCACCGCCGCTTGTGGGCTACCGCCACCGTCACCTTGGCCGGCGGCGAGCGCCAGAGCCGCTCGATCAAGCTGGCTCAGCCCAAGTCCAAGTCGGCGCGCTAGCTCGACGATAATCCGTCGCGGCGTGGGGACGGGAAACAGAAACTCGGGAAGCAAGCGGGACGAGCGCCTCCTCCGCGTCCCCTGTGACGTTGAAGAAGAAGACAAGATCCGCCTCGACCGCATCCGCGACGAGGTCGACGCTGCCTTCGACGCTCTCTGGGACATCCAAGAGGGGGTCTCGATCTTCGGCTCCGCCCGCGTCGCCGAGGACCACCCCTGGTACGAGCTGACCCGCAAGACCGGCGCCTGCCTCGCCAGCCACGGCTACACCGTGATCACCGGCGGCGGCCCGGGCCTGATGGAGGCGGCCAACCGCGGCGCCAAGGAGGCCGGCGGCGAATCGATCGGACTCAACATCGAGCTCCCGCACGAGCAGCACGTCAACCCCCACGTCACCCGCTCGATCGAGTTCCACTACTTCTTCGCCCGCAAGCTGATGTTCGTCCGCTACGCCCGCGCCTTCGTGATCATGCCCGGCGGCTTCGGCACCCTCGACGAGCTCTTCGAGGCCCTGACCCTGATCCAGACCCACCGCATCGACCACTTCCCGGTGATCCTCGTCGGCTCCGCCTTCTGGGACCCGCTGCTGGAGTGGATTGACCGCGGCCTCGAGGACAACGGCCTGATCTCCCCCGGCGACAAAGAGCTGCTGGTCGTCGCCGACGAACCACATCAGGTCTGCAAGCACGTGATCCGGGCCGCGGAGCTGCAGAAGGAAGCAGGCGAGAGGCCTCTCCCCTAGCGCAGCGGCTGCCAGCTGGCGTCGCCGAGAAAGGCCCGTCGCGGCCCCCGAGGGGCGCCGGGGACGAGGGTCCCATCGGGAGTCACCATCACCATGTGCGGGTTGTCGGGCCTCGACCCCAGGTCCTCGACCCGACTGACCAGGAGCCGTTTCCCGTTCGGTGACCAGACCGCGCCCGTGGGGATGGCTCGCCTGCCGCAGGCGCTGAGCAGGACCCGGGGTCGCTCGCCGTGCAGCCCGATCGTCATGACCGCGTAGCGTGGGTTGCCCCGCGGGCGGCACCTCAGCCGGCTGGTGTAGACGAGCCGGCTGCTGTCGGGAGAGAAGTCGAGTCCCCAGGAGACGCCGCTGGGCAGCTGGCGAACCTTGCCGGTGCTCAGGTCTTCGAGCACGATCGCGCGGACGTCGTCGTCCCGCGAATATGCGAACCAGCGACCGTCTGCGGAGATCGCCGGATCGTTCGCCCTGCCGGCCCAGGGCTGCAGTTCGGTGCCGTTCGTCCTGATCGTGAAGATCCGCGATCCGTTGGAGGAGGAGGACTCGAAGGCAAGGCTGCGCCCGCCGGGAAAGAAGTGCGGTTCGGAGTCGTAGTGGGAGTTGTCGACGAGCAGGCGCTTGTTCGTCCCATCGCTGTTCATCAGCCAGATGTCTGAGCCCTGGTTGCCGTACCTGACGAAGGCGATGGTTTTGCCGTCGGGGGAGAAGACCGGGCTGCCTTCGCTGCTGCCGGAATCGGTGAGCCGGCGCTGCTTTCCGGACGGCTGCGCGATCCAGATGTCTCCCTGCCTGCCTTCCCAGCTGCGATAGAAGGCGATCGCCCCGTTCTTCCCGGGCCAGGCGCCCTCGGCCGCTGCGGGGAGGAGACAGGCGACGAGGCAGAGGGGAAGGAGGGCCCGCAGGCCTTTGCTGAAGAACCGTTCGCTCATGCGGCAGATCATCGCCCCTCGCGGTGTCTCCTTACGGGCCAATCATGGCCCGGTGCTGAGAGAGGTTCAGTGCCGGAAGTGCCGGTGCTTCGTGAAGACCATCGCGACGCCGGCCTGCTCGCAGGCCTCGATCACCTCGGCGTCGCGTTTGGAGCCGCCGGGCTGGATGACCGAGGTGGTGCCGGCCTGGATCGCCAGCTCGGGGCCGTCGGCGAAGGGGAAGAAGGCGTCGGAGGCGAGGGCGGAGCCGGCGAGGAGGGAGCCGGCCTCGGCGCCGCGGGCCTCGCGGCACTTCTCGACGGCGAGGCGGACGGAGTCGACGCGGCTCATCTGGCCGGCGCCGATGCCGAGGGTCGCGCCGCCCTTGGCGATCACGATCGCGTTGGAGCGGACGCGGCGGCTGACGGTCCAGGCGAAGAGCATGTCCTGCCACTGCTCCTCGTTCGGCTCGTTGCCGGTGACCGCCTCCATGATCTCCCGCGGCTCGGGGTCTCCGTCGCGGTCCTGGACGAGCAGGCCGCCCATCACCCGCTTGACGTCGCGCTCGCGCGGGTCGGGCTCGCGGCGCTCCTCCTCGCAGAGGATCCGGATCGCCGCCTTCTGGGTCAGCACCTCCAGCGCCCCGTCCTCGTAGCCGGGCGCGCTCAGCACCTCGACGAAGTTCTCGTGCAGCTCCTCGGCCAGCTCGCGGCCGATCGGGCGGTTGACCGCGATCACGCCGCCGTAGGCGGACATCGGGTCGCAGGCGAGCGCTTTCAGGTAGGCCTCCAGCGCGTCGGCGCCGATCGCCACCCCGCATGGGTTGTTGTGCTTGACGATCACGCAGGCCGGCTGCTCGAAGTCGCGGACCAACGCCCGGGCGGAATCGAGGTCGAGGACGTTGTTGAAGGAGAGCGCCCGCCCGTGCAGCTTCGAGCAGCGCGAGAGGATGTGGCTGCGCAGCCCCACCTCCGAGTAGAGCGCCGCCCGCTGGTGCGGGTTCTCGCCGTAGGAGAGGTCGAGCACCTTCTCGTAAGCGACCGCGAGGTGTTCCGGGAAGTCCTCGTACTCCATCGAGAACCAGCGGCTGATCGCGGCGTCGTAGCGCGCGGTCTGGGCGAAGGCCTCGTTGGCGAGCCAGTGCCGGGTGGCGGCCGAGATCTCGCCGCCGCTCTCTTCCAGCTCGGCGCAGACCGCGTCGTAGGACTCCGGTTTGACGACGACGGCGACGCTCTCGTGGTTCTTCGCCGCGGCGCGGATCATCGTCGGCCCGCCGATGTCGATGTTCTCGACCGCCACGTCGTGCGCCACGTCGTGCCCGGCAACCGTTTGCTCGAAGGGGTAGAGGTTGACGCAGACGACGTCGATCGGCTCGATCCCCTCGCGCTCCAGCGTCGCCATGTGCTCGGGATCGCCGCGCCGCGCCAGGAGCGCCGCGTGCAGCCGCGGGTGCAGCGTCTTCACCCGGCCGCCGAGGATCTCTTCGGAGCCGGTGAACTCGGAGACGTCGGTGACCTCGACCCCCGCCTCGCGCAGCGCCGTCGCGGTGCCGCCGGTGGAGAGGATCTCGACCCCCATCGCCGCCAGGCCCTTGGCGAAGTCGGCGACGCCGGTCTTGTCGGAGACGGAGATCAGCGCCCGCCGGACGCGGATCTGGCCGTCGCCGAGGTTCTCCTGGATGTCGGTGGCCTGCTCAGTCATCTCGATCGTCGATGGCGACCCTGAGCGGATCGCCTGGGTCGATCCTAACCCTGCCCTCCGCGATCATGCGGATCGCCTCCGGGTAGAGCTCGTGCTCGACCGCGTGGACCGCCGCCTCCAGCTCCGCCCGCTCGACCCCAGCCGCCAGCGGCACCTCGCGCTGGGCGATCACCGGGCCGGTGTCGACCCCCTCGTCGACGAAGTGGACGGTGACGCCGGTGGTCTCGACTCCGGCGGCGAGCGCCTGGCCGATCGCGTCGAGCCCCGGGAAGGACGGCAGCAGGGCGGGGTGGACGTTGACGACGCGGTTGCGGAAGCGGGCGACGAAGGCGGAGCTGAGCAGCTGCATGTAGCCGGCGAGTACGACCAGGTCCGCCGCGCGCGACTCGATCCAGTCGCCGATCGCCGCGTCGCGCGCCGGCCGGTCCTCGTACTCGGCGGCGGGGAAGACCGCGGTCTCGACTCCGGCGCCGCGCCCGCGCTCCAGCGCCCCGGCCTCCGGCTTGTCGGAGCCGACCCCGACCACCTCGACCAGCCCCTGCCCGTGCAGCTTGTCGAGGATCGCCTGCAGGTTGGTGCCGCTTCCCGAGGCGAGGACGACGATCCGGAACGAGCTCACGGCCGCATCTTCGCGCAATGAAGGGACCTCTGGCGGTGGGCTGGCCGTAATAGAGATATGAACCCGAGATCGCTGCTCCCCGTCGGCCTGATCGTCGCCCTTGGACTCCTCACCGCGCCGGCCGCGATGGCCGACCTCGGAGTGGAGAAGGTGAACCGAACGAGCGGCAAGCCCGGCGAAAGCATCAAGCTCACGCTCGGCTGCGGAGCCTGTTCATCGGCAAGGGGCCAGGCCGCTGCCTCATTCCCGGTCTCACTGGTGGCCGCCGCCAAGGTCCCGGTGCCGTATCGCTGCGGGCCGAACGCGCTCTGCCCGCCGCGGGTGCGAGCGATTCCCAAGCAGGCGCCCTTCACCTACCTCGGGAAGGCCGTGCCCGCTCGCGACGACGGGGATGCCGACAAGCCGTACCCGCTCTACGTCCTCGACTTCGCGATCCCGAACCTCCCGGCGGAGACCTACACCTACGTGATCTATTGCGACCTCTGCCTGAAGGGCAAGGAGGCCAGCTTGATCACGGCTCCGACCGTACCCCGGCCCTGGCGGCTTCGGATCCGCCGTTAGGAGGGACTAGCCCGGCGTCGCGGCGATCGTCTCGAGCGCGTATTTGCCGTCGGCCTCGTCGGGGTCGCCGAGCGGGTAGTGGCCGGTGAAGCAGGCGTCGCAGTGTTCGGCCGGGTCGCCTTCGATCGCCTCGTAGACGCCGGCGATCGAGAGGTAGGCGAGGCTGTCGGCCTCGAGCTCGTCGGCGATCTCCTCGATCGAGCGGTCGTGGGCGATCATCTCCTCGCGGGTCGACATGTCGACGCCGTAGTGGCAGGGGTTGCGGATCGGCGGCGCCGAGATCCGCAGGTGCACCTCGCTGGCGCCGGCGTCGCGCAGCATGCCGACGATCTGCCG
>DATEOT010000039.1:0-13014 GCA_035273795.1 Solirubrobacterales bacterium | reverse complement strand
CGTCTCGATCGGCGGCGACGCGATCATCGGCTCCGCCTACGCCGAGCTGATGCCCTACTTCGAGGCCGACGAGCAGACCGAGGCGATCGTCATCTACACCGAGCCCGGCGGCCGCATGGAGGCCCAGCTGGCCGAATGGGTCAAGGACAACAACAGCCGTCTCCCGATCGTCGCCTTCATGGCCGGCAAATTCATGGACGACGAGGAGATGAAAGGCATGTCCTTCGGCCACGCCGGCACGATCGTCGAGGGCAAAGAGGACACCGCGACCGAGAAGATCGCCCGTCTCGAAGCCGCCGGCATCCGCGTCGTCGAGCGCATCGACGAGATCCCCGACGTCGTCAAGGAGAAACTGGGAGCGACCGCCTGATGGCAGAGACCCTGAACAAAGTATTCATCGACATCGAGGTCGAGGACTCGATCAAGAACGATCCCGCGATCGCCGCCAAGCTCGAGGAAGTCTGCCCGGTCGACATTTACAAGGATGCCGGCGGCAGCGTCGAGATCGTCGACGAGAACGTCGACGAGTGCGTCCTCTGCCGCCTCTGCATCGAGGCCAGCCCGCCGGGCACCGTGCACGTCAAGAAGCTCTACGACGGCACCGAGCTGCAGTAGCTTTCGCTCCCTACCTCCTGAATCACGAAGACCCGCCGAAGCGGGTCTTTTTCGTGCGGGGGAGCTACCCCCGAACCGACTGATAACCGTCAATGAACGGTAATACAAAAGATTTCATCCGTCAAGGGGGGAGAACTCCTGTCGCTCTCGTCTTATCTCCGTGGGGGACGAAGCGACGAGGTGTCGCAACCGGCTGATAACCGGGAGTTCGGAGTAGCACTCCGGATGGGGTTCGAGTCCCCCGTCCTCCTCACAGGTTGCTGTTGGGCCGGGACAACTGGAAGGGCCGCAACCATCACGCGGTCGGTGGGTAGCTCCCACCGGATCTTCCAGCCCGGCCCCTCAGCTAACTATCGGCGCGGCGAGCTCCTCGACTTCTGCCCGCAGGCGTTCGGGCAGCTCGACCCAGTCGCGCAGGCGGAGCAGGATCTCGCGATCGCCCTCGATCTCGACCCGTTCTTCGGCCTCGCCGCCGACGCCGATCACGCTGATCACGTCCGGGGCGGTGCCGCTGAGGGTGAAGTCGGCCCGGTCCGCCGTTCCGCGGCCGGCGCTGCTCTCGCCGCCGCCGATCTGTAGCCAGTTCGAGTGGCCTTCGTTGTGGACCTGCAGGACGACCGTCTCGCTGTCCTCGGGCGGGTCGAGGATCACCCGCAGGGCGTTGGCGAGCGAGCTGGTGACCAGGTCCGGCAGGTCCTCGAGGCGGTAGAAGTTGAGGCCCCAGCGGCCGAGGTCGAGGACCGGGCCCTCGAGCTCGCGACCGAGACCGGTCAGCTCGTAGACCGTTCCCGTCGCCGGGCGCTCGAGCTCGCGGCGGCGGACGATGCCGTCTTCCTCCAGGTCGCGGAGCCGGCGGGTCAGCACGTCGGTGGGAGCGCCGCCGACGCCCTTGGCGAGTTCGGAGAAGCGCAGCGGCCCGAGCAGCAGCTCACGCACGATCAGCATCGACCAGCGCTCGCCGATCCGATCGAGGGCGCTGGCAACGCTGCAGGACTGGTCGTAACTCCTCCTCCGGGCCACCCGTCGAGTGTAGCCAACTTTGAAAGTCAAACTAGGTACTTTGGAATCTGGTACAGTCGCGCCGGATGAGCCGGATCGCGGACCTCACCTGGAAGCATCCGAAACTCGTCCTCGCCGCCGTCGCCCTCTTCACCCTCTTCGCCGCGGTCGTCGGCCGGGACGTCGAGCAGCACTTGAAGGCGGCGGGCTTCACCGACAGCGCCTCGGAGAGCGAGCGCGCCGGGGCCCTCCTCCGCGACTCGCTTGGATACGACCCCAACCCCGCCCTGGTGGTCGTCGTCCGCTCCCCCGATGGCGGCCGGCTCGACCTCACCAGCCCCACCGTGCGGGGCGAGGTCGACCGGCTCAGCAAGGAAATCGCGAAGGTCGAGTACGTCGGCCGGGTCGCCAACCCGCTCCAGGACAAGCAAGCGGCGGCGACGCTGATCGCCCGCGACGACGAGTCGCTGGTGATCCCCGCCTACCTCTCGACCGACGACGTCCAGGACGCCGGCGGGATCGCCGCCGAAGAGGTCAAGCCGCTGCTCGCCGAGAGCTCGCTCGATGTCGGCCTCGGCGGTTTCGCCGCCGGTTTCGACGAGACCAACGACCAGACCCGCGAGGATCTGACCAAAGCCGAGCTGATCGCCTTCCCGATCCTGGCGCTGCTCCTGCTGTTCGTCTTCCGCGGGGTGATCGCCGCGGCGATCCCGCTGCTGCTCGGGGTGATCTCGATCGTCGGCACGCTGCTGGTGCTGCGGGTGATGTCGAGCTTCGCCGACACCTCGCTGTTCGCGCTCAACATCGCGACCGGGCTCAGTCTCGGCCTCGCCGTCGACTACGCGCTGCTGCTGGTCTCGCGCTACCGGGAGGAGATCGGATGCGGCAGCGCGCTCCGGGATGCGCACCGCCGGACTGTGCAAACGGCCGGGCGCACGGCGGTCTTCTCCGGCCTGACGGTGGCCGCGGCGATGGCGGCGCTGATCGTGATGCCGCAGCGCTTCCTCTACTCGATGGCGGTGGCGGGCACCTCGGTCGCGCTGCTCTCGGCGCTGCTGGCGATCCTCGTCGTCCCCTCCCTGCTCGCCCTGCTCGGCCCCCGCATCGACAGCCTCTCGATCCGTCGCGGCCCTGCCGTCTCCGACACCTCGGATGGCTGGTACCGGCTGGCCCGCGGCGTGATGCGGCGCCCGGTCGTCACCGCCCTGGCGAGCTCGGCCCTGCTGCTGGCCGCGGCGGCACCGCTGCTCTGGACCACCCTCACCGGGCCGAGCGCGGAAGCGGTGCCGCCGGGACAGCCCTCGTACGACGCGTATCGCTACCTCGAGGCGCATTACCCGCGCGACGTCACCGAGGCGGTGACGGTGACCGTCGCCGGACCGGCCGGTCCCGAGCAACTGACCGCCTTCCAGCGCCGCCTCGTCGCGGCCGACGGCGTCGTCCGCGCCACGCCGTTCACCCCCGCCGGCGACGGGGTCGCCTACGCCAACCTCGCCCTTGCCGGCCCAGCGCTCAGCGGCGGCTCCCAGGACGCGGTGCAGGAGATCCGCGGCCTTGATCCGCCCGCTGGAGGCCAAGTGCTGGTCTCCGGCAACACCGCCGGCTTCATCGACCAGAAGGAGAGCCTCTTCGAGAACGCGCCGCTGGTCGTCGCGATCGTCGCCTTGACCACGCTGCTCCTGCTCTTCCTCCTCACCGGCTCGGTCCTGCTGCCTTTGAAGACGCTGCTGATGAACATGCTCACCCTCGGCGCCACCCTCGGCGTCCTCGTCCTCGCCTTCCAGGAGGGCTGGCTGAAGACGCCGCTCGACTACACCGGCCCGGCCGCGATCGAGGTGACCAGCCTGGTCTTCCTCTTCGCCGTCATCTTCGGCCTCGCCACCGACTACGCGGTGCTGGTGATGGCGCGGATCAAAGAGCGCTACGACGCCGGCGACTCCAACGAGGAGGCGGTCGCGGTCGGGATCGCTCGCACCGGCCGCGTGATCACCGCCGCCGCCCTGGCTATCGCCCTCGTCTTCCTCGCCTTCGGCGTCAGCTCCGTCTTCTTCGTCAAGCAGATCGCGATCGGGATGGCGGTCGGGGTGATGGTGGACGCGACGATCGTCCGCGCCCTCCTCGTCCCCTCCCTGATGCGCCTGCTGGGCGACTGGAACTGGTGGGCCCCCGCCCCCCTGCGCCGCCTCCAGGCCCGCTTCGGCTTCTCCGAGGCCTGACCCACCGACCTCCTCAGAACCACGAAGACCCGCCGAAGCGGGTCTCGTCGTGGCGGGGGAGCTACCCCCGAACCACTTGACAACCGTGGATAGAGCGTACTTCGCGTGGCTTCGATGCGTCAACAGGGGGGTGAAACTCCCGCGCCCTCGACTTAGACCCATGGAGGACGAAGCGGCGAGGTGCCGCAACCACTTGACAGCTGGGAGCCCGGAGTAGCTCTTCGGATGGGGTTCGAGTCCCCCGTCCTCCTCACAGTTTGCTGCTGGGCGCGGGGTTCCCCCGGCGAGGCCGCCAAGTCATGCGGCCGATGGGTAGCTCCCATCAGATCGCCAGCCCGCGCCCGGCAGCCAACTCCAGCTAGTAGCGCAGCGCCTCACAGGCGATGCCGTCGTCCTCACCGTCGAGACGGTGCGGGTCGCGGGAAGGCGAGGGCAACGACATCCGGCCTGGCCCTGCGAAAGCCCCCTGCATGTGAGGTCCATCACGCATATCCCTTCTATGTAGAAGCGGCGCGCCGCTTCATGGCGGGGTAGGCCGTGGCTGAGCGCGATCTAGAAGGAGGAGAGACTCTTGACGACGCCGTTCAGCCCCGTGGGGCCAAGGACTCCCTCGGGCGGCCATCGAATCGGCGCAATGTCAGGCCAAATGGGGAGCAGGTAGGGCCGGAGGGTGTCGCCCACATCAACGGTTGGCCCCTGTTTGAACTGGCTACCCCAATAGACAAAGCTCACGTGACCGACAGCGAAGGCCGCGACATACGCGTTCGGGGCGGTCGCCTCTGGCCCCCCGATGAGGTCGATGAATAGCTCGTTGTGCATGTAGTCGGTCGGCCACGGACCTTCCCCATTCCGGCGAGCGATCCAGATCTGACAGGCGGGCAGTTCCCGAAACTCATAGAAGCGGTGGTATTGCTCCGGCGCAATCGCGTGTCGCATATCGCGGGGGTGGCCGTGCTGCCCCACCATCACCACTAGAGTCGCCCATCTCGCTAGGACGTCCTGCTCGACCGGCCCTAGCACCATCTCCTGATGCTGGATCATCGGCGTCAGTATCGGCCTGACTTCTGTCTCAATCGCCTCTATCCACCCGTTGTTGCAGGGCTCGCATTGTCCCGAGACTTCCCAGTCGATTGGGGCCTCTTTCCAGCTTTCATCCTCAACGACCGTGCCGTCTGGCTTGGTGCGTATTCGCGAGCGTTTCTGCATCTCGCCTTCGCCTCCTTCGACGACCTTGCGCAGCCATTTGGGCCAGACGTGCTGTTTGTTGATCTTGCGATCAGTCGCCTGGCAGAAGATGCATGCTCGCCGCTTGGACGTTCCCCCCACAAGGCAACGCTAACACCGTCAAGTTGTCTTGACAGAACGCTCGGCTAGCGGATGATCAGGTCTTGACCCTCAACAAGGCACTCCACGCTGGGTAGTGCCTTCTTTGCCGTGTCTTCGAGCTTCACAAGCTGGCTGACGAGACATTGGTCGGCCAGGCCCAGCGCGATCACGAAGTTCCCGTTTCCCAAACGCGTGAGCGTCGGGTAGTTGTCCTCCGCAACGAGGGCGCGGTAGACCGTTAGCGCGTCGTCCAGAGTCCTCATGGCGCTTGGCGGGGGCGGCGGAGTGCTTTTGCGTTTCCGTTCGACATATGGAAGTGGCAAGACTATACCTCGCTCTGTCAAGGCGACTTGACAAGTCGCCGGGTTGTCAAGTAGGGTTGACACATGCCACCGGCCAACCGCCACCAGCCGATCCGGGCGAAGTCCTCGAAGTCGGAGTACTCGATCCACGAGTTCTTGGCCGAGTTCCCCGACGACAACGCCTGCCTTGAGTACCTGTGGCGGACGCGGCACGCGCCGGATGGCGAACATGCCGAGTGCCCGAAGTGCGGCGACGTGAAGGTCTTCAAACGCTATGCGACCAAGCAGCAGCGCCAATCGTGGACCTGCACCGCCTGTGGGCACCATCTGCATCCCACGGCCGGGACGATCTTCCACCGCTCCTCGACCTCGCTGCGGCTCTGGTTCTACGCGATGCACCTGATCACTAGCACTCGCTGCGGGATCTCCGCCAAACAGCTAGAGCGCGAGCTAGGCGTCCACTACAAGACCGCGTGGAGGATGTTCAACAAGATCCGCTCGGAGCTGATGACCGAAGGCGAGCCGGCACCTAGCCTGCGTGGCGAGGTCGAGGTAGACGAGACCTCTTGGGGAGGCAAGCCCCGGCGCAAGTTCAAGACGCGGCAAGAGTCGATTGCCTTCCGTGAAGCCAAGCCCACCGTTCTCGGCATGGTCGAGCGCGGCGGGCGCGTCCGCGTGCGGGTGATCCCGACGCGGCACGGGGAACCGTTAAGTGACGCCGTGCGGGCGAACGTCAACCCGGAATCCATCCTCTACACCGACGATTGGATGTCCTACCGGCCCCTCAAGCGGGAGTACGCAGGACACCGGGTGATCAACCACTCCGCTGGCTCTTACGTCGAGGGCGACATCTACACGAACACCATCGAGGGGTTCTTCGGCAACCTCAAAACGGGGATGCGCGGCACCTACAAGAAGGTCTCTCGCAAGTGGCTTCAGTCCTACCTGGACGAGTACGCCTGGCGGCATAACCAGCGCTTCCACGGGCAGCGCTCGATGTTCCACGCCCTGGTGCGAGAGGCAGCCCGACAATGAGTGAGGCCACCGCGATCCGGCGGATTCAGGTGGCGGTCCGCAAGCGGACCAAAGCCGACGAAACGAAACGGGAAGCGACTGAGCAGCTACGGAAGTCTTGCCGCGAAGCTCAGGCGGCCGGCGTCTCGATCACTCGGATTGCTTCCGAGGCCGGTCTTTCTCGTCAGGGCGTTTACGACCTACTGGCGGAGCGATCTTCCTCATAGCCGCATCGAACTCGCCTTTGGTCGGGATCGGAACCTCTAGCCCTTTGGGCGTCTTCTCTTTGCGCCTCGCCATAGACGCAGGCTAGACCAGATCCAGCCACTCCATGTGCCGAGCGGCCAGCGTCGGCATTACGTAGTCGCCCTCACACCAGACCAGCCCTGCCGCATGCAGTTCTTCGATCGGCACATCGACCGGGCCGCCGAAGTTGTAGCGCCGTTCGAGGGCTTCCCGCTCCATCTTCCGGGGGAACTCGCAGAGCAGCAGCGCCAGCAAGGCTCGCTGTAGCTGCTGCTCTGCTCCGGGAAGGGTGGTTGTCAACCGAGTTCCAGTTCGGCCACGTAGAGCGCCGCTCGGCTCGGCAGCACCGCTCCCTCGCAGCGGAACAGCAGCCCGCCTTTGACGAGTTCGCGCACCGCCCTTTCGATGGCGTCCCGCTCGGTGAAGTCCTTCGGGTCCCCCAATTCGCGGAGCAGATCCGAGAGCCGCAACGTGGCCGGGTGGACCTCGATGACGTGGGTGAAAACTGCCCGCTCGTACTTGTGATCCTCGCCAGCGGTGCCCGCTGACTTAGCCTTGTCCTGCATGGGAAGCACCCCTTCCTGTGCCAAGGCCGGGGGACTGTTAGCGCAGTCGCCCCGGCCGCTTGTCTTATGTGGCGGGGGAAGCTAGGCGGGGCTCTGGGCGGATTTCGCTTCTACATAGAAGGGATATGCGTGAGGTCCATCACGTTACGCTGGTATAAATTTATATTGCGGTAACTTCTACACCGATGGATGCATCGGTTCGCACCCGCCTCTCTCGCGACGACCGCATGGAGCAGACGCTCGAGGCGGCCCATGACCTCTTCGCCGAGCGTGGCTACGCGGCGGTGACGATGGACGAGATCGCGGCCGCGATCGGGGTCACCAAGCCGCTGCTCTACAACTACTTCGGCAACAAGGAGCGGCTCTACATCGCTTGCCTGGAGCGGGCCGGCGACGCGTTGATCGCGACCATCGCCGACTCCGTCGGCCAGACCGCCAACCCCGGCGACGCGCTCGGGGCCGGCGTCCGCGCCTTCTTCTCCTTCCTCGACACCGACCGCTCCGCCTGGGCGGTGCTCTTCGACGAGACCCTCCCCCACGGCGGCGAGGTCTTCGACCGGGTCGCCGCCTACCGGGGCCAGATCGTCGACCTCGTCTCCGCCTCGCTGCTGGCGCAGCTGCCGGAGCGCAGCCGCAAAGCGGCGAAGGTCGAAGTCGAGGCCCTCTCCACCGCTCTGCTGGGCGCCTCCGAGGCGCTCGCCCGCTGGTGGCTGCGAACCGAGGCGATCTCCGCCGAGGACGCGGCCGAGCTTCTGATCTCCACCGTCGAGCCTGGGCTTCGTGATCGCTCGACCCCCACTTCCAATTCCCCCCAAGGAGGACCCACCCCCAGATGAACGCCAAAACCCGCAAAGTCGCCATCGTCGGCGGCAACCGGATCCCGTTCGCGCGCTCCAACAGCGTCTACTCGCACGCGAGCAACCAGGACATGCTGACTGCCGCCCTCGACGGCCTGATCGACCGCTATAGCTTGCAGGGCGAGGCGCTCGGCGAGGTCGCCGGCGGCGCCGTCCTCAAGCATTCGCGCGACCGCGACCTCACCCGCGAGAGCGTGCTCAGCACCCGCCTCGCCCCTGAGACCCCGGCCTACGACGTCCAGCAGGCCTGCGGCACCGGCCTCGAGACGACGATCCTCGTCGCCAACAAGATCGCCCTCGGCCAGATCGACTCCGGCATCGCCTGCGGCGCCGACACCACCTCCGACGCGCCGATCGCGCTCAACGAGGCGCTGCGGGAGACGCTCCTGGAGGCCAACCGCGAGCGTTCGACGGTGGGCAAACTCAAACAGCTGACCAAGGTCCGCCCCGGCCACATCGTGCCGGCGATCCCCCGCAACGAGGAGCCGCGCACCGGCCTCTCGATGGGCGAGCACTGCGCGATCATGGCCACCGAATGGGACATCGGCCGCTCCGAGCAGGACGAGCTCGCGGTCAACAGCCACAAGAACCTCGCCGCCGCCTACGACCGCGGCTTCTTCGAAGACCTGATCACCCCCTACATCGGGCTCGACCGCGACCAGAACCTGCGGCCGGACTCGAACGTCGAGAAGCTGGCGAAGCTGAAACCGGTCTTCGGCGGCCCAGAGGGGACGATGACGGCAGCCAACTCCACGCCGCTCTCAGACGGCGCCTCCGCGGTGCTGCTCGCCTCCGAGCAGTGGGCGAAAGAACACGACCTGCCGATCCTCGCCTACATCTCCGAGGCGCAGACCGCCGCCGTCGACCACGTCCACAAGCGCGAAGGCCTGCTGATGGCGCCCGCCTACGCGATGCCGCGGATGCTCGACCGCGCCGGCCTCAAACTGCAGGACTTCGACTACTACGAGATCCACGAGGCCTTCGCCGCCCAGGTTCTCTGCACGCTGAAGGCCTGGGAAGACAAGGAGTTCTGCGCCGAGAAGCTCGGCAGGAAAAAACCGCTCGGCGCGATCGACCGCAAGAAGCTCAACGTCAACGGCGGCTCGCTGGCGGCCGCCCACCCGTTCGCCGCCACCGGCGGGCGGATCGTCGCCAGCCTCGCCAAGCAACTCAACGAAGACGGCAAAGGCCGCGGCGTGATCAGCATCTGCGCCGCCGCCGGCCAGGGTGTCGTCGCGATCCTCGAGGCTCCGGGAGGTGCCAAGTAACCATGGCTGACCGCTACTCACAGGTCGTCAACGCGCCGCTCGTCGGCACCATCGCCAAGCAGCTCGGGCTGCCCCAGCCGGTCTCGCTGGACCGCTACAAGGAGGGCCAGCCGGTCGTCTCGGGGCCGGTGCTCTCCGGCGCCGCCCCCGCCGGCCGCCTGACCAAACCGATCGCGCAGATCCTCGACAGCATCAAGGCCGAAAGGGCGGGTGCCGAGGGCAAGGCGAAGGCTCTGGTCTTCGACGCGACCGGGATCGCCGAGTCCTCCGAGCTGGTTGAGCTGCAGCGGTTCTTCTACCCCGCCGTCGCCCGCCTGCAGCGCAGCGGCCGCGTGGTCGTCCTCGGGACGCCGCCGGCCGAAGCCGGGTCGGCCCTCGCCCACACCGCCCAGCGGGCGCTGGAGGGCTTCACCCGCTCGCTCGGCAAGGAGATCGGCGGCCGCGGCTCGACCGCGCAGCTCGTCTACGTCGAACCGGGAGCCGAGGACCAGCTGGAGTCGACGCTGCGCTTCCTCCTCTCCCCCAAATCGGCGTACGTCTCCGGTCAGGTGATCCGGGTCGGCAAAGGCGTCGCGCCCTCGCCGAAGATCGACTGGGAGCGCCCGCTCGAGGGCAAGGTGGCGCTGGTCACCGGTGCCTCCCGCGGCATCGGCGCCTCGATCGCCAACACCCTCGCCCGCGACGGGGTCGAAGTCGTCGGCCTCGACATCCCGCCGATGGCGGCTGACCTCAAGGCTGTGACCGAGGCGATCGGCGGCCGCTCGATCGAGCTCGACATCACCGCCGATGACGCTCCCGAGGTGATCGCCTCCGAGCTCTCCGACGGGGTCGACGTCGTCGTCCACAACGCCGGCGTGACCAAAGACCGGACGATCGCGAAGATGCCGGAAGAGCGCTGGGCGCAGCTGATGGAGATCAACCTCTCCAGCGAGGAGCGGATCAACGAGGCGCTGCTCGGCAAGAAGCTCCTGAACGCCAACGGGCGGATCGTCGGCGTCTCCTCGATGGCGGGAATCGCCGGCAACAACGGCCAGACCAACTACGCCGCCTCCAAGGCCGGCGTGATCGGGATGGTCGAATCGATGGCGCCGGAACTGGCGAAGCGCAAAGCGACGATCAACGCGGTCGCACCGGGCTTCATCGAGACCCAGATGACCGCGGCGATGCCGATCGGCCCGCGCGAAGCCGGGCGCCGGCTCTCCAGCCTCTCCCAGGGCGGTCTGCCGGTCGACGTCGCCGAGACGATCGCCTGGTTCGCCAGCCCCGCCTCGACCGGCGTCAACGGCAACGTCGTCCGCGTCTGCGGCCAGAGCCTGCTGGGGGCGTGATCGCCTGATGGCAAGGACCCTCGACAGCAGCCCCAGCATCCTGCCGCTCTACGCGCGAGCGGCGCTGCCGATGATCCCCGGCGCCTCGCTGCTCCCGTTCGTCCCGGGCGGCGGCGGCGAGATCCCCGAGGGGCTCGACCTCGTCCTGGCCGGCGTCACCGCCGACCCGAGCGAGGTCGCCGCCTACGCCAGGGTCTGCGGCTTCGGCTTCCGCGACCAGTTGCCGCCGACCTACCCGCACATGCTCGCCTTCCCGCTGCACATGGCGGTGATGAGCGACGGCTCCTTCCCGTTCGGCGCGGTCGGGCTCGTCCACGTCGAGAACTCGATCACGCAGAAGCGGCCGATCGGAATCCACGAGGAGCTGACGATCCGCGTCAGCCCGACGAAGCTGCAGCCGCACCCGAAAGGCAAGACGTTCTCGCTGCTGACCGAAGTGTTCGCCGACGGCGAAGTCGTCTGGGAGAGCACCAGCACGATGCTCCGCCGCGGCAAGGCCAACGGCGACGCTCCCAAGCAGGAGAAGGGCTTCGAGTCGCTGCCGGCCGACGCTCCGGCCAGCGCCGAGTGGAAGCTCGACGGCGGCCTCGGTCGCCGCTACGGCGGCGTCTCCGGCGACCGCAACCCGATCCACATGCACTCGCTGACGGCGAAGCCGCTCGGCTTCCCCGGCGCGATCGCGCACGGGATGTGGACGAAGGCGCGGGCGCTGGCGCAGCTGGAAAGCCGGCTGCCCGACGCATTCACGGCCGAGGTCCGCTTCCGCAAGCCGATCCTGCTGCCGGCGCGGGTCGAGTTCGCCAGTCAGGAGGAGGAGGGCAAGGTCATCAAGTTCGCCGTTCGGGACGCCAAGAAGGGCACGCCCCACCTCGACGGGCGCGTGCAGCCACTCAAAGCCGCAACCAAATCCACCAGCTCCAAAACCGGAAGGAAAAAGACCAAGTGAGCACCACCACCGAGAACAAGGGGATGGCGGAGCGCGGGATGGGCTTCGGCCTGCGGGCGCTCAACCGCCTCGCGGGCTCCGACCTGCTGGACCGCATCCGCATCCGCAAGCAGGTCGAGAACGCCCTCTTCCAGGGCACCAAGAACGGGTTCAAGGGCGCCACCGCCGCCGGCCGCGCGTTCAAGGCCACCCAGCAGCTGGGCAAACCCGCCCGCCAGAAGAAGGGAAGGTCGACGGGCCTGTTCGACCTCTCTCCCGACGACGAGCAGCAGATGTTCCAGGAGGCCGGTCGCTCGTTTGCCGAGGATCAGATCCGCAAGGCGGCGCTGGAGGCCGACGAGAAACGGGAGACCCCGAAGGAGATCCTCGACCAGGCGAACGAGCTCGGCGTCAACATGCTCGGCGTCCCCGAGGAGCTCGGCGGGGTGATGACCGAGCAGTCGGCGGTCACCACCGTGCTGATCGGCGAGGCGCTCGCCCACGGCGACATGGGCATCGCCTACGCGGCGATGGCTCCGGGCGCCGTCGCCACCGCGATCGGCCTCTGGGGCAGCGCCGAGCAGGAGGCGACCTACCTCCCCGCCTTCACCGGCGAGGACATCCCCGCCGCCGCCCTGGCGATCCTCGAGCCGCGGCCGCTGTTCGACCCGCTGCAGCTCGAGACGAAGGCGAAGAAGAAAGGTGACGAGTGGGTGCTGAGTGGCGCCAAGTCGCTGATCGCCCGCGCCAAAGAGTGCGAGCTCTTCGTCATCGCCGCCGACGCCGAGGGGATCGGCCCGGCGCTCTTCGTCGTCGAGTCCGGGGCCAAAGGCCTGACCGTCGAAGACGAGCCGGCGATGGGTCTGCGACCCGCCGCCACCGGCCGCCTGCTGATCGACAGAGTCAAACTGCCGGCCAGCGCGCTGCTCGGCGAGGGCAATGCCAAAGCCAAGGACTACGCCGCCTGCGTCAACCGCTCGCGGATCGCCTGGTGCGGGCTCGCGACCGGGACCGCGCAGGCGGTGCTCGACTACGTGATCCCCTACGTCAACGACCGCCAGGCGTTCGGAGAACCGATCTCCAACCGCCAGGGCGTCGCCTTCACCGTCTCCGACATCGGGATCGAGTCGAACGCGATGCGGCTGGCGACCTACCGGGCGGCGAGCCGCGCCGACCGCGGCGAGAGCTTCGCCCGCGAGGCGGCGATCGCCCGCAAGCTCTGCACCACGAAGGGGATGCAGATCGGCTCCGACGGCGTCCAGCTGCTCGGCGGCCACGGCTTCGTCAAGGAGCACCCGGTCGAGCGCTGGTACCGAGATCTGCGAGCCGCGGGCGTGATGGAGGGCGCCCTG
>DATEOT010000038.1:0-9306 GCA_035273795.1 Solirubrobacterales bacterium | reverse complement strand
AAGTTCGCAAGCTGTCTAGGAGGGACGGGTGTCCCCTGGCCGACCGGCGTCCTGATTTTCGCAGTGCCCGTCGGCGAGAGTTGCTGAGTTAGCGGCGAAAATCCCAGGGAGGTCAGGGGACACCCGTCCCTCCCTACCGGCAGACATGCCGCACCCTCGGCCAATGGATTTCAGGCGCGGGAAACGCCGATGCTGAGCTCGCGGCCGTCGATCTTGGCGGCGGCGCCGTTGCTCTCGCCGTCGTAGGAGACGGAGCTGGCGAGGACCTCGCCGGCGAGGTAGTCCTGGTGGGTTTGGGCGGCCTCGAGCAGGTCGGGGTCGCCGGCGAGGGTGAGGTCGATGCGGTCGGTGATCTCCAGGCCCGCGGCTTTGCGGGCGTTCTGGACGGCGTGGACGATCTCGCGGGCGAGGCCCTCGCGGCGGAGCTCGTCGTCGAGCTCGAGCTGGAGGGCGACGGCGTGGCCGGCCTCGGCCTCGACCTCGTAGCCCTCCAGGGGCTGCAGGGCCAGGGTGATGTCGTCGGGACCGAAGCTGTGGTCGGTGCCCTCGATCGAGATCCCGACCTCGCCGCCCGCGGCGAGGACGTTGGCGACGCTGGCGGCGTCGAGCGCCTCGACCGCGGCGGCGACCTGCGGCATCTTCTTGCCGAAGCGGGGGCCCAGCGCGCGGTAGTTGGGCTTGGCGGAGTAGGTGACCAGCTCGGACTCGTCGCTGACGAAATCGAGCTCCTTGACGTTGAGCTCGGCGGTGACGAGGTCGGCTCGGGTCTCGATCGCGGCACGCTCGGCGTCGTTGGCGACGATCACGGCGCGGCGCAGCGGCTGGCGCACCTTCGCCTTCGCCTGGGCGCGGGCGGCGCGGCCGAGCTCGACGGTGAGCCGGACCGCCTCCATCCCCTGCTCCAGCTCGCGGTCGACGAGGCTCTCGTCCACCTCGGGGAAGTCGCGCAAGTGGACCGAGGATTCGGCCTCCTCACCGGCGAGGTTGCGGTGGATCTCGTCGGCGAGGAAGGGGGTGAACGGCGCCAGCATCGCGACCGTCTCCAGCAGGCAGTGGCGCAGGGTCGCGAACGCGGCCCGGTCGCCTTCCCAGAAGCGGCGCCGCGAGAGGCGGACGTACCAGTTGGAGAGCTCCTCGACGTACTCGGCGATCGCGCGGCCGGCGGTGGTGCAGTCGTAGGCGTCCATCCGCTCGCGCACGGTCGCGGTCGTCGCCTGCAGCCGCGAGAGCGCCCAGCGGTCGAGGTCATTCCCCCCGTCGAGTTGCCGGTTTTCCTCGCCATCCGTGACAAAGCGGCAACTCACCTGATCGGGCCCCAGGTTCTCCGCGTTCGCGTAGAGGACCCAGAACGAGTAGGTGTTCCAGAGGGTGAGGAGGAACTGGCGGACCGATTCGCCGACCGTGTCGACGGAGAAGCGGTAGCCGGCCCAGGGCTGCTGGGCGGTCAGGTAGTACCAGCGGAAGGCGTCGGCGCCGTGGGCGTCGAGCACGTCCCAGGGGTCGACGACGTTGCCCCTGCTCTTCGACATCTTCTGCCCCTCGGCGTCGAGGATCAGCCCGAGGCAGACGCAGTTCTCGTAGCTGGAGGTGTCGAAGAGCAGGGTCGACTCGGCGAGCAGGGTGTAGAACCAGCCGCGGGTCTGGTCCTGGGCCTCGCAGATGTAGTCGGCCGGGAAGCGCTCCTCGAACTCCTCCTTGTTCTCGAAGGGGTAGTGGAACTGGGCGAAGGGCATCGCGCCGCTGTCGTACCAGGTGTCGATCACCGAGAGGACGCGCTTCATCTCGCCGCCGCACTCGGCGCAGTCGAGGGTGACCTCGTCGATGTACGGACGGTGCAGGTCGAGGTCGTCGGGCACCTCACCGCGGGCGGCCTCGCGCAGCTCCTCGACCGAGCCGATGCAGCGGATGCCGTCGCACTCGGAGTCCTCGCAGCGCCAGATCGGCAGCGGCGTCCCCCAGTAGCGGTCGCGGGAGAGCGCCCAGTCGACGTTGTTCTCCAGCCATTTGCCGAAGCGACCGTGCTTGACGTGCTCGGGGTGCCAGCCGATCTCCTCGTTGTTGGCCAGCAGTTGGTCGCGGACCTGCGAGGTGGCGACGTACCAGCTCGACTTCGCGTAGTAGAGGAGCGGCGTGCCGCAGCGCCAGCAGTGCGGATAGGCGTGCTCGTAGACCTGGGAGCGGAAGAGCAGGCCGCGCTGCTCCAGGTCGGCGATCAAGGCCTGCGTGACCTCCGGGTCCTTGACGAACCGGCCCTCGAACCCGGTGACCTGACCCGCGAACCTGCCGTCGAGGCCGACCGGGTTGTAGAGGCTGGCGGCGTCGGTCGGATCGAAGAGCCCGTTCTCGGCGGAGACCCGGTAGTCGTCCTCGCCGAAGGCCGGCGCCATGTGGACGAGGCCGGTGCCGTCCTCGGTGGTGACGAAGTCCCCGGCCAGCACCTCGAAGCCTTTCTGGGGGCCGCCGTCGGCGAGCGCGAAGACAGGGCCGCGGTAGCTGCGGCCGACAAGCTCCGAGCCGGGGAAGCGGTCGAGCACCTCGGCTCCCTCGCCCAGCACCCGCTCGACCAGTGCCTCGGCCAGGATCACGACCTCCTCGCTGCACCGCGCCCGCACGTAGGTCACCTCGGGCGCCGCGGCGACGGCGACGTTGCCCGGGAGGGTCCACGGGGTCGTCGTCCAAACCAGCAGCGACTCGCCGCTCTCGCTCCCGTCCTCCAGCAGCGGGAACCGTACGTAGATGGAGGGGTCCTCGACGTCCTGATAGCCCTGCGCCACCTCGTGCGAGGAGAGCGCGGTGCCGCAGCGCGGGCAGTAGGGGACGACCTTGTGGCCCTCGTAGAGGCGCTCCTCGTCCCAGAGCTTCTTCAGCGACCACCAGACCGACTCGATGTAGTCGTCTTCCATCGTCACGTAGGGGTCGTCGAGGTCGACCCAGAAGCCGATCCGCTCGGTCAGCTTGTTCCAGTCCCCGACGTACTCGAAGACCGACTCGCGGCAGCGGCGGTTGAACTCGGCGATCCCGAGCTCCTCGATCTCCTGCTTGGAGGAGATCCCGAGCTGCTTTTCGACCTCGAGCTCGACCGGCAGCCCATGGCAGTCCCAGCCCGCCTTGCGCGGCACCCGGTACCCGCGCATGGCCTTGTAGCGGGGGTAGACGTCCTTGAAGACGCGGGCGAAGACGTGGTGGGAGCCGGGGCGGCCGTTGGCGGTCGGCGGGCCCTCGTAGAAGCTCCAGACCGGGGCGCCCTCGCGGGCGGCGAGCGAGCGCTCGAAGACCTTCTCCTCGCGCCAGCGCGCGAGCACGCGCTGCTCCAGCTCGGGGAAGGACTGCTTCGGGTCGACGGGTTCGAATCCGGGCATGAAGGTCAGGATTCTAGGAGCGACTTCTTCGAGCGGCTCACCAGACGAGGATGAAGTCGTCAGGGTCGTCCGGGTTGACGTGGACCGGCAGGGTCAGGCCCGGCTGCATCCGATTGGCGGCGAAGACGGGCATGATCTCGCGCCGCTTCACCTCGCGCGGGCCCTGGCCAGGCACTTCGAGGTCGAGCCGCAGGCTCATCAGCGGCATCTCGTTGACGGTCGCGTGGCTGCCCGCGTGGAGGACCGTGGCGGTGCCCCGCAGGCCCTGCTTGAAGATCCAGTCGCCGTGGGCGGCCTTCTGCTTCTGGCGCCGCGCGTACCAGAGGAGCCCGGCGGCGACGAGGACCCAGATCACCCCGATCGAGGCGAGGATCCCCGCGACTTCCCCCGGCACCCCGATCAGGATCGGGACGACGGCGAACGCGGCCCCGGCGAGGCCGAAGAAGGCGATCAAGCCGATGCCGACCCTGTTCAGCTGCATCTACTCCTCGCACTCCTCGCGGATCCGGGTGGCGACGCGGGCGGCGGCATCGCAGAGGGCGGCGAGACCGTCGGCGCCGGGATCGTCGACCTCGATGCTGCCGAGCACGGAGCCGTAGGCGAGCTCGAAGGAGAAGTCGGCGGGCGGCTCCGTCCCGAGCCAGTCGACGAAGCTGGGCGAGAACAGCTGCCGCAGCCAGTTCGGGTCCTGGTAGGGGCTGGTGCTGACGGCGTAGCGCTCGTTCAGCGACGTGCTCTCGGTCCAGAGTTTCGAGTGGCGCGCCTCGAACCCGTAGAACTCGTCGTCGCGGGTGCTGCGGCCGCGGCGGATGCAGAAGACGCGGGGGGCGAAAGCGGTCGCCGCCGGGACCTCGGTGAGGGCGACGTTGAAGCGGAAGGTCTTGTTGCGCTTGTAGGCGAGGTGGCCGACCAGGCCCGTCACTCCCTCGCCGAGCTCGCCGCGGAGCGCCGGCTGCAGGGGCGCCCCGTTTCCCTCGGCCAGCAGCGGGGTCAGCGGGCCGGGGTCGACGGCGGGAAGCTGCTCGAGGCCGCGGGCGGCGGCAAGCTCCCCGTAGGTGGACTGGACGTCGGACACGGCCGCAGCGTATGCGCGCGCCCGGCCGCTAGGGTGGGCGCCGATGGACCGCTACGACCTCAACGGCAAAGTCGCGCTGGTGACCGGCGCCGCCCGCGGGATCGGCTTCGAGACCGCGCGGCAGATGCACCTGCGCGGCGCCTCCGTCGCCGTGCTCGATCTCGACGCGCAGGAGGCGCGCGAGGCGGCCGAGCGGATCGGCCCGCGGGCGATCGGCCTCGGCGGCGACGTCACCGACCAGAGCGCGATGATGAACGCCGTCGCCGAGATCGTCGAAGAGCTCGGCAGCCTCGACGTCGCGGTCGCCAACGCCGGCATCGCCCAGAAACAGTTCGCAACCGTGCGCGCCATCTCCGGCGAGGAATGGGAGCGAGTCTTCGAGGTCGACATGCTCGGCGTCTGGCGGACGGTGCGGGCAGCCCTGCCGCAGATCGTCCAGAACGAAGGCCAGATGATCGTCGTCTCCTCCGTCTACGCCTTCGCCAATGGCTTCGGCAACAGCCCCTACGCAGTCGCCAAGGCCGGGGTCGAGTCGCTCGGGCGGGCGCTGCGGGCGGAGCTGAAACCGCATGGCGCCAGCGCCAGCGTCGCCTACTTCGGCTGGGTCGATACGAGAATGGTGCAGGACGCCTTCGCCACCGAGGACGCGCCGCGGATCCGCGAACTGAGCCCGGAGTGGCTGCTGAAGCGGATCACGCCGGCGGAGGCCGGCGCCGGCCTGGTGCGGGGGATCGAAGAACAAGCGCCGCGGATCTTCGTCCCGAAGTGGTGGCGCTACGTCTCCGCCCTGCGCGGAGTGGTCAACCCGCTGCTCGACAAGCGGATGGAGAGCGATGCGAGGACGCGGGCACTGGTCCGCGACCTCGACGCGAAGACGGTCGACGCGGTGCGCTCACGGGCGGGCGACGGCTCCTAGCGACTGAGCCGCTCGAGCAGGCAGACGACCGACTCGTAGGGCTCGCCGGTAGCGCGCTCCATCGCGATCTCGCACGTCCTGTTGCTCGATAGGTAAGCGTCGAAGGAGCGGCCGGAGAGCTGTTCGGCCTGGGGACGGGTGGCAGAAGCGGTGAGCTCCGGGTGAGTGATGCCGCGGTCGCCGGCGAAGGCGCAGCAGGTGGCGGAGGGGGCGACGTATACGTCGTCGGCGAGGGCCTCGCTGAGGGCGCGAATCGGGTGCGCGAGGTTGAGCCGCCGGGTCGCGCAGGTCGGATGGACGGTTGCGGCGGGAACCGTGCCAATCAGCTCCAGGTTCAGCAGCAGCCGCAGCGCCCAGGCAACTGAGTCAACGATCTCCAACTTCCCAAGCCGCTCCGAGTTCTCCTCACTGAGCACCCCCTCAGCCGGATCCGCAATCGCCCCGGTGCATGAGGCGGCGTCGATGACGATCGGCAGCCGTCCCTCGTCACTCCACCCCCAGAGCTTCACCACCATCTCGTTCGCCTTGTGCGCGTGCGCAGCCGCGAACCCTTTCGAGCTCCAAGGCAACCCGCAACAGCTCCCGTCCACCCCCTCTGGAATCCACACGGGCGACCCGGCCCTCGCCGAAACCGCGACGAGTGCCTCAACAGGATTGCCATCGAAGATCCGGTTGGTGCAGCTCGGGACGTACACCGCAGCGGCTTGATCGGCGCCGGGGGAGAGTCTCGCCGGACCCTCCCCGCTGTTGTCCGCCGAGACTCTCCCCCGGCGCCCCCAAGCGGCTGGTCCCGGAAGACCTTTGCCGCGCTTCGTCCTTCGCGCTAGCGGTCCACCCAGGCGCAGCGCCAAACGCGACGCCTTCTCTACCGCCCCCCAGCGCTTGGCCGCCGCCAACGCCGCCCGTTCCGCCCGCTCGCCGTGCTGCGCCGTCCGCAACTCCTTGACCATCCGCCCGGTGTCGATCCCGAGCGGGCAGGCGATCTGGCAGGAGCCGTCGGTGGCGCAGGTCTCCAGGGCGTCGTACTCGTACTCCTCCAGCAGCGCCCGCTGCACCGGCGAGCCCTCGGGCTGTCGCGCCATCTCCCGCCGCAGGACGATCCGCTGCCGCGGCGTCGTCGTCAGGTTGCGGCTGGGGCAGACCGGCTCGCAGAAGCCGCACTCCACGCAGGTCGTCGCCCCGCCCCACTCCTCGATCGCCGGCGTCGTTTTCAGGTCGCGGAGGTGGACGCCGGGGTCACGGCTGAGCAGGACGTCGGGCGAGAGCACGCCGTCGGGGTCGGCCAGTCGCTTGACCCGCCACATCAGCTCGGTCGCCTTCGGTCCCCACTCGCGCTCGACGTAGGGCGCCATGTTGACCCCGGTCCCGTGCTCGGCCTTGAGCGAGCCGTCGTACTTGTCGACGATCAGCTCGACCAGCCCGCCCATGAACGCCTCGTAGCGCTCGAGGTCCTCCTGCTTGGCGAAGTCCGGCGTCAGCATGAAGTGCAGGTTCCCGGCGGAGGCGTGGCCGGCGACACCGGGGAGGAAGCCGTGCTGGCCGAGCAGCGCCTGCAGGTCCTTGGCCCCTTCGGCGATCCGCTCGGGCGGGACGCAGACGTCCTCGACGATCAGCGCCGTGCCCTCAGGACGGACCCGGCCGATCAGCCCGTGCAGCCCCTCGCGCACCCGCCAGGCGAGCTCGATTGCCTCCGGCTCGCGGGTGAAGTCCAGCGGGCGGATGGTCTCGTGGGAGCCGAGGATCGCTTCGGCGCGAAGCACCTGGGCGGCGAGGTCGCCCTCGTCGGCGCCCCCGAACTCGACCAGCAGCACCGCCGACTCCGGCGGCAGCTCTTTCCACTCCTGGGGCGCCCCGACCATGTTCCAGGCGGCGGTGATCAGCGCCGGCGCCACCATCAGCTCGACCGCGGTGGCGCCGGAGGCGACCAGGTCGGGGACCGGGGCGATCGCCTCGTCGATGCCGGGGAAGTGGACCCAGGCGGTGGTCGTCACCGGCGCCACCGGCACCGTCTCGAAGACGACCTCGGCGATCAGCGCCAGCGTCCCCTCCGAGCCAACCAGGAGGCGGCGGAAGATCTCCAGCGGCTCGTCGGCGTCGAGGAAGGCGCAGAGGCGGTACCCGGTGGTGTTCTTGATCGCGAACTTGCGGCGGATCCGCTCGCTTAGCTCGGCGTCGGCGCGGATCTCGTCGCGGATCGATTCGAGGCCGGCGACCAGCTCCGGCTCGGCGGCGGCGAACCGCTCGGCCGCGCCCGGTGCGCCGGTGTCGATCTTCGTCCCCGAGGGGAGGACGAAGGTCAGCTCCTGCACGGTCGAGTAGGAGTCCTTGGTGACGCCGCAGCGCATCCCGCCCGAGTTGTTGGCGACGACGCCGCCGACGGTGCAGACGTCGGTGCTGGCCGGGTCCGGGCCGAGTTTGCGCCCGTGGGGGGCGAGGACGCGGTTGGCGTGGCCGAGGATCGTCCCAGGCTTGACCCGGGCGCGGGCGCCGTCCTCCTCGACCCGGACCCCACCGAAGTGCTTGCGGACGTCGACGAGGATGCCGTCGCTCTGGCCCTGGCCGTTGAGGCTGGTGCCGCCGGCACGGAAGGTGACGGGAATCGAGCGCTCGCGGCCGAACCGCAGCACCTTGGCGACGTCGTCGGCGTCGCGCGCCTCGACGACCGCCCGCGGGAAGCGCCGGTACGGACTGGCGTCGGAGGCGTAAGCGACGAGGTCTGAAACTCGGTGGAGGACGCGGCCGGCGCCGAGCAGCTCCTCGAGCTCGCGCCGCAGCGAGGGGTCGACGCCGCCGGCGAGCGCATCGGGGGCGCGGTCGGCGACCGGCTGGCTCGGCGGCGGAAGGACGCTACGGGGCTGGCGCTGGAGCAGCGGCATCCCCAAGCTCCTAGAAGAGGGACATTCCCGGGGCGACGGGGACTTCGACCAGCTCCGGCCGGGAGGAGGCGAGCGCGCTGCCGAGCGCCCCCGCGACCTCGTCGCGCTCCTTCGCCCGGTGCGCCTTGACGCCGTAGCCCTCGGCGACGGCGGCGACGTCGAGCTTTGGCAGGTCGAGCCCCGGCGCCGCGGTCACCTGCTCGACTTCGGCGAACCACTTGAGGATCGCGTACTCCTCGTTCTGGAGGACGAGGAAGGTGACCGGGGCGTTGTAGGCGACGGCGCTCCAGAAGGCGGTGATCGCGTACTGGGCCGAGCCCTCGCCGAGCACGCAGACGACCGGTCGGTCGGGCTGGGCGAGCTGCACCCCGACCGAGGCCGCGAGGCCGAAGCCGAGGCCGCCGCCGGCGCTGAAGTAGTAGCTGCCGGGCCGGGAGATGCGTAGCTGGTTGCGGAGCGCCAGCGTGCTCGAGGGGGACTCGAGGACGACGATCGCGTCGTCGGGCATCACCTCGGCCAGCGCCGTGTGGACGGTCGAGGCGTTGAGCGGGTCGCTCGGCGGGATTTCCTGCGGCCCCGGGTTCGGCTCGGGCCCCGGGCGCGAGGACTCGGGCACCGCCTCCAAGAGCGCCGCCAGGGTGAGCCCCACGTCGGCGACGATCGCCTCCCCCATCGGCGCCCGCACCGCCTCGTCGGGGTCGCTGGTGATCGCCACCAGCTCCGCCCCGTCGGGCAGCAGCGGCCCGGGGATATGCGGGTAGTAGGGGAAGACGGAGCTGCCGACGACGAGGATCAGGTCGTGGCCCTCGAGCGTCTGTCCGACCGGCCCGATTGCCGGCGGCAGCACGCCGCGGAAGTTGGGATGGCTCTCGGGGAAGCCGAGGCGATGGCCTCCGGTCGCGGGCGAGGCCCAGACCGGCAGGCGCTGCTGCTCGGCGAGGGCGATCGCCAGGTCCCAGGCGCCGGCGGTGTCGACGTCGGGGCCGGCGACCATCACCGGGTTCGCGGCGGCATCGAGGCGGTCGGCCAGCGCCCGCACCGCCTCCGGGTTGGCGGTCGCCCGTCCCTCGACCCGGCGGG
>DATEOT010000037.1:0-16055 GCA_035273795.1 Solirubrobacterales bacterium | reverse complement strand
GCCTGCCGCGACCGATCGCGGCGCGGGAGGCGGTGCCGGCATGACCGAAGCCGCCCGCACCCTGGAAAGCCACGGCTGGTGGCTGGCGAGCCGCGCCTCGGGCGTGGTGGCGCTGATCCTGGTCACCGTCTCGGTGACGATCGGGCTGGCGATGGCGGGCAAGGTCCTGCGCGTCCCCGGCCTCTCCCGCAAGCTGATGGCCGTCCACGAGCAGACCGCGCTGGCGGGCCTGATCGCGATCTCGGTCCATGCGATCACCCTGCTCGGCGACCCCTTCCTCGACCCCGGCGTCGCCGGGGTCACCGTCCCCTTCGCGATGGACTTCGAGACCCTCTTCACCGGGCTCGGCGTGATCGCCGCCTACCTGGCGCTGCTGCTCGGGTTGAGCTACTACGTCCGCCGCCGGATCGGGACCAAGGCCTGGCGCAAGGCGCATCAGGCCACCGTGCTCGTCTACGTCCTCGGCCTCGTGCATACGCTCGGCGCCGGCACCGACACCTCGGCGGTCTGGTTCCGCTGGTGGGTGATGGCGACGACGCCGATCGTCGGTGGCCTCTTCGTCTACCGGGTGCTGGAAGGGCGCGCCAAAGTCAAGGCGAAAGCGGCGAAAGCTCGCGAGGGAGCGGCCGCTCCGCAGGGGGAGCCCGCGAAGCCCCGCCAGGCGCCCAGGCCGAAACCCCGGCAGGGCCTGACGGCGCGGCCGGCGATGGAGGATGGATGAGCCGCGCGGGGACCGTGATCGTCGGCGGCGGCCTGGCGGCGCAGCGGGTGGCCGAGGGGCTGCGGCGCCGCGGCTACGAAGAGCCGGTGCGGATCGTCTGCGCCGAGCCGGAGTCGCCTTACGACCGCCCGCCGCTCTCGAAGGAGGTGCTGGCCGGGAGCGCCGGGGAGGAGGAGGTCGCCTACCGGCCCGCCGCCTGGTACGAGGAGAACGGGGTCGAGCTGCTGCTCGGCGTGCGGGCCGAGGCGCTCGACCCCGCTCGGCGGCGGGTCGCGCTCGACTCGGGCACTTCGCTGCCCTACGAGAACCTCGCGATCGCGACCGGCGGCGAACCGCGGCGGCTGCGCTTCCTCGCCGGCGCCAACGTCCACGAGCTGCGCACGCTCGCCGACCTGAGGCGGTTGCGCCGCGACCTCGTCGTCGGCTCGCGGCTGGCGATCGTCGGCGCCGGCTTCATCGGCCAGGAGGTGGCGGCGACCGCGCGAGCCCTTGGCGTCGAGGTCACCGTCATCGAGGCGCTGCCGGTGCCGCTGGAGCCGATCGTCGGCCCGCGGCTCGGCCGCTGGTTCGCCGAGCTGCACCATGAGGAGGGCGTGAAGATCATCGCCGGCACCGCGCTCGAGAGCGCCCGCGGCGGCGACCGGGTCGAGGAGCTGGTCCTCGCCGACGGTCGCCGGGTCGAGTGCGACCTCGTCTTGGTCGGCATCGGCACCGTGCCGGCGACCGGGTGGCTGCAGGCGAGCGGGCTGGAGGGCCCCGGCGTCCCCGTCGATGCCGGCGGCCGCACCGCCGTTCCCGGCATCTTCGCCGCCGGCGACGCCTGCCTCGGCTTCGAACCGCGCCGCCGCGCCCACCTCCGCACCGAGCACTGGGACGCCGCTGCCTGGCAGGGCGCCGCGGTCGCCAGGTCGATCCTCGGCGAGGAGCCGGGTCGCCCGCCCTTGCCGAGCTTCTGGAGCGACCAGTACGGGACGCGGGTCCAGTGCGTCGGCCACCCCCAGGTGGCCGACGCCGTCGCCATCGAGGGCGACCCCGCCGCCCGCGACTTCCAGGCCCTCTTCACCCGCGACGGCGTTCCCGTCGCTGGGCTCGCGGTCGGTCGCCCCCGCGCGATCCCGGCCCTTCGCAAGGAAATCGAGAGGGCCGTTCCGGCCCTGCAACCCGAGAAGGAGGCAGCATGAGCCACAAAGCCGTCGTCGACCCCGCCGAGTGCAGCGCCCACGGCGACTGCGTCGAGATCGCCCCCACCGTCTTCCGCCTCGACGACACCGCGGTAGTCATCGGCACCGACAGCCCGGAGCTGATGATCGAAGCGGCCGAGGCCTGCCCGGCCGTCGCGATCTCGATCGTCGACGAGGCGAGCGGGGAGACCGTCTTCCCGTGAGGCGCGAATCGCGATTTGACCCGGCGGGTACTGCACTCGCAACCGCAAGCAAGGAGAAGGAATAGATGAACAAGCGCACTTCGATCATCGGCGTAGTCGTTTCCCTCGTGGCTCTCGTCTCGCTGACGGCGACGGCGACCGCCAACGACGCCGACGTCCGCAAAGCCGGGTCCTGCACCGGCAGCACCTCGGCGAAGATCAAGCTGAGCCCCGAGGACGGGCGGATCGAGACCGAGTTCGAGGTCGACCAGAACCGCAGCGGCGTCACCTGGAAAGTCGTCTTCCGCCGCAACGGCGAGGTCGCCGCCCGGACCAAAGCCACCACTGGCGGCCGGAGCGGCTCGTTCGAGGTCCGCCGCGTGCTCGACGACGGTCAGGGCGCCGACTCGATCACCGCCCGGGCGGTAAGCCCGTCGGGTGAGGTCTGCACGGCCAGCGCGAGCATCTGAGGTAAGGGCAGGGCGGGCGTCAGGCGTGACGCCCGCCCCACGGACTTTGCTGCGATCAGAAATCGTAGGAAAGGGAACCTCCGCCCACCCGGTGCGATTCCGTCCAGCCGTCGTAGAACCCGAGGCCGGAGGATCCGCAGAGGCCGCCGGTCGAGGTGTACGAGAGCCCCGAGACGTAGAAATTCGCCTGCAGGTAGCCGCCGGGCAAGCTGCTGTAGACCACGGATCCCCTGGACTGGGGGCCGATGGTGATTGAGCAGCCGGCCCCTGTCACGGTCATCGTGATGGTGTTGGTGATGTGATAGGTCCCGCTCGCTGTAAGGTTGTATGTAGCGGGCGTGATGTGCACGGAGGCGAAACCGAAAGCCGTGCAGCCGCTGTAATTCACCGTCACGTGCTGTTCGGTCGAAGCGGTTTTGGCAATGGTGCCGTTGATTTTGGTGGTAAGACAACTCACGTTGCCGCCGGTGAATTTGAAGGTATGGCTAAGCGAGCCTCTGCCTGAAAGTTCACCGGTCGAGCTGGCTGTGAACTGAGCGGCTGAGGCACTTGCGGCGCCGATCGCGCTGAGCGCGAAGACGACGGCGAGCACGACGAGCTTCTTGAAACTACGCATTTCGAGACTCCTTGGAGTTGGTTGGCATGACTTGTCGCACCGGGCGGACGCCATATGGCGTCCGCCCGGTGGCATCAGTTGCCGTACTGATCAACTGACGGAGAGCGTTCCTCCGCCGACCCGTTCCCATTCCATGGTCCCGGTTGTCGTGCCGTTGGCGCCCGAGGAGCCGCAGAGACCACCGGTCGAGGTGTAGATGATCCCGGTGATGTTCGGGGTCACTTTCAATTTGCCGGCGTTGTTGGCGTAGCCGACCGATGACACTGTCTGCGGGGCGACGGTCTGCGAGCAGCCGGCCCCTGTCACGGTGATCGTGATGGTTTTCTCGATGTGAACCTGTCCGCTAACTGTATAGTTGTAGACAGCCGACGTGAGGTGCACGGTCGCGAAGCCGAAAGCCGTGCAGCCGCTGTATTTGACTTCTACTGTCTGTTCTTCGGAGGCGACGCTTTTGATCGTGCCCGAGATGGCGAGGGCGGTGCATTTGACCTGCCCGCCGTTGGTAGTAAAAACATGGGTGCTGGTCGCTTTACCGGAGAGCGTTCCGGTGGCGCTGGCTGTGAACTGAGCTGCTGAGGCGTTCGCGGCGCCGATCGCGCTGAGCGCGAGAACGGCGACGGTGAGCACTCCGAATTTCTTGAACCTACGCATATCGAGACTCCTGACTAGTCATGCTCGTCCGCTGTCCCGCCGGTAGCTCTCTAGGGCATGGTCGGTGCAGAGACCGAGTTCATTGGTGTGATCGTTAGGCTCCCGAATTGGTCAGATATTGTCAAGTACCCAAGAGAATCCCTGCAATCTCCGGGTATCTTTGCCGCAGCGAGCGGGCGGCGAGGCGAGCGGCCGTGAACACGGCCGCCGGCACCTCGGGTGCACGCCGCTCCCCACCTTCGATCACCTGGACGGCGTACTCGAGGACCGCGGGGCGGTTGGCGCGCAGGCTGTCCAAATAATCCCGGTAGAGGGGGTCGGCGGCGTCGCGCGGTCCAGGTCCTCGACGAGGTTCGCGAGCTCACCTTCCAGCTCGGAGAACCTGGCGCGCAGGCGAGCTCCCAGCGTGGCGCTGATCTGGTGGGAGCCCTCCTCGAACACGCACGCACCTTAGCTCCGCCTCGATCAGCCGACCTCCGCGGCGTACTCCGCAGGGCCCTTCTCCACGGCGACCGGGTCCATCCACATGACCTCCCAGAGGTGGCCGTCGAGGTCGTGGAAGCTGCGCTGGTACATGAACCCGTAGTCCTGCGGATCCTTGGCGGCGGTTGCCCCGGCGTCGAGGGCCGCCTCGGCGAAAGCGCCGACGGCCTCGCGGCTCTCGGCGCTGACGGCGACCGTGAGTGCCGTCGCCTCCTGGGCGTCGGCGACCGGCTTGGTGACGAAGTCGGCGAAGCGGTCGCGCTCCAGCAGCATCACCCAAGCCTGCTCGCTGACCACCATGCAGGCGGCCTTGTCGTCGCAGAACCTCTCGTCGAAGCCGAAGCCGAGCGCTCCGAAGAAGGCGCGGCTGGCCGGCAGGTCGCGGACGGGCAGGTTGACGAAGATCAGTCGGGACATGGTTGCTCCTCGTTGGGGGGTTGTCATCAGTAGAGACGGGCCCGGCCGCCGAAACTCATCGCCCTCCCTCGCACGGTCCACTCGAACTAGCGTGGGGGACGCGTTCAGGGCGGGAGTGTGACCGCCCGCCCTGAGGCGTCAGTCCAGTTGACGTATCAAGGGTCGAAGGAGACGGACCCACCGCCCACCCGTTCGATTTCGCTGGGTCCGGTGTACGAACCGAAGCTCGTCGAGGCTCCGCAGCCGCCGCCCGTCGCAGTGACTTTGAGCGTGCTGACGGTGGGGGTCACTTTCAGCTTGCTGCCGCTGGTGGCGAAACCAAAGGTTTTGATCGACTGTGCGGGGATCGTAAGTTGACAAAGCCCCAGTGTGAAGGTAAAGGTGACGGGACTTTTGAGATGAGCTTCTCCGTTGGCTGTGAACACGTATGTGGCGGGCGAGACGTGGAGGAGTTCGGGAAACTGGCCGAGCCTGCATTCTTTATAGAGGACGGTCACGTGCAGTTCGGTCGCTGAGGTGCTTCCGATCGCGCCCGAGGTTTCGGCTGCAACGCATTTGATCGTCACCCAGTTGGTCGTGAACACCTGGGCGGCGGTGGCGCTGCCGGTGAGAGAACCGGCGGCGCTGGCTGTGAACTGGGCTGCAGAGGCGTTGCCGGCGCCGATCGCGCCGAGCGCGAGGACGCTGAGGGCGAGAACGCCAAGCTTCTTGTAGGTACGCATCTCGATACCCCTTTCCTGTTTGACGGGGTGGGCGCATATGCGCCCACCCCAATGAGCCATCAGTTGCCAGAGAGACTCAGGGATCGTGGGAGACGCTTCCTCCGCCAACTCGTTCGATTTCGGTGGTGCCGGTGTACGTCCCGTTGCTGCCCGAGGCGCCGCAGAGACCGCCCGTCGATGTATAGGCGATGCCGGTTGTTTTGTGGTGGACGATTGTCCTGGGGGAGTTGTTTGTGTATTCGACTTTATTCACCGTTTGGGGATGGATGGTGATATGGCAGGCAATGGCTGTCACGCTAATTGTGATCGTTTTGAGATATTGAACTTCCCCGTTTGCTTTTGTGTTGAATTCGTGGGGGCTCGTGTGCACGTTCGCGAAGCCAAAAGCCGTGCAGCCGCTGTAGGTGATGGTGTATTTCTGTTCGGTCCACGGGATGCTTGCGATGGTGCCAGTGGTGGAGGTCGTGGTGCATTTGATCTGACCCCCGTTGAGCGTCAGAATGGGGAGCGTCGTGGCTTTGCCGGAGAGCGTTCCGGTGGCGCTGGCTGTGAACGTTGCCGCGGAGGCGTTTGCGGCGCCGATCGCGCTGAGCGCGAAGACGGCCGCGAGGAGCCCGAACTTCTTGAAGCTACGCATGAGGAGTCCTTCCTTTGGATTGCTGGTCATGCTGGTCCTGCGCCGGCCACTCTCCCATACTCAAGACTTGTCAAGTATTCAGACGGAGCGTCTGAAAGTCTGATTTCGCCTTCCCGGGGCTCCGAATCTGGCTCCACCTAGGATTGAAGGAGCCATGCCCGCTTCCACCGTCGACCGGCCCCCATTCGAGCGGGACCTCGAGGGCCTGCGGCCCGCCGTGACCGGTTACTGCTACCGGATGCTCGGCTCCGGCTTCGAGGCCGAAGACGCGACCCAGGAGACGATGCTCCGGGCCTGGCGGCGGTCGGACGCCCTGCAGGACCGCGGCGCGCTGAAGTCGTGGCTGTTCCGGATCGCCACCAACGTCTGCCTCGACCAGATCGACAGCAGCAAGCGCCGGGCGCGCCCGGTCGACCTCGCCGACCCCGGCTCCGCGGAGACGCCGGTCGGCGCGCCGCTGGCGGAGACGACCTGGGTGCTGCCGATCGCCGACGGCCAGGTCGCCGACCCCGAGGCCGACCCGGCGCGGCGGATGGCGGACGCCGAGTCGCTGCGGCTGGCGTTCGTCGCCGCGCTCCAGCACCTGCCGGCGCGCCAGCGGGTAGTGCTGGTCCTGCGCGAGGTGCTGCGCTGGAGCGCCAAGGAGGTGGCGGAGATGCTGGAGACCTCGGTCGCCTCGGTCAACAGCGCCCTGCAGCGCGCCCGCGCCACCCTCGACGAGCTGGCGCTGGAGGACGCCGAGGCGCCGGCGCGCCCCAGCGACGAGGACGAGCGCCGTCTGCTCGAGCAGTACCTCGAGGCCTTCGCCGAGTACGACATCGACCGGATCGTCGCCCTGCTGCGCTACGACGTCGTCTTCGACATGCCGCCGCTGGCGCTGTGGCTGCGCGGACCCGAGCAGGTCGCCCGCTTCATGCTCGGCCAGGGCGCGGCGTGCCGCGGCTCGAAGCTGATCGCCGTCGCCGCCAACGGCTGCCCCGCCTTCGCCGTCTACAAACCCGACGCGGAGTCAGGCGACTGGCTTCCGTGGTCGCTGACGCTCCTCGAGCCCGTCGCCGGCGAGCGGGAGGCGCCAGCCGTCGCCGAGGTCCACAACTTCCTGCAGCCTTGGCTGACGCCCCAACTGTTTCGCTCCTTCGGGCTGCCGGACCGGCTCACCGGCGCCGACCCGGCGGTCCAGGCGATCGCCTAGGCGGCCACCTGGGGATCCGGTCGGCATGGGGCAACGAGAGGCCGGGCCCCGTACGGCGCCCGGCCTCAAGGCGTCGGGTATCTGGGATCAGGGGTCGTAGGTAAAAGTGCCTCCGCCTACCCGTTCGATTTCGCTGGTGCCCGTGAACGTCCCGTTGCTGCCCGAGGAGCCGCAGAGGCCGCCGGTCGTGGTGTAGGTGATGCCGGTGACGTTAGGGATCATCGAGAGCCTGCCGCCGTTGTTTGTGAAGCTGATCGGTTTCAGCGTTTGAGGCCCGAAGGTCACGTCGCAGCCGGCCGCTGTCACGGTGACTGTGACGGAGTTGGTCAGGTCCATCGCTCCACTTGCTGTGAGTTTGTATGTAGCGGACGAGACGTGCACGGTGGCGAAGCCGAATGCCGTGCAGCCTTTGTAGTTGGTCGTGAGGTGCTGTTCTTTCAACGGAGGGAGGGTTACGATCGTGCCGGAGGTTTCGGCAACGGTGCATTTGATCTGACCGCCGTTGATCGTGAAGGTCTGGGTGGCCGTGGCTTTACCGGTAAGAGAGCCGGTAGCGCTGTATGTGAACGATCCGGTAGGAGACGGGGGATATACGACACCCGCATCGAATGCCAGGGTGCCGCCGCCCATCCGTTCCAGTTCGCTTTTGCCGGTGAAGGTCCCGTTGCTGCCCGACGCGCCGCAGGTGCCGCCGGTCGAGGTGTAGGTGATGCCGGTGACGTTGGGGGTCAGTTTCAGCTTGCCGGCGTTGTTGGAGAAGCTGAACGAGCCCACTGTCTGTGGCCCCATGCTGATCGAGCAGCTGGCGGATGTCACGTTGATGGTGACGGTGTTGAGAAGGTGGACCTGGCCGCTTGCCGTGATCAGGTATGTGGCCGGCGAGATGTCCACATTGGCGAGGCTGAAGGCCGTGCAGCCTCTGTAGGCCACAGTCAGATGCTGCTCGGTCGACGCCGTTTTTTCGATCGGCCCAAAGGTTTCGGCGGTGGCGCAGGTGATCTGACCGCCGTTGACCGTGAAGGTCTGCGTTTCCAGCGCTTTGCCGAACACGTTTCCGGTGGCGCTGGCTGTGAAGGTGTCAACGGAGGCGTTCGCGGTGCCGGTCGCGCTGAGCGCGAAGACGACGACGGCGAGCACCCCGAGCTGCTTGAGGGTACGCATGTCGAAACTCCTTTTAGATCGCTGGTCACTTGCCTTTGGAAGCGCAGACCTTCCCAAGTAATCAGGGAATGTCAAGGGCGCGGAGAGCCCGCGGCAGGTCTCTGAATGCAAACTAGAGTCATTCTCATTAGAGTCCTGGCGGCCGTCACCCTCCGAGAGGACGACCCTTGCTCGAGCCCTTCGAACTTCCCTTCGTGCAGCGCGGCCTGATCGAGGTCCTGATCCTGGCCGTGCCCGCGGGCCTGCTCGGTACCTGGATCGTCCTGCGCGGGCTCGCCTTCTTCTCGCACGCGGTCGGCACCGCCTCCTTTCCCGGCCTGGTCCTCGCCGACGGTCTCGGGGTCGCGGCGCCCCTCGGTGCCTTCGGCGCGGCGATCCTCTTCGCCGGGGGGGCAACCGCCCTGCGCGGGCGCCGCTCCGGCCAGGACGCCGTCGTGGCGCTGGTCCTGGTCGGCTGCCTGGCGGCGGGCGTGATCCTCGCCAGCGACGTCTTCGGGTCGGGCTCGAATGTCGAGACGCTGCTGTTCGGCAGCCTGCTGCTGGTCGACGGCGGCGACATCGCGCTCGCCGCTGGAGTTGCGGCTGCCACTGTGCTGGCCAGCGTTCTGGTCGGCCAGCATTGGCTGCGCACCGGCTTCGACCCGACCACCTCGATCGCGGGCGGCCCCGATCCCCGCGTCTTCGACGGGGTCCTGATCGTGCTGGTGGCCCTGGCCAGCGTCGCCGCCCTCACCGTGGTCGGCGCCCTCCTCGTCGCCGCCCTCTTCGTCGTCCCGGCGATCACCGCCCGCCTGCTCACCGAGCGGCTGCGGAGCTGGCAGCTGCTCAGCATCGCGCTGGTCGCGCTCGAGGGCACCGCCGGGCTCTGGCTCTCGGTCGAAACCAACGCACCCCCCGGGGCGACGATCGCCTGCGTCGCCGGCGGCGTCTTCGCGCTGGTCGCACTCGGTCGCGCCCTGGTCCGGCTGCCGCGCACCGCTACCGCGTCGGCGGCCCTGGCGGCCCTGGCCCTGGTCGGCGCCGGCTGCGGCGGCTCGGGTGGGGGGGACGATGGGCAGATCACCGCGATCGCGACCACCACCCAGATCGGGGATTTCGCCGGCGAGGTCGGCGGCGAAGCTGTTGCGGTGGAGCAGCTGCTGCAGCCCAACAGCGACCCGCACGACTACGAGCCGCGGCCCTCCGACGTGCAGGCGGTCGCCGAGGCCGACGTCATCTACGTCAGCGGCGAGGGGCTCGACGAGTGGATCGAGGAGGTGGCCGCCGACAGCGGCACCGAGGCGGAGATCGTCGAGCTCGGCGCGGTGGCGCCGATCCGCCTGCCGGACGACCCGCACTGGTGGCACGACCCGCGCAACGCCGAGGCCGCCGTCGCCGAGATCGAGCGCACCCTGGCACAGGCCGATCCCTCCCGCAAGAGGGAGTTCGCGTCCAACGCTGCCGCTTACGAGAAACAACTGCGCGCACTCGACGCCGGCATCGCCGCCTGCATCGAGACGATCCCGCCCGCCGATCGCAAGCTGGTCACCGACCACGACGCCTTCAATTACTTCGCCAACCGGTACGGGATCGAGGTGGTCGGCGCGGTGATCCCCTCGCAGACGACCCAGGCACAGCCCTCGGCGAAGGAGCTGAGCGAGCTCGCCGACACGATCGAGGCCGAGGGCGTGAAGGCGATCTTCCCCGAGAGCTCTCTGAGCTCGAAGGTGGCGGGCGCGATCGCCGAGCAGACTGGGGTCAGCGCCGAGTACACGCTCTACGGCGACACGCTCGGGCCGGCGGATTCCGACGGGGCGACCTACCCGCAGATGGAGGAGGCCAACGCGGACGCCGTGGTCCGCGGCCTCACCGGGGGCGCGCGGGGATGCAACCTCAGCCTCTGATCGAGGCGGCGGGGCTCGCCGCCGGCTACGACGGCAGGGCGGCGATAACCGGCGTCGGCTTCAGCCTGCGAGCGGGGGAGCGGATGGCTCTGCTCGGTCCCAACGGCGGCGGCAAGACGACGCTGCTGCGAGCGATCCTCGGCGAGCTGCGCCCGCTCGAGGGCGACCTGGGGGTGGCGGTCCGCTGCGCGACGGTGCCGCAGACCGAGCGCACCGCCCTCGACTACCCGGTCTCCGCACTCGACGTCGCCGCGATGGGGGCGCTCTCGCGGCTGCCCTGGTGGCGGCGACCGGGCCGCCGCGACCGTGAGGCGGCCCGCCGGGCGCTGGAGCGGGTCGGCTTGGGGGACCTCGCCGACGACACCTTCGGCAAGCTCTCCGGCGGCCAGCGCCAGCGGGTCCTGATCGCCCGCAGCCTCGTCCAGGAGGCGCGGGTGCTGCTCCTCGACGAGCCCTTCTCCGGCCTCGACCAGCCGAGCGCCGAGCGCCTGGAAACGCTGATCGCCGACCTTGCGGCGGAAGGGCACGGCGTCCTGATCGCGACCCACGATCTCGAGCAGGCGCGCCGCTGGGACAGCGTCCTCTGCCTCAACCGCACTCAAGTCGCCTGCGGCGCGCCCGGGGAGGTGCTGGACCTCGACGTCCTCGAGAAGACCTACGGCGGCGCGATCGTCGAGCTGCCCGGCGAGGGCGGGCGGGCGATCCTGCCGCCCCATCACCACCATCACTGACCATGTTCGAGCCCTTTCAAGACGAGTTCATGCGGCGGGCGATCGCCGAGATGACGCTGCTCGGCCTGGCCGGCGGGGCGCTCGGCTGCTGGGTCGTCCTCTACCGCCTCTCCTACGCCGCCGAGTCGCTCGCCCACTCGATCTTTCCCGGCCTGGTGCTGGCGACCCTGGCGGGGGTGCCGCTGCTGCTCGGCGGCGGTCCGGCGATCGCTGTCGCGGCGCTGGCGATCGCAGCGATCTCGCGGGTGCCGGGGGTTAGCCGCGAGGTCGCGGTTGCCGTCGTCGTCACCACCCTGTTCGGGGCCGGCGTCCTGCTGGCGCTCTCGCCGGACTCGCCGCCGGGGCTGCAGGGGCTGCTGTTCGGCGACATCCTCGGCCCCTCCGACGGCGACCTGATCGCGGCGGCGGCCCTGGTGCTCGTCGTGCTCGCTGGCCTCGCGCTCTTCTACCCGCGCCTGCTCGCGGTCGGCTTCGATCCCGACGGCGCCCGCGCGCTCGGCGTCCGCCCCGGCGCGACCGAAGCGCTGCTGATGGCGCTCCTGGCCGCGGCGATCGTCGTCGCCGTGCAGGGCCTGGGCAACCTGCTTGTCGTCGCCGTCTTCGTCGGTCCCGCCGCCGCGGCGCGCGAGCTGACCGAGCGGGCGGCGCCGATGATGGCGACGGCGGTGGCGATCGCGGTGCTCGGCGGGCTGGCGGGCCTCTACTGCTCCTATTACCTCGGTACCGCCGGCGGCGCCTCGGTGGCGCTGGCGATCCTCGGCGCCTACCTGTTGGCGGCGGCCGCCGGGCGCCTGCGGCACCTGGTCGCCGGACCTGCCCGCCCTGAGGCGAGGGCTACGATCAGCTGAGATGGCTACCGCTACTGAGACCACCTGGGCCGAGCACGCGCACGCCACCCTGCGCGCCGCCGGACTGCGGCGCGGCGGCGCCCGCACCGCGGTGATCGAGGCGCTCGCCCGGCACGGCTGCGCGGTCACCGCGCTGGAGCTCGACGACGAGCTGCGCAGCCGCAAACCGCGGGTCGGCCGGGCCAGCATCTACCGGGCGCTGGAGCAGTTCGAGGAGCTCGGTTTGGTGCGGCGGATGGAGATGAGCCGCGGCACCGCCGGCTACGAGCGGATCGAGCCCGACGGCCACCACCATCACCACGCGATCTGCCGCGGCTGCGGCCGGATGGAGACCTTCGAGGACCGCGACCTGGAGCGGGCGATCGGCCGCGTCTCCAGCCGGGTCCCGTTCGAGATCTCCGAGCACGACGTCGTCCTGCGCGGCCTCTGTCAGCGCTGCGCGGCCTGAGTACGGGCGGCGCCGACCTCGGCTGCTGAGGAGGGCGTCCGCCTCAGCAGCTGGACCATCGCCACGGTTGCGTCGACCGTCGCGCAAACCAGCGCCAGGTTGCGGATCAGGGTCAGCTCCGGGGATTTGAAGGTCGCGGTCGAGAGCGCGGTCGCTCCGACCACGATCCACGCCGGCCGCGCGAGGCGGGTGGCGTTGGCGCTCAAGACGACCGCCGCCAGGCCCAGCAGCCAGACCATGTACTGGGTGCTGAGCACCCGGCTGGTGACGACGACGAGGAGGACGACGGTGAAGACGAAGTCGCGGCTGACGGTGGGCTCGGCCAACCGCTCGTCGCCATCCTTGATCGCCCGCGCCCGGTACCACCACCAGACCGCCGCGCCGGCCAGCGCGGCGAGGGTCAGCAGCTCGAGCAGGGTGGCGACGGTGTCGGCGCCGGCCGCCACCACCTCCCAGGCGCCGTAACGGATCTCGCGCTCGTAGGGCTCGCCGCTGACGATCTGGTCGAGCTGCCAGGGGATCGTCGCGACCGCTTCCTCCTGCAGGCCGCGGTTGCCGGTCTCGGCGAGGAAGCCGGTGGAGTCGCCGAAGGCGATCGTCGCGACCGCGAAGACCAGCGCGACCGCGGCCAGCGCGACGCCGGCGCTGCGCAGCAAGCGCCGCCGGTCCCACTCACCGAACAGCAGCAGCACCGGCCAGAGCTTGATCGCCGCGCCGATCCCCGCCAGCGCCCCGAACCACTGCGGGCGGCGGTGGATGACGAGCAGCGCGGCGATCGCGATCACCGTCGGGATCAGGTCGAAGCGCAGCACGGCGAAGGTCCCGAGGAGCGGCATCCCCAGCAGCCAGATCCAGACGCCGGTGTCGTTGCCCGAGCGCCGGCCCAGCCGGGCCAGCAGCACCAGGCCGGCAAGGTCGACGAGGAGCATCAGGCCGACGAACGCCTCGCCGTAGTCGAAGGGAAACAGCCGCGGGAGGAGCATCAGCAGCGCGCCGCCGGGCGGGTACTGCCACGCTTCGCCGCCGGGAAAGGCGTCGTGGCTGGTGATGTAGTTCGCCCAGACCTCGTAGTTGTTGACGTCCTCGAACTGCGGGCCCGCGGTCGCCCAGAAGCCCACCTCGGCGACGATCAGCGCCCGCGTCGCCAGCCAGACGGCGATCCAGATCCAGGTCTTTCGGTGGCCGAGGAGGGATCGCACCGCGGTGATTCCAGCAGGAACGGCCTTGCCGCGACGCGCTCGCGGCCTACTTGGTCCCTGCCGTCAGCTGCGCGAGGTAGCCGGCGCAGCCCCCAGACCGTGGGCGCCTCGTCCACCAGCCGGCTAGGTTCGCCCTCGAAAAATGAGTAGTCATCTATTCGAGAAAATCCTTTTTATAAACTCTCCTTGACACAGTCCCTCCCCAACCCGTAGAGATGGAGCCCTGCCGCGGGTCGCGGCTAACACTCTCAGTCGAGCGGAAGGGTTGGTGGGGAGATGGTGGGATGGTTCGGATTTCGCGCTGGCCTCACACCCGCGGTAGGCGTAGCGCTCCTGTGCCTGGCAGTGATGGCGGCGGCGGCGCTGCGACCTGACGCCACCGCGGCCACCCAGATCACCAGCAACACACCGATCGCCGCCTACTCCTTCGACGCCGGCGAAGGCGAAGTCGCCGAGGATCTCGCCGGTGAAAACGACGGTGTCGTCGAAGGCGCCGAATGGTTCGAGAAGGGCAAATACGGCAAAGCCCTGCTCTTCGACGGCCCCGAAACCTGCGTCACCGTTCCTCACCACGACGACCTCCAGCTGAGCGAGGAGATGACGGTCGAGGCCTGGGTCAAACCCAGTTCCCTCTCCGACCAGCCGATCCTCTACAAGAGCGCCTGGGGCAACCTCGGCTACGCGCTGGGGATCAGCTTCTTCAACTACGCCAAACCCGAAGGCCTGATCGGCGAGGGCGTCGGCAAATACGAGGACGTCGTCTCCCCCAACCCGGTCGAAAAAAACGTCTGGAGGCACCTCGCCTTCAGCTACGACGGCGCCACGATGCGCCTCTACGTCAACGGCCAGCTGGTCGCCTCCCAAGCGCAGTCGACTCCGCCGCCGACCGGGGAAGGGCCGCTGGCGATCGGCTGCAACCCGCTCTACCCCGAAGACTTCGACGGCCTGATCGACGAGGTCCGCATCTACAACCGCGCGCTCTCGATCGGTGAAGTCAACGCCGATGCCGCCAAGGAGCTGCAGACTCCGCCCCGCCCCCCCGTCGCGTCTTACTCCTTCGACGAGGGCGAAGGCTCGGTTCTCGAAGATTCAGCCGGCAACAACGACGGCGCGATCGAAGGCGCCGAATGGTTCGACAAAGGCAAGTTCGGCTCGGCGCTCCATTTCGACGGCGTCGAAGGAGAACAGGTCACGGTCCCCGACAGCAACGACCTCGATCTCACCGACGAACTTACGCTCGAGGCCTGGGTGCGCCCCACCGAAGCGATCGAATGGAGCTCGATCGTCACCAAGAAGCGGGGGTCCGGGATCAGCTACCAGCTGGTGGCCCACGGCGACCACAACGCCCCCGTGGGCTACCTGGCGAACGCCGAAAAAGAGTGGGGCGTCGACGGCGGCACCACGCCGCTTCCGGCCAAGACGTGGTCCCACATCGCCTTCACCTCCGATGGCGGCCGGCTGCGGTTCTACGTCAACGGCAAACTGAAGGGGAGCGACAGCATGCTGGTGGCCGCCGCCGCGAGCACCGGCCCTCTGGTTATCGGCGGGGAGACCTTCAAAGGCCGCATCGACGAGGTGCGGATCTACGACCGGGCGCTGGGGGAAGGTGAGATCGCCGCCGACAAGGGCGCGCCGATCGAGACCCCTTCCCGCGGCCCCGTCGCCGCCTATTCCTTCGACGCTGGCGCAGGCAACGTCGCCGAGGACCTCGCCGGCGAATTCGACGGCGCGATCGAAGGCGCCGGATGGTTCGGCCGCGGCCGCTACGGCTCGGCGCTCTCCTTCGACGGCGAAAACGACTGCGTCACCATCGCTGACGCCAACGATCTCGAGCTGAGCGAAGAGCTCACCGTAGAGGCGTGGGTCAAGCCGCGGACCGACAGCGATCTTCCGATCATCTACAAAGACAGCTGGGGCAATGCCGCCTACGCCCTCGGGATCGGTCTCTACGGCACCGGCAACCCTGAAGGCCTGATCGGCGAGGGTGTGGAAGAAGTCGAGACCGTCGTCGGCCCCGAAGACGTCGAGGAGAACGTCTGGACCCACCTCGCCTTCACCTATGACGGCGCCCAAATGCGCATCTACGTCAACGGTGCCCTGGCCGAGACCGATCCGCAGCCGACCGGTCCGCCGACGGGCGAAGGAGCTCTCTCGATCGGATGCAACCACCTCTATCCCGAAGATTTCGAAGGGCTGATCGACGAGGTCCGTGTCTATGACCGGGCACTGAGCGACGAAGAGGTGGTCGCCGACAAGGGCGCACCGATCCAGACGTCCTCCCCGGGCGCCGTCGCCGCCTACTCGTTCGACGCCGGCGAAGGCGAAATCGCCGAGGACCTGGTCGGGGAGCACGACGGCACCCTCAACAGCGTCGACTGGGTCAGAGGCAAGTACGGCCAGGCCCTCTACTTCGACGGCGTCGGCGACTACGTCGAGATCCCCGACAGCCCCGAGCTGCAGCTGGGCGAAGAGTTCACCCTCCAGGCCTGGGTCCGCCCCGACGCCGTCGAAGA
>DATEOT010000036.1:0-7858 GCA_035273795.1 Solirubrobacterales bacterium | reverse complement strand
GGTGCGGGCCGCCGCGTCTGCGAGGCGGGGCGGTACTCGGTCTGGGCGGTTTCGCGGCCCATGTGCCGGGTCGCGGCGGTCTCGCCGCCGAGGACGTTGGTCGCGTCCGTCGCTTCTTCCAGCGGCAGCGTCACGTCGCCGCCTTCGAGGCCCAGGCGCAGCCCCGCGGCGAGCTCGTCGGCGCTGCCGTAGCGCCGGCTCGGGTCGCCCTCCAGGGCGCGCAGCACCGCCGCGCCGAGCATCTCCGGCACATCGCCGTTGTACGTGTCGGGCGGCAGCGGCTTCTCGTTCTGCTGGCGCACCGCCAGCTCGGCCAGCGAGGAGCCCTCGTAGGGCAGCCGGCCGGTGAGGAACTGGTAGAGGACGACGCCGAGCGCGTAGACGTCGGTCGCCGGCGTCGCCTCCTCGCCGCGCACCTGCTCGGGGGCCAGGTAGGCGGCGGTGCCGACGACGGAACCGACCTGCGTGATCCGGGTCTGCTCGATCGCCCGGGCGATCCCGAAATCGGTCAGCTTGACGATCATCTCGCCGCCGCCCACCGGGCCGCCGACGATCATCAGGTTCCCCGGCTTGACGTCGCGGTGGATGATCCCGCGGCGGTGGGCGTAGTCGAGCCCGGCGCAGGCCTGGACCCCTATCTCCGCCGCGACGTCTGGCTCGACCGGACCCTGGCGCTGCAGGATCTGCGCCCCGGAGCGGCCCTCGACGTACTCCATGACGATGTAGTGGCGACCGTCGTCGACGCCGGTGTCGTAGACCTGGACGATGTTGGGGTGGATCAGCCTCGCCACCGCCAGCGCCTCGCGCTTGAATCGTTCGACGAAGCGCTCGTCGTCGTGCAGGTGCTCGGCGAGGATCTTCACCGCGACGGTCCGCTCGAGGATGCGGTCGGTCGCCTTGTAGACGTTCGACATCCCGCCGGTGCCAAGCTTCTCGTTGGTCTCGTAGCGACCCGAAAGGGTGCCCGCGCCCGGCTCCATCATTCGACTCCCACGCTGGGACCTACACCGCCCGAGGGCGGGGTTTCTTCGGCCGGCGGTTCGGCCGGCGGAGCGGTTTCGCCGCCGCCGCCTTTTTCTTCGCCTTTGCCTTCGGCCTGCGACGGCAGCTCAGGGCCTTCGCCCGCGGAAGGCTCTTCTTCGGCCTCGCCTTCCTTTTCGGGCTCCTCCTTCTCCTTCTTCGGCTTCTCTTCGTCTTCCACTTCGGCTTCAACATCGGTTTCGACCGTGGGTTCCGTTTCTTCTTCGGTCGTTTCTTCTTCGCAGCGGCCGACGACTTCGCTCAGCCTTTCGCTGCCTTCCTGCAGGGCCGCCTTCAGCTTCCGGTCGACTCCCTGCAGTTCTTCGACCGAGGCTGCCACCTCGGCGACCGCGCTTTCGGCGCCGACGCAATCTTCTTCGTCGGCGCGCCGCTCGACCTCTTCGAGGTTCGATTCGATCTGGTCCGCGGTCGTCCCCGGCAGCAGGTCGGCGTCCTCGCCGCCGCCGCAGGAGGCCAGCGCCACGGCGCTGGCCGCACCGAGACAGAAGACGAGGAAAAATGCGCTCAGGCGGGCCATGGGTCGAGTCTAGACAAAGCTTCGGGGTCGATATTTGCCCTGCAATTTGGGATCAACGACCGACCTCCAGGCGCTCGGCGAGGACGCTCGGGAGACCGGCCGCGAGGATCGCCGAAGCCGCTCCCTCGATGTCGTAGGGGGCCCGGTGGTAGCGGGCCTGCCACTCCTCGGTGTCGAGCTCGAGCCAGGCGGCGCGCGGATCGCCGTCGCGGGGCTGGCCGACGCTGCCCGGGTTGAGCAGCCAGTCCCCCTCGGCGAGGTCGACCTCGGCTCCGTCGCCCGCCTGCGCTCCCTGCGCGTAGCCGGGGCGGGCGCCGGGGGGGCGGACGAAGAAGAGCGCGATGTGGGAGTGGCCGATCAACCCCACCCGCTCCTCCTGCGCTTCCAGGCCGGCTTCGGCCTGGTCGGTCGAGAGCACGTACTCCCAGACGGGGTCCCGGGGGGAGGCGTGGAAGAGGCCGACGCCGTCCTGGGAGGCCGAAGGCTCCAGCGTGCCGAGGAACTCGAGCGTCTCGTCGCTCACGTTCGCCCGCGTCCACTCGACCGCGGCAGCCGCCGTCTCGGAGAAGGTCGAGACGTCGATCGCTCCCAGCAGCGCCAGGTCGTGGTTGCCGACCAGGCAGGTGCTGCTGCGCTCGCGGATCAGCGCCGTGCAGGCGTCGGGCTCGGCGCCGTAGCCGACCATGTCCCCGAGGCACCAGATCTGGTCCACCCCCGCCTCGTCGACGGCCGTGAGGACCGCCTCGAGGGCGTGCCGGTTGGAGTGGATGTCGCTGAGAACGGCTACGCGCAAGCGGGCAGCGTACCCTGGCCGGGGCCTGGTCCATACGATTGACCGATGAGTGCCACCGATTCGGTCAGCGCGCTGCGGGGCGCGGTCGAGGCCGCCGCGCAGGCCCTGCGCGACGGCGAGCCGACCGAGCCGAGGCCGACGCTGGAGCGCCCGCCCAAGGCCGAGCTGGGCGACTACAGCTCCAATGCGGCGATGCTCCTCGCCCGCTACCTCAGCGACAATCCGCGCGCCGTCGCCGAGCGGCTGCGGGCCGAGCTGGAGGCCAACCCCGAGCTCGCTCCCGCCCTCGAGCGGATCGAGGTCGCCGGGCCGGGCTTCGTCAACTTCTTCCTCGCCGACTCCTGGTACCTGAGGGCGCTGGGGGATCTGCTCGGGGCGGGGGAAGACCTCGGCCCGAGGCCGGTCGAGGCTCCGGAGAAGGTCCTGGTCGAGTTCGTCTCCGCCAACCCGACCGGGCCGATCCACGTCGGCACCGGCCGCCACGCCGCCTACGGCGACTCGCTGGTGCGGCTGCTGGAGGCGGCGGGCCACGAGGTCGAGCGCGAGTACTACGTCAACGACGCCGGCAGCCAGATCGGCCGCTTCGCCGACTCGATCGCGGCGCGGATGCGGGGAGAGGACCCGCCCGGGGACGGCTACGCGGGTGAGTACGTGACCGAGATCGCCGAGCGGCTGCGGGCCGAAGGGGTCGACCCTTCGGATCGCGAGGTGCTGCAGAAGCGGGGGATCGAGGAGATGCTGACGGGGATCCGCCAGACCCTCGAGCGCTTCGGCGTCCACTTCGACAACTGGTTCTCCGAGCGCAGCGTCTACGCCAGGGGAGAGGTCGAGAGCGCCCTCGCCGAGCTGGAGAAGGGCGGCCACACCTACCTCAGCGAAGACGCCCTCTGGTTGCGGACGACCGCCTTCGGCGACGACAAGGACCGGGTCCTGATCCGCTCCAACGGCGAGGCCACCTACCTGACGCCGGACATCGCCTACCACTGGGACAAGCTGCAACGGGGGTTCGAGCGGCTGATCGACGTCCTCGGCGCCGACCACCACGGCTACGTGGCGCGGATCCGCGCCGCGATCGAGGCCCTAGGCGCCGACCCCGAGCGCTTCGAGGCTCTGATCATGAGCCTCGTCCACGTCGTCGAAGGCGGCGAGCGGGCGCAGATGTCCAAGCGCAGTGGCGACTTCGTCACCCTCGACGAGCTGCTCGACGACATCGGCGTCGACGCCACCCGCTGGTTCATGCTCTGGCGCAGCCACGAGACCACGGTCGACCTCGACCTCGAGCTGGCCCGCAGCCAGTCGAGCGAGAACCCCGTCTACTACGTCCAGTATGCGCACGCCCGGATCGCCAGCATCCTCCGCAAGGCGGAGGGGGTCGAGCCGACGGTGCCGGCCGAGGGGGGCGAGCGGCCGCCGCTGGAGGAGAGCGAGAAGGTCCTGGTCAAGCGCCTGCTCGAGTTCCCCGAGGAGGTGCGGGTGGCGGCGGCACGGCGGGCACCGCACCGGATCTGCGCCTACTCGACCGCGGTCGCCGCCGACTTCCACGCCTTCTACCGCGACTGCCAGGTGGTCGGCGCCGAGGGGGAGGGCGTGGAAAGCTCGCGGCTGGCGCTCTGCCTGGCGACGAAGCGGACGATCGCCGCGGCTCTGGGCTTGCTGGGGATCTCGGCTCCCGAGCGGATGTGATGCTGCGGGGCCGTTCCCGGCTGCCGGTCCTGGCGCAGATCTCCGGCCCGGCCGAGGCCAGGGCGTGGGCTCTGAAGCGGAGCGATTTCGCCAGCCTCGAGCGGGTGCGGGAGCGGCTGGAGCCGCACCGCGTCGTGCTCGTGGCGGGGGAGGGGGAGGCGCCCGCGATCGCCGCCATCGCAGCCGCCGCAGCCGCCGCGGCCGCGGGTCGGCGCACGATGCTCGTCGATTGCGACCTGACCCAGCCGCGGCTGGCGGCGCACCTCGGCCTCGATCCGGCGCCCGGGGTCCACGAGTACCTGCGCTGGGAGGCCGAACCGGCGGACGTGCTGCAGCCGGTGGTGCTGGCCGGGCCGGCGGCCGCCGGCGCGCACGAGCCGCTCGTCTGCGTCTGCGGCGGCCGCCCGGCGACCAAGGCCGAGACGCTGCTCGGCCTGCAGAGCTTCTCCCACATGATCGGGAAGCTGCGGGGGGCCTACGAGCTGGTCCTCGTCCTCTCGCCGCCGGTCGAGGCCGAAGCCGGCTCCTGCCTGGCTGTCGCGCGCCAGACGGACGCGGTCATCGCCGGTCTCTGGGCCGGGGCGAAGGATCGGGAGTTACGGGCGGCGATCCGGCGGCTGCCGGTCCCGGCACTCGGGGCAATATCGATCGGAGCCTGAATCAGTGCGACTTTTCCACCCCATACGGGGGGTAAGTCGCACCGCTGTGGCTACAGGTCGTAGCGGGCGAGGTCGGCGTCGAGGCGGTCGGTCTCCTCGCCGCTGGGGCCGCGGGAGCGGCCCGCCGGTCCGTCCCGGTCGCCCGGGCCGCCACCGGCCCGGCGCCAGCGCAGCACCCCGATCGCCAGCGCCACGGCGGCGAGCAGGAAGGCGACGATCGGGACCAGGTAGGCCGACAGGTTGAAGCCCTCGCCCTCCGGCAGTGCCAGCACCTCGTCCCCGTACTCGGCGACGAGGGTGTCCTTGATCTGCTGCTCGCTCTTGCCTTCTTCGATCAGGCGCGAGATGAAGGCTTTCTGCTGCTTGGCCTGCGGCGCTTCGGCGAGCTGCAGCAGCGTCCCGCAGACGGGGCACATCACCTCTTCTTCGATCTCCGCCAGCGAGGTCTGCTGCGCGGCACCGGCCGCCGGCGCGAGCGCGGCAAGCGCGACCAGGGCCAGCAGAGCCGCTCGCGCCATCACGATTTGCCCCCGGGGAGCAGGGGGGCCACTTCCTCGCGCAGCTGCTCCTCGCTGACCGGCCCGCGCCAGAGCAGCCGTACTTTGCCCTGCGGGTCGACGAGGAAGTTCTCCGGCACCCCGGTCGTCCCGTAGTCCCCGGCGGCGTCGCCGTCGCCGTCCCGCAGCTGCGGATAGGTGAGGCCGTATTCCCGCGCGAAGGACAGGCCGTCGCTGGTCAGGTCGCGGCTGTCGATCCCCAGCACGGTGAACTTCGGCCCGCCATGCTCCTGCTGGAACCGCTCTAGCGCCGGAGCCTCCTCGCGGCAGGGAAGGCACCACGAGGCCCAGAAGTTGACCAGCACCCAGCGCCCGCGGTAGTCGGTCAGCGATTCGCTGCCGCCGCCCTCGAGGCGGGGGAGAGGCGCGGTCGGCGCCGCGTCCCCCACGGAGATGCCCGACGACCCCTTGCTGACCAGCCCGAAGACGAGCAGGCCGACGACGGCCGCGACGGCGAGGACCGCAATGGAAGAGCGAACGCTCACAGAGAAGCGGACGACGGGGGTCGAACCCGCGACCTCAAGCTTGGGAAGCTTGCGCTCTACCAACTGAGCTACGTCCGCGCGGATTTGATTCTACGTAGGCGCCGGGCCTTGCCCCAACCCGACCTCTCCTGTCGGGATTCCCTATCCTGCCGCGTTAGGTAGCCCTAATTAGGGCGCCCTAACCAGCGAAAGGAGCGGGATCTTGTACATCGTCATGAACGTCGTCGAGGCGAAGGAGGGGAGCATCGAGGACTTCGAGCGCGCCTTCCGGGAGCGGGAGCGGCTGGTGCAGGAGGCTGAGGGCTTCGTCGGCTTCGAACTGCTGCGCCGGGACCGCGACCGCGAGTACGTCGTCCTCACCAAGTGGGAGAACGAGGAGACCTTCAAGGGCTGGGTCGGCAGCGAGCTCTTCAAGCGCAGCCACCGCCACGCCGACGGCCAGTTCGCCCACGCCAACGAGGTTCGCTGCTACGACGTGCTCGACGTGGAGGTCGCGGCGTGAGGCGAGCTTTTCTCGCCCTGCTGGCCCTCGCCCTGCTGGCCCTGCCGGCGAGCGCCCAGGCGGCGCCGCGGATCGTCGCCCTGACGCCGTTCGGCGCCAACACGCTGGCGAAACTCGGCGTCAAGCCGATCGCCGTCGGCCAGACCCTGGGCGGCCGGGAGCGGATCTCGCCGAAACTGAAGGGCGTCACGGTCCTGCCGCTCTCGCACCCGAACGGCCCGAACCTCGAGCAGCTCGCCTCGCTGGACCCGGACGTCGTCCTCTCCTCGCCGACCTGGGCGAAAGGCAACGAGTCGATGGGGGACCTGGGGATCAAGGTGATGATCCGCGAGCCGCGCCTGCTGGCGGACTCCTACGCGCAGACGCTCGCGATCGGCCGGCTCGTCGGCAAGGCGAAAGCGGCCAAGGCGCTGGTCAAGAGCCTGAAGAAGCGGGTCGCGCTGGCCCGCAAGAAGATCGAGTCGCGCCCGCGGGTGATGGTGATCCTGGGAGTGGGGCGCACGCCCTTCGTCTTCCTGCCCAACAGCTGGGGCGGCGACCTCGTCACCAAGTCCGGCGGCGAGCTGCTGACCGGCGGCGTCGAATCGGGCTCGGGCTTCGAGCGGATCTCCGACGAAGTCGTGGTCGCCGAGAACCCGGACGTGATCATCGCCGTGCCCCACGCCGAGGAGGACGACATCCCGAGCCTCTCCGAGTACCTGCGGACCAACCCGGCTTGGGCCGGAACCAACGCCGTCGAGAACGACCGCATCTACATCTCGGTCGATAACTCGCTGCTGCAGGCGGGTACCGACGTGGCCCACACGATCCGCAAGGTTCGCCGCAGCTATCTCGACAACTGGCCTGGATGAGCGCCCGCGGCCTGACGATCCGTGCGGCCGGCGTCTCGATGCGCCGGCCGCTCGTCTACGGGCTGCTGACCTTGGCCCTGGCCGCGGCCTGCGTCGCCTCGCTGGCGCTGGGCGCGGTCAAGGTGCCGGTCGAGACGGTGATCGACGTCCTCCTCGGCAACGAAGTGAGCGGGCCCGACCGGCAGATCGTCGAGACCCTGCGGCTGCCGCGGATGGTCGAGGCGCTCGCCGTCGGCGCCGCCCTCGGCGTCGCCGGGGCGATCCTGCAGGGGGCGCTGGCCAATCCGCTCGCCTCGCCCGACGTGATCGGCGTCACCGGCGGCGCCGGCTTTGGGGCGATCCTGATCATCATCCTCTTCCCGGGCTCGATCGCGCTGCTGCCGGTCGGAGCACTCTTCTTCGGCCTGCTCGCCGCTGCGCTCGTCTTCGCGATCGCCTGGAGCGGCGCCAACCGCGGCAGCACCGGCAAGGTGATCCTCGCCGGGATCGCGGTGCTCTCGCTCTTCACCGCCGGCACCACCGGCCTGCTCGCCGCCTATCCCGAGAAAGCGCCCTCGGCGATCTTCTTCATCGCCGGCGGGCTGACCTCGAGCGGCTGGGAGGAGATGGGGGAGATCTGGCCCTACTTCGCCGTCGGGTTCGTCGGCGCGGCGCTGCTGATCCGCCCGCTCGACCGGCTGGCGCTCGGCGACGACGTCGCCGCCTCGCTCGGCTCGCGCCCGCACCTGATCCGGCTCGGGGCCGCGATCGCGGCGGCGCTGCTCGCCGCC
>DATEOT010000035.1:0-18331 GCA_035273795.1 Solirubrobacterales bacterium | reverse complement strand
CTCCAGGGTCTCAAGGGCGCGCTTGCGGCTGCGGTCGAGCACCGGCTCGCGGTGCTCGAGAGCGGGGAGCGGCAGGCGCCGCCGGTGCCGGCGGCTCTGCTCGCGCAGGCTCGGCTCGACGCTCGCGACGGGGTTCCTCTGGAGACGGTCCTGCGGCGCTACTTCGCCGGCAACACGCTGCTGGGGGACTTCCTCGTCGAAGAGGCGGAGCGGGCGGAGGTGCCGAGCTCGACCCTGCGCCGTCTGCTCGGCGAGCAGGCCACTCTGGGCGACCAGCTGATCGCCGCCGTCAGCGCGGAGCACGACCGGGAGGCGAAGAGTCGGCCCCGCAGCGCCGCGGAGCGCCGCCGCGAGTGCGTCAAGGACCTGCTCGCGGGGAAGCTCGCCGACACCTCCGAGCTCGGTTACGAGCTCGACGCCCACCACCTGGCGCTGATGGCGAAGGGGAAGGGGGCGGAGGAGCTGATGCGCGGGCTGGCGAGCGAGCTCGATCGCCGCCTGCTGATCGTCCAGCGCGAGGAGGAGTCGCAGTGGGCCTGCTGGCTGGGGGGCATTCGCCCGCTCGAGCCCGAAGCGGTGTTGCGGGCGCTCGACGGCTTCGTCCCCGAGGGCGTCTTCGTCACCTCCGGCGAGCCCGGCGAGGGGCTTCCAGGGTGGCGGTCCAGCCACTTTCAGGCGAAGGCGGCGCTGCCCGTCGCCGAACGCAGGGGCGAGCCGGTTGCCCGCTACGCCGACGTCGCCCTGCTCGCGGCGATCGCCCGCGACGATCTCACCGCCACCTCGCTGCGCCAGCTCTACCTGGTGCCGCTGGAAGGGGCGCGCGACGGCGGCCGGGCCTACCGGCAGACCCTGCGCGCCTACTTCGAGGCCGAGCGGAACGTCTCCTCGACCGCCGCCGCGCTGGGCGTCGACCGGCGCACGGTGAGGAACCGCCTGCACTCGATCGAGGAGCTCCTCGGCCGCCCGCTCAAGGATGTCGCGCTGGACGTGGACGTCGCCCTGCAGGCGTTCCCAGACTGATCAATCCGGGGGCGGGATTCCCCCACCTTGGGGAGGCGGGACCGACCGGGGCGGGCCAGGATCGGACCATGAACAGGCTCCCGATCTACCTCACCTCACTCGCCGCCGGCCTCGCGATGACGTTCGCCGCCGGCGCCCTCGCCGACCTCGGCGGCAACGAGAAGACCCAGTGCGCCGGCAACGTCTGCATCACCGACGACGGCGGCATCGCCCCGACGAAGCTCCCCAGGCGCGGCAAGGCGCCGATCACCGCCCGCCTCTACGGTGAGATCGAGACCCGCGACGGCACCCATCCGCCGCCGGTCCAGAGCCTCGACGTCGAAATCGACAGGTCGATCGCGATCGACGCGGCCGGCCTCCCCGTCTGCGGGATGGGGCAGCTCCAGGCCCGCAGCACCGCGGACGCCAAGCGCGCCTGCGGCAGCGCGGTGGTGGGATCGGGCAGCGCCGAAGTGGAGGTGGAGTTCCCCGAACAGGCGCCGTTCCGCTCGACCGGTCCGGTTGTCCTCTTCAACGGCGGCGTCGGCGGGGGGACCACGAACCTCCTCCTCCACGCCTACGTCAACGTGCCGGCGCCGACCGCGGTCGTCACCAAGGTCGAGGTCACGCGCGTCAGCCGCGGCCGCTTCGGCCTGCGGATCGAGGCCGACGTCCCGAAGATCGCCGGCGGCGCCGGCTCGGTGACGATGTTCGAGCTCCGGGTCGGCCGCAAGTTCACCCACAAGGGACAGAAGAAGAGCTTCCTCATGGCGGGCTGCCCGACCGGTACCTGGCTGACCAGGGGCGACGTCAGCTTCGCCGACGGGACCAGGCTCGGGATCACCCACCCCTTCTCCTGCACCCCCGTGGGATGAGGCTAGGGCGACACTGTCTCGCCATCGTCTAGTCGGAAGCTGGGACCCCGAGAATCTCGAACTCGCCTGAGGCAATCTCCTCAGTCGGCTCCTCGTCAGCACTGGAAAAGCGCCATGAGTAGCTGTAGGTGCCTGGCTCGGCTGCCTGCGCGCCGACGAAGTTGTCGGGATAGCGGAATGCCGCGTTAAGCGTGGTATCGCGTCGGGAGGCAATCGCAACGGCTCCGCTTGGATCGGTCACTTCGCTGAGAAGGCGATTGGCTCCTCGTTCGACGCGGGATTCGATCATGCGTGGCTGCCAGGCGATGCGAAGCAGCGCACTCTCCTCGCCGGGCTCGACCGTAGCGACCCAGCCTGGATTGATCCCCGCTTCGCGCCACCATTGATTGGCATCGAGAACGGCATGGGTGGCCGGGTTGACGAAGATCACATTGCCTCTTGGGACCTTCGCCTGAAGGAGTGCCGAGTCATCCCATTCAGTCATCATCGGAGCTTGTCTGGGATCGAGCTTGGAGAGGTAGTTCCTATAAAGCATGGCCTTTGGCGCCGCGGCCGTCTCCGCCCGAACGACGTCGTCGCGCTCGTCCTCGTTGAACTCGATTCCCAGTGCCTCCGCCGCTTTCTCCATGAAGCGTTGAAGGCCGTAGATCCATAGGAGCTGCCCCGCCTTCTCCCGCATCTCTTCGATCAGTTGCGGCTGGGCACCGACCACCTTGTTGTGCCGTATCCACCACCAATCGGGCTTACGCTCCTCGGTGATCATTATCACCGGCTTTTGCTCCGCCTTGGCTTTGTCGATCACGTCGAACCAGATCGCGAGGTCGCCGAAGCAATCCGGCTCCGGCTTCTTCTTGTCTCCCCATCCTGGTGGGACTTTCCGCTCGTAACGGGTTCTTCCCTCTTTGACCAGGTCGTTGAGATCTCTCGGCTCGCCGATGCTCCCCTCGAGCAGCGGCTCGAGGGCATCGCGCACTACGTCGGCGCCCAACGGATCCTCCGAAAGCGGATCAGGGTGGCCTCTTCGCAGCTCCTCGAGATGATCCTGAACTGGGGCGAGGGCATCGGAGATGCGAGCTTCGATGTCCTTGCGATCAAGTCGTGGATGCTCGCGCAGTCCTTCGCCCACGCTCGCGGCAAAACCGTCGATCGCCTTTTCGACCTGCGCATAGGTGGCCATCTGGTCATCGATGACGGTTAGTCGATTGCGTTGAAACTCGACCCCTACCTGATGGGGGAGAAAGAGCCTGTCCTTCATCTTCTCGAGGATTTCGAGCAGTTTGCTCCGGGTGGTCTCCGGAAGTCGGTAAAGCGTCAGGAGAACGTTGGTGTCCGGCACGATCAGCGCCGACTTCCACAGTTCGGCGAATTCGTCCTCTGAGGGCCGGTAGTGACCGGGAAAGCGCTCTCGCATCCGTTTGTTCTATCAGCGCTAACGGGGCCTGCAAGGGCCGGGACGCTCCCGGCGGGCGAGATAACGGCTCAGGAGCGTTCCGCGGGAACCAGAACGTGGCGCCCGACTAGCGATAGTCGCCAGGTTTCGCACTCATCATGTCCTGCAGGGCGAACCAATCCTGTAGGCGTAGTCGAAAAGCGTGGCGGTCTTGATAGGCCTTCGCACCGGAGGTGAAGGAGGAGGTGGTGGCCAGGACGCCGATACTCGCGCCCTTGTCCTCGAGCGCGCCATGAAGGGAGCGAACCAGCTCCACTCCTACCCGACGGTGGGGCGCATTTCGTTTGCACTCGACGACCGTCAGCATCTTGCCGAAGGGCATGTAGCGAACCGCGTAGAGGTCCACTCCGCCGTCACCGGTTGCCGGGGTCAGCTCTACCTCGAACCCATGCTTCTCGTAGAGGGCAGCGACGAATTCCTCGAACTGCCGAGAGGTGAGGGAATGAACCTGGTCTGGATCCTGTTTGACACGGGCCATCAAGTCTTCGCTCACCGCCCGCACTCCTCGACCCACCGACTCGAGCGAGCGACTATGAGGATCGAGTGGGCGGCCATCGGGGCCGAGCAGGCCGGGATAGCTCGTAGGCCCAAGGCGGGACAAGAGTTGCTCAACCCCCTCTCCCTGCCGCGCCAGGTTGGCAATGGTCATCGCGAGGAGGGGATTGCCTTGGCAATGCGCGAGGAGCATTCCCAGCTCGGCCTCTGCCACGCCCTGGTCGCTGAGCAGGATCGTGAGGTCGTCTGGGGGAAGTCCCTCGAGCTGGACAGTTACCCAGTCCGGCGGCAGCAAGAGCTGCAATCGACTGGTGAATATGAATTTCGTACCTGGTCTCCGGTTTTGCAGCGTGCCTACAAAGGCAGCTACTCCGATCGGATCGGAGCTCGTCACCTCCTCAACCACGATGAGGGCGTCGCTCTCGGGTTCGAAGTGATCAGCAGTGATTTCAGCGGTCCTGATCGCCTCCTCCGGCTGATCCAGCATCGCGGCTGATGGAAAGTGGTGTACGCCGCCGGGAAACGCGGTCAGATGGCTGTAGGTGAACTCCGTGACAAGCGCCGTCTTGCCGACGCCGGGCGGGCCGTATGCGAAGACCTTGCCCGTCCCTTGTTCGCCAAGGAGGGTAGAGGCAAGTACCTCGAGCTCTTCTGCCCGCCCGACGAATTTGATGGGAGGGTCGGGGACCCCTTGGATAGTCAAGGAGGGTTCGCTTGCTTCGTTCAGCTGTGCCGCAGCTGATCCGCCAGCGTCGTGATCTCGCCGACGCTCGTCTCCAGCGCCGCGGCCAGCCGCACCAGGGTCGTGTAGCTCGGGTTCCTGACGCCGCGCTCGATGCCGCCGATCTGGGTCAGGTCGGTGCCGGCGCGCTCGGCCAGTTGCTCCTGGCTCAATCCGGCCTCGAGGCGGAGGCGGCGGATCGCCTCGCCAAGGGCTGCGTGCTCGGGCGAGCGGGGTTTGGAGCGGCGCTGGGGCGGCATCGCGCCCCGGAGCCTCCCTATTAATAAACCTGGGTGTTAGGGTATTTATGCCTTAAGCTGTTGAGCGCCGGAAATCGGTTGAGCAGTCGACCCCGGTTCTCCTCATGCCACCCACTTCTTCAGAGCTGATCAGCGCCGTCAGCCACCCTCTGCGCCGGCAGATCCTCCTCGCCTACGTCGACGGGTCCGTCGAGTGCGCCTCGGCGAAGGAACTGGCGCAGGCGATGGACCGCCGGGTGGGGCAGGTCGCCTACCACCTGAAGACGCTCGCGCGGGGGGACATCCTGCGGCCGGTCCCGAGCGCCGACGGGGAGCAGGCGCGAGACCTCCCCTACGGCTGGGTCCTCGGGGTCGAGCCGGAGTGGTTGCGGCTGGTGCTCGAGGTCTGGGCTGAGGCCGACGTCTCCGGCTGAGCGACGATCTGGAACGGCGCGCGGAGGCGCGAGCGCAGTTCCTCCGCCGCCGCGAGCGAGTCGCCCTCGACCGCGCGGCCGGTGACGAGGAAGACTTCGGTCGCCGGGTACACCCGCAGCTGGTCGGTGATGGTCTGGACGATGTCCTCGTCGCCGGTCCCCGCCGTCGCGTCGACCCCGCCTGTGCGAGGGAGGCGAGGGTGAGGACGAGGCTGCGCTGGGCGCGGTCGTGAGCGCCCCGGGCGTCGGAGGCCCAGCGGTCGAGGAAGCGGTTGCGGGCGGGGGCGACGACGCGGACCTCCGCCGCGGGCCGGTCCGGGCTCGCTGGCGCCGAGGCTGTGGCGATCCGTTCGACCGCGGCGCCGTTCTCGAGCGGCTCGTCGACGACTACGAGCAGGTGCTCGCGCAGGTCCGGCAGCGGGGCGGGGACGATCGGGCGCAGGGGCGGGTTGCGCACCGCCGCCACCACGATCGTGCTGGCGGCGAGGGCGCCGACCGCCATTCCCAGCCCCGGTCCGCCGAGGTAGAAGCCGCCGACGATCGAGACCGCGATCGCGCCCACGATCAAGGGAAACTTCCATGCCGCTATTCCCTGATCGTCCATGACACGACCTTAGAAGCTCTTCGCTCTCAGTCAAACAACCGCGCCTGTGACAATGCTTGCCATGGGCGGGGGGCAGATCCTGCAGATCGCCGAGACCTCGATCGGTCCGGCCAGGTGCGAGTTGCAGCTCGAGGGCGAGCTCGACCTCTGGAGCGTGGAGCGGCTGCAGGCGGTCCTCCAGCGAGTGGCGCGCGAGAACGACGCGATCCTCGTCGGCCTCGAGAGCTGCGACTTCGTCGACTCCACCGGCATCGCCCTCTTCCTGCAGGCGCGGCGCCAGCTGGAAGACAAAGGCGGCCGCCTCGCCCTCTACGGCTGCTCGGACCAGGTGCTGCGGATCTTCACCGTCGCCGGCCTGACCGACGCCGGCATCGTCTTCGACACCCGCGGCGAGGCGATCGCGGAGCTGGGGGTGGTCGAGTGAGGCGGGCTCTGGCCGGGATCCTGGCCGCGGCCTGGATCATCGCGATCGCACCAGCGAGCGCGATCGCCGAAGAGCATCCGCCCTACGACGGCCTGATGACCTTCCCGGCGATCCACGGTTCGGCCGAGCCCGAGGAATTCAGCTGGGAAGTGCAGTTGGGCGAAGGCGAAACGCTCGAGCTGGTCGACGATCGGAACGCCGTGTTGCGGTGGGAGGACGGAACGGCCGGTCTGCATATAACGGCTCAGCTTGCGCATGACGCCGAAGGGACCAACGTGCCGACGACCCTTGCCGTTACGCAGCCGAACATCGTCACTCTCACCGTCCACCACCGCGCCGGCAATCCGGCCGCGGGCGGGGCGTCATTCGTCTATCCCGTCGTCGCGGGTGCGGGCTGGGAGGGCGGGTTCCAGACGCATGTGGTGGCAATGCCGCCGCCGGTATCGCCCGCCGCCGCACCGGATCCCCGCTGCGAGGTTCCCGACCTCTCCGGCCGCCCCCTCAAAGCGAGCCGCAAGCTCCTCCGCAGGTCGAACTGCGGGCTCGGTCCGGTGCGCGGCCAGCGCTCCAAAGCGGCCAAGGTCGTCAAGCAGTACCGCCGGCCGGGCAAATCGCTGCCCGCCGGCACCGAAGTCGGCGTCAAGCTCGCCTGAGCCGGCCCGCCGGCCGGTCCGCCAGCCGCCCGCACCAGAGCGCGAACAGCGCCACCGCCAGCACCGCGCCGAGCCAATGGACCCCGAGGACGACTGCGAGCAGGCTCGGCAGGCCCGCGAGGAACGCACCGAGCAGCGCCGCGCCCAGCGGCAGCCGCAGCACCCGGGCGGTGAAGGCGGCGCAGAGCATCCAGGCGGCCGGACCGGTTAGCCATCCCCAGTCCTCGAAGAAGCCCTTGGGGAGGGCGAGGCCCAGCGCGAGAGAGAGGAGCGCGACGGCGGCCAGCTGCAGCAGCGCCGCCCGCCAGAGGGTGGGGAGGTGCATCCCCGCCGAGGCTATTCGACGACGACCTTCCCCTTCATGAAGGAGTGGATCTTGCAGTGGTAGGCGAAGATTCCCGCCTTGCTGAACCGAACCGCCGCCGATTTCCCCGGCGCGATCCGTTTCGTGTCGAAGCCGTCCCCGGTCGCCGTATGGGTGGAGCCGCTGGAGTTCGCGAAGACGACCCGCGTTCCCCGCTCGACCCTCGCCGTGGCGGGCTTGAAGGCGAACCCTTTGATCTGGACGGTCTTGGTGGCGCTCGCAGTGGCGTTAGCCGCAGCGGCGCTTCCCCCTGGGCCCTCGAGCGCCGCGAGGGGGGCGACTGCGATCAACGCAGCCGCGACTCCGAGCCTGATTCGATCCATCGGGATCACCTTGCCGGAGCATACGGGTACCTCTGATCGGGCTTCAAATGGAGCGGCAGGCGAGCCATAATGGGCTGACGGGCGGTTAGCTCAGTTGGGAGAGCACTTCCCTTACAAGGAAGGGGTCACTGGTTCGAGCCCAGTACCGCCCACTCGTCAGATTCCTCGCTACGGCGGGGTTTCTGCGTTTGGGAGGTCGAAGGCAGGTAGTCAAAGCTGGACGGTTGGCAGCGTTTTGGCAGCGGAAGCCCCCTATTACTTCCTCCTCCGGCCCTTCCGCCACCGGCTCGCACTCGGTGTAGCGCCGTCTCCATCGATGACGGTCGGAGCGCCGAGCTAACCTCCGCCTGATGGCAGAGGAGGATTTTCAACCGCAGGCTGTGGAGGGCCAGCACATCGCGCCGCAGTACGAAGGCGAGTCCTTCCACTGCATGCACTGCGGCGTCTTGGCTCAGCAGCATTGGGAGCACCTAACGACTGTCACGTCGGTCCGAACGGGCGAGTTGCTCTATTCGGGCTATTCCAAGTGCATCTGCCGCAATTGCCAGGGAAAGTCTCTCTGGAAAGACTCTGATCAGCGCTGCGTCGATCCGGTGATGGGCGGCGGTCCCCGTCCCCACGTCGAGATGCCTGACGACGTGAAAGCCGACTATGAGGAGGCACGGCAGATCGTCGGCATCTCGCCGCGTGGCGCGTGCGCCTTGCTACGGCTGGCGGTCCAAAAGCTCTGCGTCGATCTTGGCGAGAAGGGCAAGAACATTGACGAGGACATCGCCAGCCTTGTGAAGAAGGGCTTGCCGGTCGAAGTGCAGCAGGCCCTCGACTCGCTGCGAGTGATCGGCAACGAAGCTGTGCACCCGGGCGAGCTGGATCTGCGGGATGACGTGGAGACTGCGACGGCCTTGTTCGACCTCCTGAACTTCGTCGTCAAGGACCGCATCGCCGAGCCGAAAGAGCGACGGCGAATCTTCGGCCTCCTTCCAGACAAGAAGCGCGCCGCTATCGCCGAGCGCGACGGCCGAGTGGCTGATCCAACGGAGACTTGATCTGGTCGAAGGGATGAGCTCGAGGCGGGCTGACTCGCAAGGCCAGGTCGAGCTAATAGAGCAGGAAGTCCATTCTCTCCTGCTTCGCTTCCGCCAACGTGGTGATCGGCTCGATCTCCTCCGGCTCTTGAACCTGGAAGGTGATCGTCCCGCTGGCGGGTTTGCTGAGCCCAGCGGCTGAAGCCTTCCATTTGATGTCGTAGCTGCCTGGCTCTCTGGGAGCCTTCAGCTCGAACGCTGGCACGTCCCGATGGTCAGCCTGATTGATCCGGCCCAAGTCGTAGTCCACTACCGGCAAGCCATTCTTTTCCGAGTAGTGCGGCTCATCGTCGGGATGGTGCAACTGGATTCCTCCCTTGATCGGAAGAACCGGCTCGGGCCGTCCCCCGATGAACTGGCCTTCCCTCGCCAGTTCAGGAGGACCAGGCGGCGAGTCGATGCTTGGCGCTTCGTCTTCTAGCTCAAAGCCCTCCGGAAAGTACAAGCGCAGGTGAGTGTGATCAGCGGGGGCATAGCCAAGCTCATGCAGTCTCAGCTCCTCCTCGCACAAGCGCAGACGGTCGGCCGTTGCCGCTTCCAAATCCGTCACCCATTCCCGTAGGCGCGACTCGAAGTCAAAGATCTTCGCTTCATGCTCGCGCAAGGTCTCATCCGAATGTCGAAGACCCACACGGCCCGGACCCAGCCCCGGAGTCTCATAGAGGAAAGCGTTAGGAGGATCGCTGCCCTCTGGCGCTGGTCGGCGGGGCATTGCCTCTAAGGCTTGGCTGACCTGCTCCTTAACGATGCCGTTCTCGTCTAGAGGTCGAACCGCAGGAGAGAAAACTATTACCGGCCGATCATCGCGCCCAGTGAGCCTCAGCTTTGGGCGGGACGGGATCATTTGCAGCAGCCCAAGCAGCAAGCCGAGCGAGCCGACCAGCAGCGTCACTCCATCGAACGCTCCCCGCTCCTTCGTCGCCCACACAGCAAGTCCGAGCACGACCAGGAAGACAGGCACCCCGATTTGCCGCCGCCGTGGAGCTTTCTTGATGCGTTCAAACATGCTCGCCAGGTTAGGTCGCTCCACGGATGCGTTCGAACTGGAGCGGATTAGCCAGTAGCTCTAGAGCTTGACCAGGATCGACGCAAGGCGATCAACCATCAGACTTACTCTCTGCCTTCGGCGGCATCGCTCCGCGCTCCCGGTATCGCACTGTCCGCTTCGGCTTCCCCCGCACTCTGCCGCCACCTCTCACCGCCCTTGCCAGGGGCGAATTCTTCGACCTCCATCATTAACGCCGGGAGGGGCATCCCGAACGCCTTGGCGACCATGCGGATGCCGCCCCACCACTCATCCAGCTCCCCGCGTTCGATCTTCTCCAGTTCGGGCCGCGTCATTTCGGCTCTCGCCGCAAGCTCGTCTCGGTCCATGCCCCGCCGTTCCCGGATCACGGTGATGGCCTGCCCCATCCCTGTGAAGGCGGCTGCCTCCTCAGCGGTGCGCGGCTCCCGTCGCCGCTCAAGTGGATGGTCCGTCACGCCGGGAGCAACTGAGCGTCTTTGAGGCGGGCGACGTGGTAGTTGACCTGGCTCACCGACACGGCCCGGAACTCGCTCTCTTTGGCGAGGTCGGCGTGGAGCGCAGTCGCCGTCAGCGGTCGGTCTTCGTCCTCTGTGAACAGCGACCAAATGCGGAACCTGACGGGGTGCGCGAGGGCGCGTTTCTGATCGACCTCAATACGCCCACGGTCGCGTCCGAAAAGTGCCATCGGTGAGTCCTCCTGTTACGGCGGGTAAGCGCCAGGGGCGGGCTCATTTCTTCCACGATGCCCCCGCCCCCGGCGAGGAGTTGTGCCTTCCAGGGACGGTCGGCACACGTTGAGTGGTTGAAGCTATGGTCGCTTGAGCTTTACGTCAATCAGATCGCGGAGGCGGGTCACAGGCCCGTGACCGTGGGACGCGGATTTTCCGCGCTCGTACGAACGCGGAGACACTGACGATCATCGAAGTGGTCTCCTCCTTCGATGCCGCAACGCGGTTCACCGACTCGCACTGAATTTCTTTCAGCCGTTCCAGGTGCCGGGTGACCTCCCCCTCAATGTCTTCCCGCCCTTGGCCGTCAACGTCATATAGGTCCCAGGACAGGATGGTCCGGGGGCTGGCGAGGGTGCCCTTGTTCAACGCCGCCATTAGCTCGGCCGTGCTCGACTGGGCGATCACTCCGGCGATCAACTGTAACTCCATTTCGGTCAGCTTCTCGGCTTCCTCCCGCGTGTATTCCGGCACCTCCACCGCCCGATACCAGTAGACCATCGTTCCCCGCCGTTCCTCTTTTTTGGCGACTTCGACCGAGCCGTCTTCCAGCATCCGCAGGAGATGATTGGAGACTTGCTTTAGCTCGATCTCGGTCAGCTCCGCGACCTCCGAAGTCGTGTAGGCCGCTTCGTTGAGGAGAATCAGGATTTCAAGCCGGGTGTCGTGACCGATCGCGTACTGGACGGCTTCCTGGATCAGCTTACGTCGCTTCCTCCCGCTCTTGCGCTTGAGCTGGTCTCTATGACGCTCGACGGTTTTGGCGACCATCCCCACTCTCCTCGTTACTTGATTTGCCCCTGGTACTCAGCGGCTTTGGAGCATAGGGCCTAAGAGCCCTGACGGGTACGGCTGGGTACTCACAAAGCTGAGGCGGGTCACAAGCCGGAGGATGCTTTAGGCGTCTTTAGCATTCCTCCCTCCTCCAATGGCGATCCGCGCTGGTGGGCGACTTGGGGAGAGGGGGTGAGGGTTGATGACGATCAAGAAAGTCGCGTCCGTGCAGGCCGCAGCGATGATCTTCAAGGGACACTAAGCGCCCTTGATGTCAAGGGGTCGATCTTCCTGGGAGCTGACCGGGGGGTCGGCCCTATCGACAAGGCTTTGGAGGGAAAGAAACCTACAACTGACCTGTTGGGCGAGAGGCTATTTCCGTGCCTGCTCAATAGGTAGTTATAGGTTTTAGAACCTATATTTATTATCTCTCATGTAGCCGTTGGGACGAAGGGCTGCGAAAGGCAATTGACTACTACTGTTGACACTCGAGCGCTAGTGACCGTCAGTAGAAATCTCTAGCTCCACATGTCAGACAAGCCGTCCAGGGGTGGTAGCCTCGCCTAAGACAAAAGCCGGATCGAGGAGGGCGGTGCGCCCCAGTCCTCGACCCGGCCTCTGTGCACCAAATCGCAGAGCCATGGTAACACTGGGACGGCAGCCGTCCTGCCGACCGTGAGGTTCAAGCCCGGATGACGTTCGGGCAGACGGGCGCACCACTTCCAGACGATCACCGTCCGCGTTCGGGCAACCGGAGGCAGCGAGTGTCAAGGCCAAAGGCGAAAGCCGGCCACGGGGTAAAGCGCGACCTGGACCCGTCTGAGACACCCGGTCATTGACTACGTTGACCAAAACGGAGGAAGGACTCCATTGACTACTGCTCCCTCGCAAGGGGGCAGTACGTCCCCATCCGGTAGGAAGTAGGAGTCAGGGCTTTCCTAGCGGCTCTCTTGACATTGAGCCGGGAATCTGTCGGGTTGACAATGGGGCGGTAGCGCCCATTATTGGGGAGGGTGCCGACTACCGCACCCGCAACCCCAACCCTCTCTGTAAACCTCGATGCAGCAACCGTTGACCGGCTGGCAAATGCCATTGCCATCAAGGTTGCCGACCTACTTCCTGATCGAATCGAAGATTGCTGGTTCGATTCAGCGGAGGCGGCCGACTACCTGCGGCTGCCTCTCTCTCAGCTCCGGAAGCTCAGCGCGGCCGATCTCATCCCCGCCTACCAGGACACGCCAGGAGGACGGCTCTACTTCCTGCGCTCGGAGCTTGACGAGTGGCGGCGATCCAATCCTTCTTCCCGTTGACTTCCTACGCTGCCATGCCGCTGCCCCAGCTTCGCAAACCTACTTCTAGTGCCAAATCCCGAATGACCTCTTTCTGTCCTAGTAAGAGGTACTATCCGGGTAGTCAATTGAATAAGTGGTCCCCCGGCCGCGCCAACGACCGAGGGACCTACTCACTAGGTGATTGGAGCACCCAATGAGCAAGCCCGAGAGTAACCCCCGCGTCTACGTCGAGCGGAACATCTACTACCGACGCAACGCGAAGGGGCAGAAGGTCTACGAGATTTCGTGGCGCGATTCGACGGGGAAGCAATGTCGGCGCGTCGTCGGGGTCAAGATCAGCGCCGCCCGAACTGAGCGAGACAAGGAGCTGGCGAAGCGGGGGAGGAACGAACCCGCCCCGGCCAACCCGCGCTTGACGCTCGGCGAAGCTGCGGACGGCTACCTGTCGAACAAGGTTGCCGACCTACGCGACTCAACTCAGGACGCAATCAAGTGGGCGATCCGCTGCCACCTTCGTCCCCGGTTCGGGACGCGCCGCCTCGATCGGATCAGCGCCGACGATTGGGCGGGCTTCATTCGTGACCTCCGCTCAGCCAGCCTCGCCGAGGGATCGATCGAGACCGTGTTGAAGGCGGCACGCGGCATCTACGCCTATGCAGCTCGACGGCTCGACTGGAACGGCCGGGACACGCTCTCCCTGCTTGATCGCTCCGAGCTGCCGAACGTGAGCGACAAGGCACCACGCCGCTTGTTCTGCAAGGCCGAGCTGGCCGCCACGCTTCGCGCCGCGACTGGACAGAACCGCGTCATCTTCGCCACGGCCGGAACGGTCGGAAGCCGGATCAGCGAAACGCTGGGGCTCGATGAAGACAACCTGGACCTGGCCGACCTCGATGAAGCCTCGATCAGCTTCACCCATCAGATAGACCGGAAGGGACGCCGCGTCCCCCTCAAGACCAAGGCAGCGATCCGCACCGTCGAGATTCCCCGCCAGCTCGCGGTCATGCTGGCCGAGCATCTAATGGCTACCGCTGATCGACGGGGGCGCAACGGGGAACCCCGTTACGTCTTCTGCACGTCATCGGGGAAACCCCTCTCTCAGCGCAACGTTGCCCGCGAACTGCGAGCCGCGATGAAAGCAGCGGTGCTTGAGGACGGTCAGCTCGCCTTCCCGGTCTTGAGCGAAGTCGATGAGCAAGGGAGGCCGGTCAAGATCGAGCGGGGTCAGCTCCCGAGCTTTCATTCCCTTCGCCACTCTGCCGCGTCGGAAGCCATCGCCGCTGGCGACGGTGCCGAGGAAGTCAGTTGGCTTCTGGGCCATGCGAGTTCCAACGTCACGCGGGCGGTCTACGTGCATGAGATTCACAGCGTCGAGCGGGCGACGAAACGACGCAGTCGCCTAGAGGCTCGGATGGGTGACACGCTCGCCGATCTTGGCAGCGCTCATGGCAGCGCGAGCCCGAAACGGAAGCGGTCGAAGCGCGACCCGGAAGCGGATAAAATCGTGGAGCTAGGCGGCAGAAGATCGAAGGCGATCTAGGACGAACCCCGCTGCTGGTTCCTTACAAGGAAGGGGTCACTGGTTCGAGCCCAGTACCGCCCATAACCCAGATGCTCCGCTACGGCGGGGTTTCTGCGTTCCGGCGTTGAGCGCGGGTAGTCAATGAGGCGAGCTGCGAGTTAAGGGCAGCGCTTCCCCTGCATCCTCCAGAAGGTCGCGCCACCCCCTACCTAGTGCCTGTCACCGGGACTAGTTCTGCTTGTGGATGTAGCCCGGAACAACCGTGCTGACAGATGCGATCTGCATCGCTCATCCCCCCTTTCCTCGGATCGGGAATAGGAGGGATCAATAAAAGCGATCTAACTAAAAAGAGCTACCGCATCAAAGCAATTTCGCCGCATCAACTGCGCTTTGTCCACCCCAGGTAGTCAATTAGGCTCCTTTGGTCGGCCAACCTCAATCCAATCCCCGAAAGGCGAGAACATGGCGAGATCTGGCACCAAACAGCAGAACAGCAGGAAGAAGGCGCGGCCGACGCTATGCGACCCCTTGGCGCATCCGGTCAGGCTGCGCATCCTTGACGTGCTGAGCGAAGGGCCGATGAGCCCAGTTCGGTTCTTAGACGAGGGGCTTTCGCCGATCGAATTCGACAAGCGCGAGCGGGGACTGAGTTACATCGCCTACCACTTCCGCGCGCTGGAGGCAGCCGAATGTATCGAGCTGATCGAGCGCAACCCACGAAGGGGCGCGACTGAACACGTTTACCGCAGCATTCAACGTGCGTTCGTCTCAGACGAAGACTTTGAAAGCCTCCCCTTCGAAAAGCGTCAGGCGCTCAGTAGATCGTCATTGCAAGCCTTCATTGCCAAAACTGATCGGGCTATCCAGTCCGGCACCTTCGACAGCCACTCTGACCGGACGATGGTTTGGACGAGTTGCAATATCGATCAGGAAGGGTGGGAGCAGATCAGGGACATACTTGGCGACGCTTTCCATAGGGCAGAAAAGGCGCGGAAAGAAGCCGAACTAAGACTTCGCGATCAGAGGGCCTCTGGCGCTGACGATGGGGCGGATGGGATGCCCATCACCTTCGCGTTCCTAGGGTTTGGATCGCCGCCGCGAAAGCACCGCATCTAAGCGATCCCCTTTTAGCAATCGCACACTTAGAGTAGTCAAATCCGGTTCCCGTAAGGGGACGGGGCCTCTGGAGGGGGCGGTCTCTTCTTGGCCGATGGCGGCCGCCCCCTCCACTGCGCCGTGACAGCTCTATGCCCTCGGAAATCCAACTTCCCAGAGTCACTCTTGACGCCTTTGGAGAGTCAGAGCTGTACGACTTGAACGATCGCACTGCTCACATTCTGCGGATGCGATCGGGCATGCTTAGCGCTGACGTTCCCCCACTGCGGAAGATCGTCGAGGAATTGGGGATAGGAGCCGAGCGGGTGCGACAGCTCCAGAACGAAGGTTTACTTCTGATCCGTCAGCTTCGCGAAGTACAGCGGCACCTGCGTCGGCCTGCACACGGTCGGTACCGCTATCCCTGGGCACGCCTCAGGTGATCGAATCAGAAACGGCTGATCTGCATCTCGGAAGGGATAAAATGGTGGGGAATTGTGAATCGTTCAGTTCAAACCCCACCGACCGTGATCGAGCGGCTGTTCCAGGCCGTTCATCAGGGCGACGCGGACCGGGTGCTGGCGCTCCTGCATCCGAGGATTGAATGGACGCCGACCGTGTGGAGCGGGGAAGCGATGTACCGCGGCGAGGAAGGGGTCCACCTCTGGCTCTCCCAGTTCGGCGATGACCTCCGGCACCTCGACGTCAGGGTCCAGAAGGCTGAGCTTCGGGGCGATCGCGGCGCCGTCCTCGGCATCGTCTTCGACACCCGGGGAGAGCGGACATTTGCGGTGGAGGTCGCCTGGAGCTACGAGATGGAGGGCGGTCTGCTGCGCCGTGGCCGGGCGCACGACAGCTGGGAGGAGGCCTTGAAGGCGGCCGGCCTGGCGAAAGCGACCGAGCAGCCCTCCCCGCTCGTACGGTTTCGCCGGGCGCTGCGGCCGAACCCCGATCGCCGGGTGGGCCGGCACCTCCGCCGCTTCTCCCGCCGCTGACCCCAGTATCGATTCGCTAGAGCGCTCGCACCGCCAGCACCGCCGCCACGACCAGACCGATGAGGGCGATCGTGATCCGCAGCGGGTCGCCGGGTATGCGGCGCGCGTAATGGGCGCCGGCGCGGCCGCCGACGAAGGACGAGACCATGATCGTCGCCGCGTAGCGCCAGTCGACCGGGGCGAGGAAGGCGAAGATGACGGCGGCGAGGAGGTTGGAGGCGCCGGCGAAGGCGATCTTCAGCGCGTTGAGGTGCTGGAGGGTGTCGGCGACGAAGAGGGCGAGCAGGGCGAAGACGAGGATGCTGACCGCCGAGCCGAAGTAGGCCTGGTAGGCGCCGCAGAAGAAGATGCCGGCGACGAGGAAGGGCGAGCGCTCGTTGCCGGCGTGGGCGATGTGCGGGACCAGGCGCGGCTGCAGGAGCAGCAGCAGGCAGGAGACCGCGATCAGGACTGGGACGATCGCTTCGAAGGCCTCGTTTGAGGTGACGAGGAGCGCCGCCGAGCCGGCGACGGCGCCGAGCAGCAGCGGGGTGAGCAGTCGGCGGAAGCGCTGCCCCTGCTCGCGCAGCAGGTCGGCGTAGCCGAGGCCGCCGCCGATCGAGGCGGGGACGATTCCGACCGTGTTGGTCACGTTCGCCGACAGCGGCGGCAGGCCGAGGGCGACCATGGTCGGGAAGGTGATCAGGGCGCCGCCGCCGGCGACGGAGTTTGCCGCCCCCGCCGCGGCCCCGGCCGCCGCGACGGCAAGCAGCTCGAGCATGTGCTCGAGTCTCTCGAAAAATCCCCCGCTGCTAACTCATGGTCGCTGACTGGTCGTCCAGCCCACACCCTAGGGGAATTCCTGGCCATGTGGCCAAAAATTCTATTTACCGGTTCGACTCCCTGGTCATTGCCACAAGCGCGGCGCCGGATCCCGGCGACTCGACCAGGCCGCGAAGCTCGTGCGCGGCGAAGATCTCGTCGAGCTCCTCACGGGTCAGCGTCTCCCGCTCCAGCGCCAGAACCGCCAGGTGGTCGAGCACCTCGAGGTTGGCGGCGAGCAGCGCCCGCGCCCGGCGGTAGGCCTCGCTCGCCAGCGTCATCGCCGCCTGGTCGACCTCGCGGCGGGTCTGGTCGGAGACGGCGTAGTCGTCGGTGGGAAGGGCGATCGGCGCCGGGCCGTCGTGGTCACGCGCGACCCCCATCCCGAACTGGGTGACCATCTGCTTGCAGACCTGGTGGACCCGGTTGAGGTCGCCGGAGGCGCCGGAGTAGGACTCGCCCAGCACCACCTCCTCGGCGGCGCGGCCACCGAGCAGCGTCACCACCTCGTCGAGCAGTTCCTCGCGGGACTTCAGGTAGCTGTCCTCCTGCGGCGAGGAGGCGACGAAGCCGAGCGCCGGCCCGCGGGGGACGATGCTGAGGATCTCCGGCGGGTCGAGCCCGACGAGGCGGCGGCAGAGCGCGTGGCCGGCCTCGTGGTAGGCGACGATCCGCCGCTCCTTTGCGTTGAGGCGGCGCGCCTGCTGGGAGCCGACGGCCTGGCGCAGCAGCGCCTCGTCGAGGTCCTCGCGGGTCATGCAGAAGCGGCCGGCGCGGCCGGCGATGATCGCCCCCTCGTTGAGCGCGTTGGCGAGCTGGGCGCCGGTCATCCCGGTCGTCTTGCGGGCGACGTCGCCGAGGTCGAGGTCGGGGGCGAGCGGCTTGCCCTTGGCGTGGCTGCGGAGGATCGCCTCGCGGCCCTTGCGGTCGGGCGGGGAGACGAGCACGAGGCGGTCGAAGCGGCCGGGGCGCAGCAGCGCCTTGTCGAGCTTTTCGACGTGGTTGGAGGCAGCGATCACGATCACCATCCCCGGGTCCTTCTCGAAGCCGTCGAGCTCGACCAGCAGCTGGTTCAGCGCCTGCTCGCGCTCGCTGCTGCCGCCGTCGCCGCCGCCGGAGCTGCGGGAGCCGCCGATCGCGTCGAGCTCGTCGATGAAGATCACGGCGCGGCCGGACTTGCGGGCCTCCTTGAAGAGACGGCGGATGCGCGCAGCGCCACGGCCGACGAACATCTCGACGAAGCTGGAGCCGGAGGCCGAGAAGAAATCGCACTGCGCCTGAGCGGCGACGGCGCGGGCCAGCATCGTCTTGCCGGTGCCGGGCGGGCCGTAGAGCAGCACCCCGCGCGGGGGCTGGGCGCCGAGCGCGGCGAAGCGGTCGGGGTCCTTGAGCCAGGCGGCGACGTCGAGCAGCTCGTCCTTGGCCGCGTCG
>DATEOT010000034.1:0-17657 GCA_035273795.1 Solirubrobacterales bacterium | reverse complement strand
AACCCGCCGCCGGCGAAGGAAGCGGGCGAGATCATCGAGGACGAGGACACCAACGAGACGGTCGAAAAGATCGTCGCCTGGCTCGACGAGAGGAAGCTGATCTAAATGGCAGGCATCCTGGTTTACGCCCTCCACGACGACGAGGGCAACTTCAACAAGAACTCGCTCGGGGCGATCTCCGAGGCCGCGAAGTTGGCCGGCGAAGTTGGCGGCGAAGCTGCTGCCCTGGTAGTCGGTGAGGTTGCCGACGACGCCTGCGCCTCGCTCGGCAACTACGGCGCCGCAAAGGTCTACCGGGCCAAGAGCGTCCCGGAGGGCTTGGCCCAGCCGATCGTCGACGCGATGGCAAAGGTCATCCAGGAGCAGGGCTTCTCCTACGCCCTCTTCGGCGGAGGTCTGCTCGGCTTCGAGATCGGGGCCGGCCTCACCGCCCGTCTCAACGCCGGCGTGACGATGGAGGTCACCGCGGTCAAAGTCGACGGCGGGAAACTGGTCGTCGAGCGGCCGATCCTGCAGGACTCCGAGATCGCCGATGTCGGCTATGTCGCCGAGCCCGGGATCATCATCGGCCGCCTCAACGCCTTCGACACCAAGGAGTCCGGCGGCACGGCTGAGGTCGTCGACGTCGACGTCGAGCTCTCCGAGTGGTCATCCAAGGCGAAGCTGGTCCAGCGCGGCGAGCAGCGCGGTGCCGACGTCAACATCGAGGACGCCGACATCCTCGTCGGCGGCGGTCGTGGTCTTGGCGCCAAAGAGGGCTTCGAGCTCTGCGAGCAGCTCGCCGACTCGATGGGCGGTGCCGTCGCCGCGACCCGCGCGGTCGTGGATGCCGGCTGGTACCCCTATGCGGCCCAGATCGGACAGACCGGGAAGACGGTGGCTCCGAAGCTGTACCTCGCCGCCGGTGTCTCGGGGGCGATCCAGCACAAGGTCGGGATGCAGAACTCGGAGAACATCCTTGCGATCAACAAGGACCCGAACGCCCCGATCTTCGAGTTCTCGGATCTCGGCGTGGTGGGCGACCTGCACAAGATCGTCCCCAAGCTGACCGAGGCGATCAAAGCCAAGAAAGGCGGCTGAGCACACCGGCTCGGCCCCCACGCGAAAGGAATCAAGATGCCCGCCGTCGCACCGAGTGAGTTCCCGCCGCCTTTCGACTCCAACGACGTGATCGGTCCGCCGACCGACGCGCCCGAGGATCGGATCGAGGTAGGAGTTGCAATCGTCGGCGGCGGGCCCGCCGGTCTTGCATGCGCAAACAAGCTCCTGCAGCTGCTCGAGAACGAGCCGGAGCTGACCGAGAAGCTGGGCGAAGTCCCGGTCGCGGTGATCGAGAAGGGCAAAGTCGCCGGAGCGCACCTGCTCTCGGGGGCGAACATGAAGCCCTCGGCGATGGAAGAGCTGTTCCCCGGCCTGCCCAAGGAGGAGTGGCCGGTCTACCAGGAGGTCACCAAGGACGCGGTCTACCTGCTGACCAAGAAAGCGGCGCTGCCGCTGAAGCCGATGCCGCCGAACTTCAGGAACCACGGCAACTACGTCACCTCGGTCTCCAAACTGGCTCGCTTTCTCGCCGAGAAAGCCGAAGAAGCCGGTGCCTACATCCTCAGCGAAACGGCCGCGACCAGACTGCTGGTCGAGGACCGCATCGTCAAAGGCGTTCGCTCCGGCGACCGCGGCCGTGGCAAAGAGGGCGAAGAGCTCGGCAACTTCGAGCCGGGGTCAGACGTCACCGCTAAGGCGACGGTCCTCGCCGAGGGTACCGTCGGCCATCTCACCTACGCCGCCTACGACTACTTCGACATGCACGGCGCCGACCCGATGCGCTGGGAGCTCGGGGTGAAAGAGGTCTGGGAGGTGAAGGAGCCGCTCGACCGGGTGATCCACACGATGGGCTGGCCGCTGCGTAAATCCCCGCGATTCAACGAGTTCGGCGGCAGCTTCATCTACCCGATGGGCGAGGACAAGATCTGCATCGGACTCGTTGCCGGTCTCGACTACACCGATGCAACCTTCAGCGTCCACGATGCGCTGCAGCTGATGAAGACCCACCCCTTCATCAAGAAGCTGATCGACGGCGGCAAGCGGGTCGCCTGGGGCGCGAAGACGATCCCCTCCGGCGGCTACTTCGCGATGCCGAAGCGGCTCGCGGTGCCGGGGATGATGGTTGCCGGCGATGCGGCGAGCATGGTCAATATCCCGACCCTGAAGGGCGTCCACTACGCGATGCACGCCGGTATGTACGCGGCGGAGACGATCGTCGAATCGCTGAAGCAGGATCCGGACTCGGTCAACTTCGAGGCCTACGACGAGAAGGTCCGCAAGTCGCTGATCGAGAAGGACCTCAAACAGTCGCGCAACATGCGCCAGCCCTTTACGAAGGGGTTCTTCATGGGCGGTGTCGTCGCCTCGACGATGACGATCACCAAAGGCGCCTTCCCGGGGGGCCATTGGTCGCAGGAGCACGATTCCGAGATCGAGATGGACATAGGCAGGGCGGGGGACACCTACCCCCAGGCCGACAACGAGCTGACCTTCAACAAGCTCGATTCGGTGTTCCTCTCCGGCAACGCGACCCGCGACGACGCCCCCAACCACGTCCGGGTCCAGACCCACGTTCCCCGCGAGGTTGCTCAGACCTGGGTCTCGATGTGCCCGGCCCAGGTCTACGAGATCCCCGAGGACCAGCTCGAGAACGGCGCCTCCCAGGTAGACGTCCACATCACCGCCTCCAACTGCGTCCAGTGCGGCGCGATCACCGCCAAGGGCGGCCGCCTCACCCTCCCCGAGGGCGGCGACGGCCCGCTGTACCAGGAGACCTGATCAAGCTTGCCGCCTAGGGTCGGCGAATGGTTCTCGTCGGGTCGATCACCAGTGACGTCGCCACCGGCTTTGGGCTGGCTGCGCGCATCGGCCTGATCGGGACGCACTGCAACTAGCTAGCTGTAGTCCTACAGCGCTTCTGCTTCCTCCGCCTGCAGCATCGTCGCCCCGTCGAAGATCCGCGATGGGCTGGTGGAAGTGGGGGTGAAGTCGAGGGTGCTGCGGCGCCGCGGAGCCGCGATTACGGTCCACTCGTCGCAACCCGCGAAGGCTTCGTCGAGGCGCTGGGCCATCGTGCTGCGGGGGCGCTTCTGGTCGAAGATCTGCTCGGACATGCTCTCCGTCCTCCTGTAGGGGTTGGTGAAGTTTCACCCCGCCCGTCGGACGAAAAATATGCATATTGCGATTGTTTGGGAACGTTTGTTCGTTCAGGTGCTCAGGGTGAAGCCGCAAAGTCGGCGATCTCATCGGCCACTCGGCCCGGCTGGTCGAGCGGAACGAAGGTCCGGGCGTCGGCGATCCGGACGATCTCGGCGTTGCCGGCTTCATCGGCCAGGCGTTCGGCGAAGGAGATCGGGAAGACGCGATCGTCTGGCGCCCAGAGCAGCCTGATCGGCAGCTTTGAGTCGCGGAGCTTCTCGGCCGCTTCGAGGGTGTAGCGCTTGTTCATCCCGGCGGTCACCTTGCCGGCGTCCCGCAGTACACCAGAGTCGCTCTTGGCGGGCTGCATCCAAGAGGCGATCAGGTCGGCGGGGATCTTCCTTTTGGCGAAAGGGGCGAATGCCGCTCGCGCAACCGCCGGGATCCGGAAGGGAAGCGAGATCGCGAACATGCCGCCCGGCAGCTTCGCCACCGGCGGCATCGCCTTGAACGGACCGGGCGGAAAGTTCTCGTGGGTGTCGCAGTTGGTCAGCACCAGGCGGCCGATCCGCTCCGGGTGCATCGTCACCAGCACCTGGGAGATGGCTCCGCCCGAGTCGTTGCCGACGATCGTCACGTCCTCGAGCTCGAGCTTGGTGAGGAAATCGGAAATCAGTCGCGCTATTCCCGTAGGGGAAAGGTCTGCATCCGGGCTCATCGCGACCTTGTGGGCCGCCAGCGGCCAGTCCGGAGCGATGCAGCGGAAGCGGTCGGAGAGCTGATCGACGACCCCGTCCCAGAGTCGGTGGTCGACCATGTAGCCGTGGACGAAGACCACGGGCTTGCCCTCGCCCGCCTCGCGGTAGCGAATGGTCCCCTGGGGAAGTTGGATTTCCTTGCTCTGGTCCGTCACGATGCGCCTCCTTTAGCTGGTGTCGTGTCTAAGATACATACAGTATGAATGTAAGTCCAGAACCGCGGAGAACCCAAGCCGAGCGAACCAAAGCCACCCGTGAGGCGCTGATCGGCGTGGCTCGTGACCTTTTCACCGAGCGCGGGTACGACGACGTCGGTACGGAGGAGATCGTCCGCAGCGCCGGCGTCACCCGCGGAGCCCTCTACCACCAGTTCGGCGACAAGGCGAGCCTGCTCGAGGCCGTCTACGAACGGATCGAGGCGGAATCGACCGAGCGGGTCGCTCGCGTCGTCCTCGGCTCGGAGCTGCACAGTCCCCTGGAGGCGATGAAGGCCGGGGTCGAGGCCTTCCTCGACGAGTGCGCGAAGCCGGAGCTGCGCCAGATCGCCCTGCACGACGCGCCCGCGGTCCTCGGCTGGGAGCGCTGGCGGGAGATCGGCGCCGCCAACGGGCTGGGCCTGATCGAAGCGAGCGTGGCGGCGGCGATCGAGGCGGGCGAGATCCGTCCCCTTCCCGTCAAGCCGCTGGCCCACCTTCTGATGGGGGCGCTTGACGAGGCAGCGATGCTGCTGGCTCGCGACGGCCGGCCGCAGAGCCGTGAGGAAGTGACGGAGGTTCTAGTGGCTCTGCTCGAGAGCTTCGCGGTCCAGCGGCTCTAGCGGCGTCGCGACGCGGCGGGACTCCTTCTGGGCGTACATCCGCACGTCCGCCAGGCGCATCGCTTCGGCGGCCGAGTCGGCCTCCTCCGGAATCGAGGCGATCCCCCAGGCGGCGCCGAGCTCGAATCCCCTCCCCTTGGAGGTCAGGGCTTCGGCGGCGCGAACCGCAATCGCGTCGCGCTTCTCGAAGCCGAGACCGACCAGGCCCCCCTCGACCACCACCAGGAACTCGTCGCCGCCCAGGCGGTAGCCGGTTGCTTCGGGGTAGCCGGTTGCCCCGGGTCTCAGCGCCGCGCCCAGCCGCCTTCCCAGCATGCTGAGCATTTTGTCTCCGGCGGGGTGTCCGAAGGTGTCGTTGTAGCGCTTGAACCCGTTGAGATCGAGCAGGATCACGGTCATCGGCTCCGCCGGCGACTGCTCCCGTGCCTCCAGGTCTACCTGCAGCCGCGCCTGGCTGCCGAGGCCGGTCAGGCGGTCGGTCTGGACCTGTTCCAGGAGGCGCTTGTTCTCGCGCAGGCTCAACGCCAGGCGGCCGATCACGGCCAGCATCGCGGCCGACCAGAGAATCGTGGTGAGGGCGGTCGCGTCCGAGAAGTACTGCATCGCGACGAGGGAGATCATCAGCGCCGCGACGATTCCCGGCACGACCAGTTCGCGCCAGCCATCGAAGCGGGCGTCGGGCTGAATCGTCGCCGCTTTCGGCTGCCAGGCCTCGACGCCGATGAAGACGGCCGAGATCACGTAAAGCGGTTCGACCCAGTCGCCGCCGGGGAGCGTCGCCTCGTAGGTCTGCAACGTGTAGGCGACGTCGGCGATCGCCATCGTCGTCAGGCCGGCGAGCAGCAAGGTCCAGGTGCGGCCGGGGCGCCAGCGGGTGAGGGCGATGATTCCGACGACGAGTGCCAGCAGGATCACGTCCCCCAGTGGATAGGCGAGGGTCGTCGCGACTTCGATCGTCGTGCCGCTGGTCTGTTCGGCGACGAACTCGAAGATCAAGGCGGTGCCGAGGGCGCCGGTGCCGAGGGCAGCGATCGCCCCGTCCATCCAGAGACGGGAGTCCAGGCGTTTCGCGTGGGCCTTGACCAGCAGGAAGAGACCGAGGGCGGCGAAGGGGTAGAAGGCGATGTAGCCGATGTCGGCGGGGGAGGGGTAGGGCGCATCGGGGTTGCCTTCGATGTACAGCGTCCAGTAGACCTCGGCGGCCGCCCAGGAGAGGACCGCGGCGGAGATCGCGAGCCAGGCGGCACGCTCGGTCCTTCCCCGCAGCGCTCGTGCCAGACACGCGAGGCCAGCGCAGACGATCACCGCGTCGTAGATCACGCCGTTGATCGCGGTGTCGAGGTCGGCGCCTCCGATTCCAATCCAGGCATGGAGGCAGACGATCAGGGCGCTGCCGAACAGAACCGCCCCGATTGCCAGCCTTAGCAGGGGGAAATGCTCCCCTCGGGTGGTTTTCTCAACGGTACGCACAAGGACCTATCGGCACGATTTGTCCGGTTCTCTAGACTTGGAGGAGATGAAGGCAGGAATCCACCCCAATTACACGCTTGCCAACGTGCACTGCTCGTGCGGCAACCAGTTCTACACGCGCTCCACGAAAGAGGATCTGCACGTAGAGCTCTGCTCTGAGTGCCACCCCTTCTACACGGGCAAGCAGAAGCTGGTCGACACCGGCGGTCGCGTTGAGCGCTTCCAGCGCCGCGCCGCCAAGCACAGGGCTGGTAAGTAGCCCGTGAGCCCGCCGGAGGGCTCGGCACCGACCTCCCACAACGGCTCCTCCGGCAACGGAGGAGACCCGCTGCGCATGCCCGACGGGGCGCTCGTCGCCAAGCGCGACGCCCCCGTCGGCGGCCAGGCCGTCCTCGAGGGCGTGATGATGCGCGGCATCTCCGTCTGGGCGGTGGCCGTGCGCACCCCCGAGGGGCAGATCGACGTCCAGTCGGAGCCGCTGGTCCCTTGGGCGCAGCGGCACCGGATCTGGCGCCTGCCGGTGATCCGCGGCGTCGTCGCCCTCGGCGAGTCGCTGAAGATCGGGTTCAAGGCGCTGGCGATCTCCGCCAACGCCCAGCTGGAGGAGGACGAGGAGGGCGAGCAGGAAGAAATCGGCGGCTGGCTCTGGGGGCTGACGATCGTCTTCTCGATGTTGCTCGCGGTCGGTCTCTTCTTCGTCATCCCCGTCGGCCTCACCAGCCTGATCAAGGACCAACTCGGCTCCGCCCTGCTCTTCTGGCTGGTCGAGGGCGTCCTTCGCACCGCGATCTTCATCGGCTACATCCTCGCGATCAGCAAAATGCCGGACTTGCGGCGAGTCTTCGAGTACCACGGCGCCGAGCACAAGACGATCTCCTGTTACGAGGCCGAAGACGAGCTCGTGCCCGCCCGCGCGAAGCTCTACTCGCGGTTGCACCCCCGCTGCGGCACCAGCTTCCTGCTGATTGTGATGGTGCTGGCGATCTTCGTCTTCGCCCCGATCGGGCTGCCGGAGTGGTACTGGCTGGTCCTCTCGCGGATCCTTGGGATCCCGCTGATCGCCGGCCTCTCCTACGAGGTGATCAAGTGGGCCGGGAAGAACCGACGCAAACGCTGGGTGCGGGCGGTGATGTGGCCGGGCCTGATGCTGCAGAACCTGACCACCCGCGAGCCGGACGAAGAGCAGCTCGCGGTGGCGATCGCTTCGCTCAACGCGGTCTTGGCGCGGGAGAACCCCGAGGACGCCAAAAAGCCCGCGATCGAGATTGTGGCTTAGGGCTCGGCGCGGGGTCCTGTCGCCGATTTGGTTCCACTATCCCTATCGGGATGGTCCCCCAAATCGGCGCCACCCGCCGCGAGGGGCCGCGCCGATTAGCTCTATTTTGTGAAGCGTGATCGAGAATCTGGTCCAACAGATAGAGGCGCGCTTCGCGGAGCTCGAGGCGCAGATGTCCGATCCGAATGTGATCTCCGACCGGGCGCGCTACGCCGAGGTGGGGCGCGAATACCGTGAGTTGCAGCCCGCCAACGAGCTGGCTGCGCGCTGGCGGACGCTCCGCGACGACCTCGAAGGCGCGCGCGAGCTGCTCGCCGAGGGCGAGGACGCGGAAATGCGGCAGCTCGTCGAGGAGGCGCCGGCCCAGCTGGAGACGCTCGAAGAGGAGGTCCGCCTGGCGATGGTCGAGCGCGACCCCAACGACGCCAAGAACGTGATCGTCGAGATCCGCGCCGGCACCGGTGGTGACGAGGCGGCCCTCTTCGCCGGGGACCTCTTCAAGATGCTCGGCCGTTATGCCGACGAGCGGGGCTTCTCGATCGAAGTGCTCTCGCAGTCGGTCTCGGAGGCGGGCGGCTTCAAGGAGGTCACCTTCGAGGTCAAGGGCGAGGGCGCCTACTCGATCTTCAAGTTCGAGGGCGGCACCCACCGCGTGCAGAGGGTGCCGGAGACGGAGTCGCAAGGGCGAATCCACACCTCGACCGCGACCATCGCGGTTCTGCCGGAGGCCGAGGAGGTCGAGGTCGAAATCGACCAGAACGACCTCCAGATCGACGTCTACCGCTCCTCCGGCCCAGGCGGCCAGTCGGTCAACACCACCGACTCGGCGGTGCGGATCACCCACAAACCGACCGGGGTGGTCGTCTCGATGCAGGACGAGAAGTCCCAGCTCCAGAACAAGGAGCGGGCGATGCGGGTCCTGCGGGCCCGGCTCTACGAGCGCGAGATGGCCGAGCAGCAGGCGAAGGTCGCCTCCGAGCGCAAGGCCCAGGTCGGCAGCGGCGAGCGCTCGGAGAAGATCCGCACCTACAACTTCCCGCAGGGCCGGGTCACCGACCATCGGATCAAGCACACCTCGCACAACCTCGAGGGCGTGCTGGCGGGAGAGCTGGGCGAGTTCACCGACGCACTTGCGGCGGAGGAGAAGCGCCAGAAGCTCGAGGCCGCGGCCTCGACCGCCTGACGTGGTGACGACGATGGTCGGGGTAGCGGCACGGGAAGCGTTGGGCTCCGCGATCGACGCCTTGCGTGCCGCGGGAGTCGAAGACCCACGATTCGATGCCGAACTGCTGTTGGCAGAGGCGACCGGGTGGACCCGAGCGGCATTGGCGGCCGATCGGGCCGCTGAGGTGCCGCCGGCCGGGGGAAGGCGGTTCGGCGAGCTGGTGCGGCGGCGCCTGCGGCGCGAGCCGGTCGCCTACATCCTCGGCCGCAAAGGCTTCCGCAACCTGGAGCTGGCGGTGGACCGGCGGGTGTTGATCCCGCGCCCGGAGACCGAGCTGCTGGTCGAGCTGGCGCTGGAAACCGAGCCGAGGAGCGTGCTGGACGTCGGTACCGGCTCCGGCGCGATCGCCCTCGCCGTCGCCGACGAGCTGCCGGGCTGCACGGTTACCGCCACCGACACCTCGCCCGCGGCGCTCGAGGTGGCACGGGCAAACGCCGAGCGCCTGGGCCTGAGCGAGCGCGTCCGCTTCCTCGCGGGCACGCTGCCTGAGGGCGAAGTCTTCGACCTCGTCCTCGCCAACCTCCCTTACGTGGCCGAGCGGGACTGGCCGTCCCTCCAGCCCGAGGTCACGCAGTGGGAGCCCCGTGAGGCGCTACTCGCCGGCCCCGCCGGCCTCGACGCCTACCGTTTTTTTCTCCCCGAGTGTGGTCGAGCTTTGACCCGCTATCCGGGACGAAGCTCAACCGCACTCGCTGTCGAGGTGGGGGAGGGGCAGGCGCCGGCGGTGGCGGAGCTGATGCGCGAGGCCGGGTTCGGTGGGATCGAGGCGCGGCGCGATCTGGCGGGGATCGAGCGCGTCGTCGCCGGACGCGGGTAGGGAACCGACGTGAGCGAGTTGATTCGGCTTCAGCGAGGCGAAGCGCAGCGCGCCCGCAAGGCGCTGGAACGTTGCGTCTCCGGCGGCGGCGTGGCCGTCTTTCCCTCCGACGGTCTCTACGGGCTCGCCTGCGACCCGCTGGACTCAGCGGCGATCGCCAGGATTCACCGGCTCAAGGGCAGGGACGACGGCAAACCCTCCGCGGTCATGTACTTCTCGCCGCTGGCGATCCGGGAGATCCTCTCCGGGTTCGGGCCGCGGACCAAAGCCGCGGTCAGCGCCCTCCTGCCGGGGCCGGTGACCCTCGTCGTCGCCAACCCGCAACGACGCTATCCGCTTGCCTGCCGCCAGGATCCCGAACGGCTGGGCATCCGCCTGATCGGCGGTCCGCTGGCCGGGACGATGTCTCCGATCTTCCAGACCTCGGCCAACCTCAGCGGCGAGCCGCCGCCGGCTCGCTTCGACCGCGTTCCCGATCCGATCCTCGACAGGGTCGACTTGGCGATCGACGGTGGCGAGCTGCCCGGCCTGCCTTCGACCGTGGTCGACATCACCTCGATCGACGAGGACGGGTCCTGGCGGGTCCTGCGCGACGGCGCCCTCTCGCCAGGGGACCTGGCGAGCGCGCTCGCCTCGGTCGGTCTCGGCTGAGGCGTCGCCGAAGCGCGGCTCTAACAGCCGGGCGCGCCGCGATATGGCAGGCGGAGGCGGATCTGGGACCGGTTGTCGTTCTCGTTCGACTCGAAGAGGTGCCCCCCCGGGTCGACGATCATCCGGTAGACGAAGCAGCCCCGTAGGCCGGCGACGTCGATCCACTGCTGGTGGTAGGCGGCGGGGTAGACGTCCGACCAGCCGACCGAGGTGCCGAGCTTGACCCGCTGGCGGGCAGGATCCTGGTTGCAGCCCGGGTAGACCCGGCCCGCCGGCGCGCGACGGCCGGCGCGGGTGAGCTCCAGGTCCCGCAGGCAGTAGTTGAGCTTGGGGCTGGTTCGGACGATCTCGCCGAGCGAGTCGTCCGGGAGGACCCGGATCAGCTCGAAGGTCGCCAGTTGGTGAACCTTCCAGTAGGAACCGCCGAAGTAGGTGCCGACGTAGGTGAAGCGCAGCTTCGCCTCGGTCGGGAGGGTGATGTGCCCGCCGTTTTTCCTATAGATGCGCTGGTTGGTCTTCATGCTGCGCGGTCCGTCACGGCGGCCGCGCAGCTCCATCGGGCCGAGGCCGCGGCTCTGGACGTCGCTGGTTGCCCGCAGCCGCACCTGTGGCCCGGCGACCTGCACGTAGAGCTCGCTGGGCGGTGCGATCTTCAGGTTCGGACAGAGGAGGGTGCGCGATTCCGGTCCCATGCAAGGGTTCTCGACCGCTGCCGGAGCGGCCGCGGACAGTGCCAAAATCAGCACGAGCGCCAGTGGAGCGAGGAGGTGGCGAGCTCTCACGGGCGCCAGATTATCCAGACCCGTTGCTATGGTCGCCCGACCATCGCCGAGCTTCCCGAAAACTTCCAAAACGCGTCGCTGGCCGAGGTCGACCCCGAGATCGCCGCGGTCCTGGACGCCGAGCTGAGGCGCCAGCAGCGGACGCTGGAGATGATCGCTTCGGAGAACTTCGTGCCGCAGGCGGTGCTGGAGGCGGTCGGCTCGGTCCTGACCAACAAGTACGCCGAGGGCTACCCCGGCCGCCGCTACTACGGCGGCTGCGAGGAGGTCGACGTCGCCGAGCAGCTGGCGATCGACCGCGCCGAGAGCCTCTTCGGCGCCGAGCACGCGAACGTCCAGCCGCACGCCGGCGCTCAGGCCAACAACGCCGTTTACATGGCGCTGCTCGAACCCGGCGACACCTTCCTCGGCCTCGCCCTCGACCACGGCGGCCACCTCAGCCACGGGATGAAGATCAACGTCAGCGGCAAGCTCTACAACCCCGTGCCCTACCACGTCAGCCGCGAGGACCTCCTGGTCGACATGGAGGAGGTCGAGCGCCTGGCGCAGGAGCACAAGCCGGCGCTGATCGTCGCCGGTTGGTCGGCCTACCCGCGCCAGCTCGACTTCGCCGCGTTCCGGGAGATCGCCGACTCCGTCGGCGCGAAGCTGATGGTCGACATGGCTCACTTCGCGGGCCTCGTCGCCGCCGGTGAGCATCCGAACCCGGTCGAGCATGCCGACGTGGTGACGACGACGATCCACAAGACTCTCGCTGGCCCCCGCAGCGGCATGATCCTCTGCCGCGAGGAGCACGCGAAAGCGATCGACAAAGCGATCTTCCCCGGCCAGCAGGGCGGGCCCCTGATGCACACGATCGCGGCCAAGGCGGTGGCTCTCCAGATCGCCTCGAGTGAGCAGTTCGCCCAGCGACAGCGGCAGACCATCGCCAACGCGCGGGCGCTGGCGGCCGGGTTGGAAGCAGGCGGAGTACCGGTCATCACCGGCGGCACCGACGTCCACCTCGTACTCGTCGACCTCACCCCGACCGGTCTCGACGGCCAAGCCGGGGAGGACCGCCTCGACGAGGTCGGGATCACCGTCAACCGCAACGCGATTCCTTTCGACCCGCGGCCGCCGATGAACCCCTCGGGCCTGCGGATCGGCACCCCGGCGTTGACCACGCGCGGCATGGGGGAGGAGGAGCTGCGGGAGGTGGCCGACGTGATCGCCACCGCGCTCGGGCCTGACTTCGAGCCATCGAAGCAGGAGCTCCGCTCTCGCACTGGCGCGCTGATGGATCGCTTCCCGCTCTACGCCGAGCTCGCGGCGACCGTTTAAGCCCTTTGAAGGTCTGGGTCGACATGAGCGCCCCGGCGCACGTGCTCGTGCTGCGCCCGATCATCGAGCGGCTACGGGGGGAAGGTCACGAGGTCGAGATAACTTCCCGCGACTACGCTCAGACCCAGCAGTTGCTCGAGCTGCACGGGATGGGGCACACCCCGATCGGTCGCCACGGCGGTGCCTCCCGCCTGCGCAAGGCCGCAAGCCTCGCCGGCCGCACCAGCGGGATGCTGAGGTTCGGCCGCGGCCGCCACTTCGATCTCGCCCTCGCCCACGGCTCCAATGACCTGGCGCTGGCCGCCAAGGCGCTCGGCGTGCCCGAGGCGAACATGCACGACTACGAGTTCGCCGTGACCCAGCACCGGATCGGCTGCCGCCTCGCCAGGCGGGTGATGTTCCCGGACTCGGTGCCGCTCGAGCGCCTGCGCCGCTTCGGCGTTACCGCCGACAAGTACTTCCCCTACCCCGGGCTCAAGGAGGAGTACTACCTCTACGAGTTCGAGCCCGATGCCGAGGCGCTACGGCGGCTGGGCGTTGACGAGGAGCGGGTGGTCGTGATCGTTCGCCCGCCGCCCGACGTCTCGCTCTACCACCGCAAGTCGAACCCGCTCTTCCCGAAGGTGCTGGATCGGCTCGGCCGCGACGGCGAGGTGCAGGCGGTGGTTCTGCCCCGCACCCAGGAGCAGCGGGAGTTCATCGAGGGGCTGCGGCTCCCGTCGGTGATCGTGCCACCCGGGGCGGTGGAGGCGCAGAGCCTGATCGCGCTCGCCGACCTCGTCGTCTCCGCCGGGGGGACGATGAACCGCGAGGCCGCGGCCCTCGGCACTCCCGTCTACACCACCTACGGCGGCCGTCTCGGCGGCGTCGACGAAGCGCTGATCCGGTCCGGCCGGATGCGTCCGCTGACCGACCCCCGCGCGGTGGAGCTGCGCAAGCGGACGGCGGAGGCAACCGCGACGCGTCGCGATCCGTCCTTTCTGGTCGAGACCATTCTCGGTACCGTCGGAGCCTCACCATTGCGCGAAGATCCCCATCCCGTAACGCCTTCCTGAGCGAGCTGACCGAGGCCGAGCCCGGCCTCGAAGAACTCGTCGCGCCCGCGGCCGAAGGCGACCCGCGACCGATCGACCCGATCCTGCGCGGGCTCGACATCCTCATCTCCGCCTCGATCCTGCTCGTCCTCTCGCCGCTGCTGGCCCTGATCGCGCTGACGATCGCGCTCGACTCGGGCCGTCCGGTCTTCTATCGCGGCGCCCGTGTCGGCAAGGCCGGCCACCTCTTCTGGATGTACAAGTTCCGGACCCTGAAGCCGGACGCCGAGACGCGCCTCGGGCCCTATTACGGCGAGGAGTTGACCCGTCGCACCGAGGAAGAGCGGACCCGGATCGGCGGCATCCTGCGCAAGACTCACCTCGACGAGGTGCCGCAGCTTTGGAACGTCCTCCGCGGCGACATGTCCGTGGTCGGCCCGCGCCCGATCCGCCCGACCTTCTACGCCCAGCTGTGCCGCGAGATCCCCCAGTACTGGCAGCGCCTCGTCGTCCGCCCGGGGGTCACCGGCTTCGCCCAGACGCGGATCACCCGCGAGGAGACCTGGGCCGACAAGCTCGCCCACGACATGGAGTACATCGCCGACCGCTCCGTCTCGCTCTATGTCCAGGTGCTGCTGGCGACCGTCAACAAGGTCCTCGGCCGCGGCCCGGCTATCACCCCACCGCCTGAGCCGTAGGGTGCGGCTGCGAGACTGCCGCCCATGTGCGGCATCTGCGGCGTCGTCGCCAGTGATCAAGAGCGGGGCCCCGACCTCGAGTCCGTGAGCCGGATGTGCGGCCGGCTCGTCCATCGGGGGCCCGACGAGGACGGGCTGTTCCACGAGGGGCCGGTGGCGCTGGCGGCGCGGCGACTCTCGATCATCGACCTCGCTCATGGCCACCAGCCGATCGCCAGCGAGGACGGCTCAGCCGTCGTCGTCCAGAACGGGGAGATCTACAACTACCGAGAGCTGAAGCGCGAGCTCGAGGGCCGCGGCCACCGCTTCGCCACCGACTGCGACACCGAGGTCCTCGTCCACCTCTACGAGGAGCACGGGGACGCGTTCGTCGAGCGGCTGCGGGGGATGTTCGCGATCGCGCTCTGGGACAAGCGCCGCCGGCGTCTATTGCTGGCCCGCGACCGCTTCGGGATCAAGCCCCTCTACTACCGGGTGGCCGACGGGGGCATCTCGTTTGCCTCGGAGCTGAAGGCGATGCTCGAGCAGCCCGGCTTCTCGCGCGAGATCGACCCGAAAGCGGTCTCCGCCTACCTCGCCTTCAACTCGATCCCGGCGCCGCTGACGATCTTCGCCGAGGCGCGCAAGCTGCCCCCGGGTCACCTGCTGACGTGGGAGGGGGGAGAGGTCCAGCAGCGCCGCTACGCACGCCCCGGGCCGGTGCCGGGCGAAGCGCTGCGAGGGGGGTCGGCGGACGAGCTCGCGGCCGAGCTGCGCGAAGTGCTCGACGACAGCGTCCGCGCCCATCTCGTCGCCGACGTACCGGTCGGGGTGCTGCTCTCCGGGGGCGTCGACTCCGGTGGTCTCGCCGCCCTCGCCAGCGCCCACTCCGGGGAACCTCTGCGGACGTTCTCGATCGGCTTCGAGGAGGCCGGCTTCGACGAGCTTTCTCGGGCACGGCTGGTCGCCCAGCGCTACGGCACCGACCACCGCGAGCTCGTCGTCCGCCCCGACGCGGTCGAGCTGCTGCCGAAGCTGGTCGAGGCCTTCGACGAGCCCTTCGGCGACTCCTCGGCACTCCCCACCTATCTCGTCTCCGAGCTCGCCGCGGGCCACGTCAAGGTCGCCCTTTCCGGAGAGGGCGGCGACGAGCTCTTCGGCGGCTACTACACCTACGTCGCCGATCTCCTCGCCCGCCGCGTCGGGCGCCTCGCTCCTCTTGCCAGGCCCCTGGCCGAGGCGCTCCCGAGCCGCACCGAGCGGGTCGGCTTCGACTACAAAGCCAAGCGCTTCGCCCGCGCCGCGGCTCTGCCGCCGCTGGAGCGCCACCACGCCTGGAAGGAGATCTTCTCCTCGCAGGCGCGCGCGGAGCTCGCTGGCGCCAGGGGATCGAGCTGGGACCCGGTCGACCTCTACCGCGCGCGCTACGCCGAAACCGCCGGGGCCGAGCCGCTGGCGCGGATGCAGGACGTCGACCTCGGCATCTACCTCGTCGACGACCTGCTGACCAAGACCGACCGCCTCAGCATGGCCCACTCGCTGGAGCTGCGGGTCCCCTTCCTCGACCCGAAGGTGGCCGAGTTCGCCTTCTCGCTGCCGACCCGCCACAAAGTCCGCGGCCTCGCCAAGAAGCGCCTGCTGCGCCGGGCGCTGGAGCCGTTGCTGCCGAAGGAGATCGTCCACGGGCGCAAGCAGGGGTTCTCGATTCCGCTCGCCGCCTGGTTGCGAGGGCCGCTGGAGCCCTTCGCGCGCGAGGTGCTGGCGCCGGGCGCGCTGGGGCGCCAGGGCCTGCTCGAGCCAGCCGCGGTGACCCCGATCCTCGACCGGCACGTCTCCGGCCAGGAGGACCTCAGCCGGCAGATCTGGGGGTTGATGGCGCTTACTCTCTGGTTCGATCGCTATGCCAACTGACACGGACGCGCTGCTCGCCTTCCTGGTCGCCGCCCTCCTCACCCTGCTCCTGGTGCCGCTGACGAGGTGGCTGGCGGTGCGCGTGGGCGCGATCGACTACCCCAACGAGCGCTCGCTGCACGTCGCTCCGACGCCGAAGCTCGGTGGCTTGGCGATCCTCGGCGGCGCCCTCGTCGCGGGCCTGGTCTGGCTCCCCAACGACACCGAAAGCCACGCGATCCTGTTCGGCGCCGTGGCGATCGTCTGGGTAGGCCTGCTCGACGACATCTTCGACCTCCCCGCTGCGGTGAAGCTGCTCGGTCAGACGGTGGCGGTGGTGATCCCGGTCTCGGCCGGGGTCACCGTCGACGACTTCACCTTCCCCTTCTTCGGCCGACTGACCCCCGGAACCGTCGATCTCCTCACCCTCCCGGGTGGGGGGGTGGTCCATCTCGGCGACGTCGGCACCGTGATCGCGATCGTCGCCGTGATCAACGTGATCAACCTGATCGACGGCGTCGACGGGCTGGCGGCGGGCGTTGCCGTGATCTCCGGGGTCACCCTGGCGACGATCGCCCTCTCCCTGGACCGCACCGCCGCCGGGGTTCTCGCCGCCCTCACCGCCGGTGCCGCCCTCGGGTTCCTCCGCGACGGGTTCCCGCCGGCGAAGACCTTCATGGGCGACAGCGGCTCCAACCTGCTCGGTTACCTGCTGGGGGCGGTGGCCGTGCAGGGGGCGCTGAAGACCAATGCGGTGGTCGCCCTCTTCCTGCCGTTGATCATCCTCGCGGTGCCGATCCTCGACACCGGCTTCGTGGTCGCCAAGCGGCTCAAATACCGCCGCCCGATCTACAAAGCCGACCGCTGGCACTTCCACCACCGGATGGCCGACATCGGCTTCTCGCAGCGCCGTACCCTGCTCTACCTCTATGGCTGGACCGTCGTCATGGCGCTTTTGGCCTTGGCGTTGCGCTTCGTTCCCTACAGCGACGACCACGGTAATTTCGATCCGCTCTGGAGCGCCGTGATCGCCTTATTCGGCGTCCTCGCCCTCGCCGCCAGCGTCTACCTCGTCGAGGTCTTGGAGATCCTCAAGCTGCGGCAGACCCGTCTGCGTCAGCTGATCACCCTCCGTCGCCAGGTGGGTGCCCCCGAGCCGGAGGCCCAGGAGGTCGAGCGCGCCGTCGAAGAGGAGCTCGAGACCGGGACCTTCCCGACGGTGGATCCGGAAACCGGCGAGTTCGAGGCGGTCGAATCGCCCCCTCCCCGGTAGTGGCAACCCTCACGAAGTGGCTTCACAAAGCCATTCGCGGGACCGTTTCTATATAGTCGCCAGTCCGCCCGCACTGCCTCCCGCCGGGCTTATTTCCTTCTTATGTCCCCTCCTAAGTACGTTGACCTTCTCGCGCTAGTCGCCGCGCTCGCCGTCTTCCTGCTCGGCGGGTTTTCGCTGCTCGGGTACGCGGTGGCGGCCGGGGCGTGGCTCACGCAGCGAGGAATCCAGGTGCTTGCCCAGCGCCGCATGCGGCAGGAGCTGGCCCGCGGCAACCGCCAGAAGGCGATGGGCTTGGTCGCCGGCAGCGGCCTCGGCCGGGTTTGGCTGATGGCCACCGCTGTGCTGCTCGTCGGCGTCGCCGAAAGGGAGGCCGGCCTTGCCGCCGCCCTGCTGCTGCTGGCGCTGTTCACGCTCTCCTTCGCCGCCCAGGGCATCGCGCACCTGTTCGACGACCAACCTGAGGGTCAGGGGGTGGCGTAGGCAA
>DATEOT010000033.1:0-12794 GCA_035273795.1 Solirubrobacterales bacterium | reverse complement strand
TACAAGGAGCTCCAGGACATCATCGCCATCCTCGGCATCGACGAGCTCTCCGACGAGGACCGCCAGACGGTCTCCCGGGCCCGCAAGATCGAGCGCTTCCTCTCGCAGCCGTTCTTCGTCGCCGAACAGTTCACCGGCCGCAGCGGCGAGTACGTGCCGGTTGCCGAGACCGTACGCGGCTTCCGCGAGATCCTCGACGGCGAGCACGACGACCTCTCCGAGGGCGCCTTCTACATGCAGGGCGGCATCGACCAGGTCACCGAGAACGCCAAGTCGGGCGCAGCGGCCTAGGGGACCCAGATGGCCGCGGAGCACATGGTCGACGTCGAGGTCCTGACCCCCGAGGGGGAGGTCTGGAGCGGTGAAGCACGCCAGGTCTCGACCCGGACCGAGGTCGGCGAAATCGGCATCCTCGCCAACCACGCCCCTGTGCTTGCGGCGCTGCGGCCGACCGAGCTTCGCCTCCACGTCTCCGACGGGGAGACCAAACGCTACGCGCAGGCTCACGGCTGGCTGCAGGTCTACAACAACCGGGCCCGGCTGCTGCTCGAGGAGGCGATCCCGCCGGACGACCTCGACGGCGGCACCCTGAAAGAGCAGCTCGCCGACGCCGAGCAGCGGCTCTCGGAGAGCGAGGAGGGGAGCGCCGACTACGCGCGGGCGCAGAAGGACCGCGACCGGGCGGAGGCGTTTCTCTCTATTGCTGGAGCGTGAGGGGAGCCGGTACCCCTCCTCCGGAATTGACCTCCCCTCCCTGCGGTCGGGGAGAACGTGCTGCGCGAGCTGCGCTCGCGCAAGGACCAGATTGCATGTCGCCGAACATCCCTGCGGAGGGGTACCGGCTCCCCTCCCTCGGGGCCGCTTTCGCAGGACGCTCGAGCTCGCTCCGGCACCCTCTGATTGGGTTGGTCGGCGATGAGTGATGAGCTGGTGGTGCTTGCGCAGCGGTTGATCTCTTACGAGACCTGCGAGCCGGAAGCTATTTCGAAGGCGGCGGGGTTCGTCGAGGGCTGGCTGGAGGCGCGGGGGATTGCGGTTGAGCGGGACGAAGCGCGGGGGTTGCCGGTGATCAAGGCAGAGGTGGGACCCGAGGGGGCGCCCACGGTCGTGCTGCACGGGCACCTGGACGTGGTTCCCGGCTTCTCGGAGCAGTTCGAGCCGCGGGTCGAGGGAGACCGGCTGTACGGGCGCGGCGCCTATGACATGAAGGGGGCGATCGCGGCGATGCTGATGGTGATCGCGGCGATGCGCGAGCAAGACCGGGTGCGTGTCCGCCTCGGGATCGTCGGCGACGAGGAGTCCGAGGAAGACAACGAGCGCGGCTCCGATCACCTCGTCGACAGCGGCTTCACCGGCGACTTCGCGATTACCGGCGAGCCCACCGACCTGCATATCGGAATCGAGGCGAAGGGTGTTCTCGCCCTGCGGCTGGAGGTCACCGGGACGGCTGCCCACGGCGCCACCCCCTGGCTGGGCGAAAACGCCGTTCTCAACGCGATCGACGTTTTCCGCAGTATCGAGTCGCTACCGTTTGCGCGGCACAGCTCCGAGCTCTTCGACCGCCCCTCGATCAACCTCGGGCGGATCGTGGGCGGCGACGCTCTCAACAAGGTGCCTGACCGATGCGTTATCGACGTCGACATCCGCTACCTGCCCGACCAGGATCCGGAGGAGATCCTCGCCCAGGTGCGCGAAATATCGGGGATCGAAGTGCAGGCCCTGCTGACCCGACCCCCCGCCACGGTCGACCGCGAGTCGCCCTACGTGAGGGCGCTGCGCTGGTCGACCACCGAGCACCACGACGGGGAGCCGATGAGCGTTGGGCGCGACGGTGCCTCCGACGCCGTCTCCTTCCTGCGGGTGGGGGTGCCGGCGGTCGAGTTCGGCCCGGTGGGTGCCGGTCACCACGGGCCGGGGGAGTGGGTCTCGGTCTCCTCGCTGGAGACCTACCGCCAGGCACTGGAGTCGTTCCTGCAGGCGATCCCGGACCGGCTTGCCGATGAATGAGCCGCTGGGACCCGGGTGGGCTCCGAAGAAGCCGCCGCCCAGCGGCGACGGCGAGTCGGCGCCGAAGCCGAAGCGCTTCTGGTGGCGCTTCGTGTTGGCCGCGATGCTGATCGTGATGGTCTCCGCGGCGACGACCGCCAGCGCGACGCTGCTCTACCTCGATGACATCGCCGACAAGATCAAGCCCGGCAACGACAAGCTCCAGAAGAAGCTGAACAGGTTCCTCGCCGACGCCGAGAGCGGCGGCGCCCAGACCTTCCTGATGATTGGCTCCGACAAACGGGCGGGGGCGGAATTCGCCGAAGACAAGGGCCGCTCGGACACCGCGATGCTGGTCCGCCTCGACCCTGACAAGGACCTGATCTCGATGATGTCGATCCCGCGCGACCTCAAAGTCGAAATTCCCGGCGTCGGGACCGGCAAGTTCAACGAGGCGTATTTCTACGGCGGCACCAAGCTGACGCTGCAGGTGGTCAAGGAACTGACGGGGCTGCCGATCAACCACATCGTCAACGTCGACTTCCTCGGCTTCGCGCAGGGCGTCTACGCGCTTGGCTGCGTCTACGTCGACGTCGACCGCCGCTACTACCACTCCAACGAAGGCGTCCCGCCGTCCGAACAGTACGCCGAGATCAACGTCACGCCCGGTTACCAGCTGATGTGCGGCAAGAAAGCGCTGGATTACGTCCGCTACCGCCATACCGATACCGACATCGTCCGCTCGGCCCGCCAGCAGGACTTCCTTTCGGCCGCCCGGCAGCGCATCTCCGTCAAGGACATCGTGTTCGACGGAGAAGACCTGGTTGACGTCTTCACCGAATACACGACCTCCGACATAAGCAAGGGATCTGAATTGCTGGAAGTGCTGAAACTCGTCGCCGCTTCGCGCAACGCGACGATCAACGAGGTGGATTTCCCGGCCGAACTCGGTCCCAGCTTCGTCTACACCACGCCGGAAGCGGTTGACCGCGCCGTCAGGGAATTTCTCGGCGGCGACACGGTTCAGGAGGCGAGGGCGGCCGCCGCGAGGGCCCGCAAGGAAAAAGAAAAGAAGGCGAACAAGCCCGACCGCCAGAAGAAGCGCAAGAAGGACAAGCCGAAGGTCGACGTCTCGAAGTCCGGCGGCGACGGGCTGGTCCCGTCCCGCGAAGCCGGCGAAGCCGAGGCCAGGATCGCCTCCCGGCGCGCCCGCGGCCACTTCCCGATCTACTACCCGACGCGCCTGCCCGAAGGCGCCTTCTTCGTCGAAAGCAACCCTTACGAGAAGGTCGTCGACCCCTACGTCTACAACCTCAAGGACGAGGAGGGCGATCGCCACCTCGCCTACCGCATGGTCCTGGTGATGGAAGAGTCGGATGGAACCCATTACTTCGGTGTGCAGGGGGTCCGCGGCTGGTCCGACCCGCCGATCCTCGACGACCCGAGCCTGACGAAGGAGATCAACGGGCGCGAGTACGACATCTACGTCGACGGCGAAGATGTGAAGATGGTCGCCTGGCGTCGCGGTGACAACGTCTATTGGATCTCGAACGACCTCGTGCGAACCTTGACCAACGACCAGATGATCGGAATGGCGCGCTCGGCTGACGTGCTCGTTCCGAAGCAGAAGCCGAAGCGTGGAAGGAGCAGGGGATGAGTGAGCAGAGGGACCCCGTAGGCGTCATCGGAGTGGGGTGGGTCGGGCTCGTCACCGCCGCCTGCTTCGCCGAGCTCGGCCACCGGGTCATCGCCCGCGACATCGTCCAGGAGAAGGTCGACTCCCTCTCGCGGGGGGAGGTGGCGATCCACGAGCCCGGCCTGGAGGACCTGCTGCGCCGCAACGCCGAGCGGATCACCTTCACCACCGACATGGACGAGCTGCTGGCGGGTGCGCGCCTGCTTTTCGTCTGCGTCGACACCCCGCCCACCTACTCGGGCGATGCCGATCTCTCGCGGGTGCGGGCGGTGGTCCAGGAGCTCCCCGAGGACGGCGACCACGTGTTGATCATGAAGAGCACGGTGCCCGCCGGCACCGGCGAGTCGATCCGCCGCGACATGCCCAACCTCTCCTACGTCTCCTGTCCGGAGTTCCTCAAGGAGGGGACCGCGGTCGCGGACTTCCTGAACCCCGACCGCGTCGTGGTCGGCGCCGACCCCGGCGACGAGGAGGCCGCCGACGCGGTCGAACGGCTCTACCAGCCGCTCGGCGGGGAGATCCTCCGCACCGACGTCGCCAGCGCCGAGATGATCAAGCTCGCCTCCAACGCCTTTCTGGCGACCAAGATCTCCTTCATCAACGAGATCGCAAACGTCTGCGAGGAGGTCGGTGCCGACGTCGGTCAGGTCGCGCGGGGGATGGGGCTCGACGAGCGGATCGGAACCGCCTTCCTGCGAGCCGGAATCGGTTACGGCGGCAGCTGCTTCCCCAAGGACGTCAGCGCCCTGAAGATGCTTGCCGGCAACACCGGCTACCACTTCCAGCTGTTGACCGCGGTGATCGAGGTCAACGAGCTGCAGAAGCGCCGCGTCGTCGGCAAGCTCGAGAAGCACCTTGGCTCGCTGATCGGCAAGCGAGTTGCGTTGCTAGGGCTCGCCTTCAAGCCCGACACCGACGACATGCGCGAGGCCTCCAGCCTCGTTCTCGCGGCGCGGCTGCAGGGGGAGGGGGCGGAAGTCGTCGCCTACGACCCCGTCGCCGCCGAGCGCGCGGCCGGGATGCTGGGGTCCGTCGAGATGGCGACCTCGGCGATGGAGGCGCTGGAGGGAGCGGACGCCGCCGTCCTCGTCACCGAGTGGCGTGAGTTCGCCGAGCTCGACTGGAATGCCGCCGCCGAGCGGATGACGCGATCGCTGGTCGTCGACGGCCGTAACTTCCTCGACCCGGAGAAGCTGATCTCCGCCGGCTTCGAGTACGAGGGCATAGGGCGAGCGATCCAAAGCACCCCCGCCCCGGCTTCCTAGTGCCTGCTACTGGTCAAGGACGTTAGGAGATGCAGGCGATCGTCCTGGTCGGCGGCGAGGGCACCCGCCTGCGTCCGCTGACCAGCGACCTCCCGAAGCCCGCAGTCACGCTCGTCGACCGGCCGTTCCTCGCCTACGCGATCGAGTGGCTCGCCGCCCACGGTGTCACCGAGGTCGTGCTCGCCTGTGGCTTCCTCCCCGACGTCCTTCGCGAGGCGCTCGGAGAGCAGGAGCGGGCGGGGGTCTCGATCACCTACGTCGCCGAGCCGGAGCCGCTGGGTACGGCGGGAGCGATCCGCTTCGCGGCCGAGGCGTTGGGCGATCGGCTCGCCGACCGCTTCCTCGCCCTCAACGGTGACGTCCTCACCGATCTGGACCTCTCGGCGCTGGCGCGGGCGCACGAGGAGCGCGGCGCCCGCGCGACCATCGCCCTGTATCCCGTCGAGGATTCCTCCGCCTACGGGCTGGTCCGCTACGACGAGCGGTACAGGGTGCTGGAGTTCCTGGAGAAGACGGGAGAGGCGGTGCCGGGCGAGATCAACGCCGGCGCCTACGTCCTCGACCGTTCGGTCCTTGACCTGGTGCCGGCGGGACGAGCGGTCTCGATCGAGCGTGAAGTCTTTCCGCGGCTGGTCGGCGACGGCCTCACTGCGCTGCCGCTCGACGGCTACTGGATGGACATCGGCACCCCTGAGCGCTACCTGCAGGCGAGCTGGGACATCCTCGAAGGAAGGGTGGAGACCCGGGTGGAGCCGAGCTCGCCCGGAATGCTCGTTGCCGAGCAGTCGACGGTCGCGGCGGATGCGCGGGTGGGACCCCGAGCGGTCATCTCTCCGCGCTGCCGGGTGGAGGCGGGCGCCGAGGTCGCCGAAGCGATTCTCCTCGACGGATGCGTCGTCGGCGAGGGCGCCCGGGTCCACCGCTCGATCCTCGCCTCGGGGGCAAGAGTCGAGCCGGGTGCACAACTCTTTGACGCCGTCGTCGGCCGAGATGAAAGAGTGCCGGCCTAGATGGCGATGATCGACGACGTTCTCGGCCTGCCGGATCAACTGCGGGACGCCCTTTGGCGGATCGAAACCGCCCGACTGGAGCCCGCCGAATCGGCTGGCCTGATGGTCTGCGGAATGGGGGGCTCGGCGATCGGGGCCGACCTCGCCGCCGCCGCCCTCGGCGACCGGCTGACGAGGCCGATGGTCTCGATCCGCGGCTACGAGTTGCCCAGCTGGGCGACCCCGGAGTGGACGGTCCTCTGCTCGAGCTACTCCGGCAACACCGAGGAGACCCTCGCCTGCTTCGAGGCGGCGGAGGCTTTGGGTGCCCGTCGCTTCGTCCTCAGTACCGGCGGGCGCCTGGTCGAGGGGGCCCGCGAGGCGGGCGTCCCGGTGGTGGCCCCGCCCGGCATCTACCAGCCTCGCGTCGCCGTCGCCTACATGTTCGTAACCGCCGCGGAGGTGGCGGCGCTGGCCGGGGTGGGGCCGCGGATCCACACGGAGATCGACTGCGCCGCGGCCTTCCTCGACCGGGAGGCTCTGACGATCAAGGCCAGGGCGGCCGAGATCGCCGACCAGCTCGCCGATTCGACCGTCGTCGTCCACGGCAGCGATCTCACCGCTCCGGTGGCGCGCCGCTGGAAGACGCAGATCAACGAGAACGCGAAGCTGCCCGCTTTCTACGCAGAGCTTCCCGAGGCCGACCACAACGAGATCTGCGGCTGGGCGGAGCACGCCGGCACGGCGCTGTCCGCCGTCTTTCTCGAAGACCGCGACCAGCACCCGCGCGAGCGCCGGCGCTTCGAGCTGACGGCCGAGGTGATCGCTCCGGGCGCGGCGAGCGTGCTGCGGTTCGAGACCGAGGGCGAGACCCGGGTCGAGCGCCTGCTCTGGGCAACGCTGCTCGGCGACCTCGTCTCGCTTGAAATCGCCCGCCGGCGGGGAGTGGATCCCGAGAGCATCGAGGCGATCGACAAGCTGAAGGAGGGAATGGCGGGATGAGGGCAATGGTGCTGGCGGCGGGGCTGGGGACGCGGCTGCGGCCGATCACCTACGAGATGCCGAAGCCGATGGTGCCGGTCCTCAACCAGCCGGTGATGGAGCACATCCTGCGCCTGCTCGCCCGCCACGGCTTCACCGAGACGATCGCCAACCTGCACTGGTTCCCGGACCTGATCGAGGACTACTTCGGCGACGGATCCAGTAGCGGGGTTTCCCTCGGCTACAGCCGCGAGGAGCAGTTGCTGGGGACTTCGGGCGGTGTCCGCAACGCCGCCGAGTTCCTCGGCGACTCCTTCCTCGTCATCTCCGGCGACGCGCTCACCGACATCGACCTGCGGGCGATGCGGACGTTCCACGAGTCCCACGACGGGATCGCGACGCTGGCGATGAAGCGGGTCGTCGACACCAGCCAGTTCGGCGTCGCGATCGTCGGCTCCGACGGCCGCATCCAGGGCTTCCAGGAGAAGCCGGACCCTTCCGAAGCGCTCTCCGACCTCGCCAACTGCGGCATCTACATGTTCCGCAAGGAGATCTTCGACTTCTTCCCCGAGCCGGGGACCAGCAAGGCGGCGAAGGAGGGCGACCCGCCCGGCTTCGCCGACTGGGCGATGGACGTCTTCCCGCGCCTGCTGGAGGGCGACGTTCCCTTCTACTCGCACGAGATCGACGCCTACTGGAACGACATCGGCAACCTCGAGGAGCTGCGGGAGGGCAACATCGACGCTCTCACCGGCGCGGTCGCTGTCGATCGCGAGGGAGAGCTGGTCGAGGGGTTCCGCAGCGGCGAGCGGATGGAGGGCGAGCCCGACCTGGTCGGCCCCGTCCTGCTGGGTCCGGGCTGCGAGATCGGCGACGACGTCCGCATCGACGGGCCCGCGGTGATCGGCGAAGGAGCCAAGGTCGGCGAGGGCGCCCGTCTGAAAGAGGTCATCGCCCTCCCCGGCGCCGAGATCCCCGCGCGATCGGTCCTCATCGGCGCCATCGCCGCCGCTCGCGGCTGAGGATCGAGCACCGCCGGTACAGGACCCTCCACAACAGGTACTCCAGGACGGCCGAGGTCCCGGCATCTCCTTTGAAGCTGCCGTCCTCGGGCGTCTGCCTGAGCTCGATTGGAGAGGGTGCGGGTGTCCCTCGGAGGAATGTTCGGCGATATGCAATCTGGTTCTTGCGCGGGCGTAGCCCGCGCTCTCAGATTGCGGCTAAGCGGCGAAGCCGCGTGCCGCGCAATTCCGGAGAGGGATACCCGCACCCTCTACCGGCTCGAGGTTGCGAAATTCCGGACAGAGATGGGACGAAGAATTTGCTTTGTGCGCGCCACACGTGCGGGGTTGCTGGGCAGGCTCGGCGGGTGGAGATTCTGCGGGCTATCGAGGTGGCGCTGGTGCCGGCGCTTTGTGCTTCTTGTGGGCGGTCGTGTCGGCCCGAGGCGGTGGTCTGTACGCGTTGCTCGCGATGGCTGGCGGATGCGGACCCGTTGCTGGGGAGTGGGCCGGCCGGGCTGGATAAGGCTTGGTCGTCGGCTCCGTACGAGGGGGTGGCGCGAAACATGGTCGGCGCGTTGAAGTTCCGGCACCTGCTTCCGGTTGCCGACCTGATGGCCGAGCGGATCGAATGGCTCGCTCCGGCCCACATGCTGAGCGGGACGATCGTTCCGGTGCCTCCGGCTAACGCTCGTCTTCGCCGCCGCGGCTTCGACCCCGCCGGCGAGCTGGCCGCCGCTCTGGCGGCACGTCTCGAAGCGCCCCTCTCAAATTGCCTGGAGCGCCGGGGCCGCGGCCGTCAGGTCGGGCGGCGCCGAGCCGAACGGATCGCTCACCCGCCCCGGATCCACGCGCGCTCAGCCGCACCTCGCAGCGTCCTCCTCGTCGACGACGTGCTCACCACCGGGTCCACCCTCACGGCCTGCGCTAAAGCGCTGCGGGCCGTGGGGGCGTCCCGTGTGGTTGCGGTGACCTTTGCTCGGCGCCTTTAGTGCCTTCCGCGGCCCTACGGCCGTGCCTCGGCCGGGCGTCCCCGCATCTGGTCCACAAGCCGCCGCGTGCGGCGGCGCTTGCGACGCAGCTCTCGATGCTTCTTCACCTGCCTGTTCATGTCCTCGGCCAGCTCGTGTATCGAATGGCTCATCCCGGGAGAAGCGTCCCGGGCATGCAGCGTCACTCCCTTCAGGTGGAGCGTCGCCTCCGCCACCTGGCTGTCGGCGACCCGCGGGTTGCGCTCCTCCGAGAGCACCACGTGCAAGGTCGCGAGCGGTGAGACCTGGCGTCCCAGCCGCTGGAAGCGCTTCCGCACCATCTCACGCAGCTCGTCCGTCATCTCGACGTTTCGGCCCCGAATATCAATCCGCATGAGTGCCTCCTTGTGGGTTCTGGCACGATCGTAGACCCGAAAGTGAGTAGAGGCAAGGGGCAATTTCCAAGCGCAGGTCGATGGCCACCCGTGCACCGCTACTCTTGACCAATGCCAGCGATGGACCTCGTAACGAAGGCGCTGCGCGCGGGAGAGGGAAGGAAGTTCAAGGCCTACCAGAAGCGCGTCGCCGCAATCAACCGCTTCGAGCCGGAGATGGAAGCACTCTCCGATGAGGAGATTCGCGAGGAAGCGGACTCCCTCCGCGAGCGCGCCCGCAACGGGGAGTCGCTCGAGGACCTGTTGCCTCATGCCTTCGCGCTGACCCGCGAGGCATCCCGGCGGAGCACCGGCCAGCGTCATTACGACGTCCAGCTGATCGGCGGCATGGTCCTCCACGACGGCGCGATCGCCGAGATGAAAACCGGCGAGGGAAAGACCCTGACCGCGACGCTGGCCGTCTTCCTCAACACGCTCGCCGGCAACAGCGTCCACGTGGTCACCGTCAACGACTACCTGGCCCGCCGCGACTCCGAATGGATGGGGCCGATCTACGACGCCCTCGGGGTCACCTACGACGCCCTCCAGGACGGGGACGACCATGCCACCAGGCAGCGCAAGTACGGGCTCGACGTCACCTACGGGACCAACTCGGAGTTCGGCTTCGACTACCTCCGCGACAACATGGCCGACGCGCTCGAGCACTGCGTCCAGCGCGACCACAACTTCGCGATCGTGGACGAGGTCGACAACATCCTCATCGACGAGGCGCGGACGCCGCTGATCATCTCCGGCGCTCCCGAACAGGCCGCCCAGATCTATTACACCTTCGCCCGCTTGGCCAAGAACATGGTCGGCGTGCCGGCGAAACAGAAACTGAAGTCCCTCGGCGAATCGAAGGACACCTCCGAAGTCGACTACGACTACGAGTACGACGAGAAGCACAAGACGGTGGCGCCGACCGAGCAGGGCGTGAAGAAAGCCGAGGAGTTCATCGGCGTCGACAACCTCTACCTCGGCGAGCACGGCAGCCTCGTCAACCATCTCAGCCAGGCACTGAAGGCCGAGTCGCTCTACAAGAAGGACGACGACTACGCGGTGATCGACGGCGAGGTGATGATCATCGACGAGTTCACCGGCCGCATCCTCGAGGGGCGCCGCTGGTCGGAGGGCCTGCACCAGGCGGTCGAGGCGAAGGAGGGGGTGGCGATTCGCGAGGAGAACCAGACCCTGGCGACGATCACCCTCCAGAACTACTTCCGGCTCTACGACAAGCTCTCCGGGATGACCGGCACCGCCCTCACCGAGGCGACCGAGTTCATGAAGATCTACAAAGTCCCGGTGGTCGAGATCCCGACCAACAAGGACATGGTTCGGCTCGACCAGAACGACCAGATCTTCAAGACCAAGGACGGCAAGTGGCAAGCCGTTCTGGACGAAATCGTCAGCCGCCACGAGAAGGGCCAGCCGGTCCTCGTCGGAACGACGACGGTCGAGGTCTCGGAGATGATCTCCGACGCCCTCAAGCGGCAGGGGATCAAGCATTCGGTTCTCAACGCGAAGCCCGAGCACGCCGAACGAGAGGGCGAGCTGATCGCCCAGGCAGGGCGCAAGGGCGCGGTGATGATCGCGACCAACATGGCCGGCCGTGGCGTCGACATCAAGCTCGGCGGCGACCCCGAGCACCTGGCGATCGCCGAGCTGAAAAAGCAGGGGATCACTCACGAGAGCGAGGGCTACGAGGAGGCACTGGCCGAGAAGACGGCCGAGCTCGAGCCTGTCTGCAAGGCCGAGGCGGAAGAAGTGCGCGAGCTCGGCGGTCTCTACATCTGCGGTACCGAGCGCCACGAGTCGCGGCGGATCGACAACCAGCTGCGCGGTCGCTCCGGCCGCCAGGGAGATCCGGGCGAGTCCCGCTTCTTCCTCTCCGCCGAAGACGACGTGATCCGTCTCTTCGCCGGCGACCGGATCTACAACATCCTCGACAAACTCGGGCCGACCGACGACGACGGGACCGAAGTCCCGCTGGAAGCGAAAATGCTGACGAAAACCGTCGAGAATGCCCAGAAGAAGGTCGAGGAGCAGAACTTCCTGATCCGCAAACGCGTCCTCGAGTACGACGATGTGATGAACGAGCAGCGGCGGGTGATCTACAAGTACCGCCGCGAGATCCTCGAAGGGCGCGACATCTCCGAGAACGCCCGCGACGAAGTGGAGGGCGTGATCGAGCGGCTCGTCGACGAGTACACCGCCGGGGAGCTGCTCGAGGAATGGGACTTGGAGGAGCTGGAGACGCAGCTGCGTCAGATCTGGCCGGTCTCGATCGAGGTCGGGAGCCTGGCGCCGGAGACCGTCGACAGGGACCAGCTGAAAGAGGCTCTCGACGACGACGCGATGAACGCCTACGACGAGCGCGAGGAACAGCTCGGCGAGGAGATGATGCGCTACCTGGAGCGCTCGATCCTGCTGCAGGTGATCGACAACCGCTGGCGCGAACACCTCTTCGACATGGACTACCTGCGCGAAGGCATCCACCTGCGCGGCTTCGCCCAGATCGACCCCCTCGTCGCCTATAAAAACGAGGGCTACTCGATGTTCGAAGAGCTGATGAACTCGATCTGGGACGAGTTCTCGAAACTGGTCTTCCGCGCCGAAATCGAAGTCCAGCCCGACCAGTCGGGGGCAGCAGCGGCCACCAACGGCGACGGCGAGACGACGACGCTCGCCTACTCAGGCGGCACGCTCGAGAACCAGCCTTCGGCCCTGCAACAGGTGGCCGCCACGGCTGGCGCCACCGCCTCCGACGTCGCGGCGGCGGATGCCGGCAGCCCCGGCAACGGCGAGGTCGTCGAGACCGTGGTCAAGGACGAGAAAGAGAACATCGGCCGCAACGACCCCTGCTGGTGTGGCAGCGGCAAGAAGTACAAGAAGTGCCATGGGGCGTAGCGCCCGTCTCCTGATCCCTTGAGTCTCGATCCAGTTCGCGAGTTCATCCGGGCCTTCAACGAGCGGGACCTGGACGCGTTCGTCGCCGTGCTCGATCCCGAGGTGGAGCTGCACGCGAGCAGGGGGCTGCGCAAGGGGATCGAGGCGGCGCGGGTCTGGGCGACGCGGGCGCCGGGCGGCGTGCAGCAGGCGATCGAGCTCGAGCAGCTCTACGAGGACGGGACCGAAGGCGGCGGGGGTCGCGCCGTGGCGCTGATCCGCCGGCATTGGCACTGGGAAGAGGACGACAGCCTGGCGGGGGTGGACGAGATGGCCTGGGCCTTCGAGCTCCGCGACCACAAAGTGCTGAGCTGGCGCCCCTACGACGACCGCGACGCGGCGCTGCGCGCAGCCAACTTCACTCACTCCTAGCCAGCGCTGCTCGTAGAGGGTGCCGGTATCCCTCTCCGGAATTGACCTCCCCTCCGCTTCCGCTCCGGGGAGAACCTGCTGCGCGGCTTCGCCGCGCAAGAACCAGATTGCATATCGCCGAACATTCCTCCGAGGGACACCGGCACCCTCCTC
>DATEOT010000032.1:0-2938 GCA_035273795.1 Solirubrobacterales bacterium | reverse complement strand
CTCGCGGCGCTGCTCGAGGACGACCGCGGGCTGGCCGAGCGGCCGGCGCTGCTGGTCGCCCCCGACGACCGCTCCGCCCGCGACCTCGCCGCCGACCTCCGCGCCTACCTGGCACCGCGGCGGGTCCGCTTCTATCCCTCGCGCGGCACCGGTTACGCCTCGCACGTCTCGCCGCCCCCGCACCTGGTCGGGCTGCGGATCGACGCGCTCGACGCGCTCGGCTCCGAAGCCGACGCGATCGTCGTCGCCTCGGCGGTGGCGCTGGCCGAGGCGGTCCCGGACTCCTCGCTGCGCCCGGCCGGGTTCGCGATCGAGAAGGGCGAGGAGATCGCGCTGGACTCGGCCGCCGGCGATCTCGTCGGCGCAGGTTACGAACGGGTCGAGCAGGTCGAGGAGCGCGGCCAGTTCGCCGTCCGCGGCGGCATCCTGGACGTCTTCCCCGCCACCGAGGAGCGGGCGGTGCGGATCGAGCTGTTCGGCGACGAGGTCGAGTCGATGCGATGGTTCTCGACCTTCACCCAGCGCTCGCTCGGCGAGGCCGAGCGGGTCGAGCTGGCGCCGGCGGCCGAGCTCGACGCCGAGCACCGCGAGCTCGCCGAGCTGGCGGCTATGGCTGCCGAAGAGGAGGGGACCGAGTCGCCGAACCTGGCCGAAGCGCTGCCGCTCGAGCACTTCCGGGCGCCGCTGGATCTGGTCCCGGACGCCGCCGCGGTCCTCCTCGTCGGCGCCGAGGAGATCGAGCCGGCGCTGCGCGACCACTGGGAGGACGTGACCACGGCGATGCACGCCGACGACGCCCAGCACCTCTACGTCGACGTCGCCGCGCCGCTGGACGAACGCGCTGCCCTTCATTTCACCAGCGCTGGGGAGGACGACGAGGACGCCTTCCGCGCCGCCCGCGCCGAGTCCCCGGCCCGCAGCATCAAAGAGGCCGAGGGGGAGCTGGAGAAACTGATCCGCTCCGGTTACCGCACCGTCGTCGCCTTCGACAGCCGCGGAGAGGCCGATCGCGCCCGCTACGGGCTCGACCGCCTCGACGCCCGCATCCTCGAAGGCGGCCGCGTCTCGCCCGACCCCGGGCTCTCCTTCGCCGAGGCGCGCCTGCGCGAGGGCTTCGTCAGCCCGGAGCTGAAACTCGCCGTCTACCCCTTCCGTCGTCTGGTCCACCGCCGGCGCACCGAGGAGCCGGCGCGGGGCGCGGGGCGCGGGCGCCTGGCCTTCAGCGAACTGCGGGTCGGCGACTACGTCGTCCACGAGGACCACGGCGTCGCCCGTTTCGCCGGCTTCGAGACGCGCGACGTCGGCGGCGTCACCCGCGACTACCTCTACCTCGAATACAAGGGCGAGGACCGGGTCTACGTCCCCACCGAGCAGCTGGCGAAGCTGAGCCGCTACGTCGGCGCCGGCGGCTCGCCGACGCTCTCGGCGCTGGGTGGCAAACGCTGGCAGAACATGAAGGCGCGGGCGCGCAAAGCGGCCGGTGCCCTCGCTGGCGAACTGCTCAACCTCTACGCCGAGCGCCGCGCCCGCAAGGGCCACGCCTTCCCGCCCGACGGCGAGTGGCAGATCGCGATGGAGACCGCCTTCCCTTATCGCGAGACCGCCGACCAAATCGAAGCGATCGAGGCGGTCAAGGGCGACATGGAATCGGAACGGCCGATGGACCGGCTGGTCTGCGGCGACGTCGGCTTCGGCAAGACCGAGGTGGCGCTGCGGGCCGCGGTCAAGGCCGCCTCCGACGGCAAGCAGGTGATGGTGCTGGTGCCGACGACGATCCTCGCCCAGCAGCACTTCGGCACCTTCCGCGAGCGGCTCGCCGACCTGCCGTTCCGGGTCGAGGGGGTCTCGCGGCTGCGCCCGCCGGCGGAGGTGAAAGCGATCCTCAAGGACTTCGAGGCCGGCAAGGTCGACGTCCTGATCGGCACCCACCGGTTGCTCTCGCGCGACGTTCGCGCCAAGGAGCTGGGCCTGGTGGTGGTCGACGAGGAGCAGCGCTTCGGGGTCAAGCAGAAGGAGCTGCTGCGGCAGCTCAAGCTGAAGGTCGACGTGCTCGCCCTCTCGGCCACGCCAATCCCCCGCACCCTGCAGATGAGCCTTGCCGGACTGCGCGACATCTCGGTGATCGAGACCCCGCCCGAGGGCCGCCGCCCGGTCCGCACCTACGTCGGCCCCTACGACGAGGACCTGGTTGGCAAGGCGATCCACCGCGAGCTCGAGCGCAAGGGCCAGGCCTTCGTCCTCCACAATCGGATCGACTCGCTGCCGGAAACGACCGAGCGGTTGCGGGCGCTGGTGCCGGGCGCCCGCTTCCTCGAAGCCCACGGGCAGATGGACGAGCACGCGCTGGAGGAGACGATGCTGGCCTTCCTGCGCGGCGATGCCGACGTCCTGGTGACGACGACGATCATCGAGTCCGGGCTCGACATCCCCACCGCGAACACCCTGATCGTCGAGCGCGCCGACCAGCTCGGGCTCTCCCAGGCCTACCAGATCCGCGGCCGCGTCGGGCGCTCTCGCGAGCGCGCCTTCGCCTACTTGCTCTACCCTTCGGCCGAGGCGCTGACCGAGGAGGCGGCGGCGCGGCTCTCGACCCTCGCCGACCACACCGAGCTCGGCTCCGGCTTCAAGATCGCGATGCGCGACCTCGACATCCGCGGCGCCGGCGACCTGCTTGGCGAGGAGCAGTCGGGCCACGTCGCCGCGGTCGGCTTCGAGCTCTACTGCCAGATGATCGATGAGGCGGTCGGCGCGGCGCAGGAGGCCGAAGGTGGGGAGGAGGCTCCCGAGCCGGTGCGGCTCGACGTCCCGGTCGACGCCTACCTGCCGGCGACCTTCGTCCCCTTCGAGGCGGCGAAGATCGACGTCCACCGCCGCGTCGTCGCCGCTCGCGAGCCGGGCCAGCTGCGGGCGATCCGCGACGAGCTGGAGGACCGCTTCG
>DATEOT010000031.1:0-27655 GCA_035273795.1 Solirubrobacterales bacterium | reverse complement strand
GGCGTCGTCCGCGACGCCCTCCGCGACCGCATCCCCTTCGTCCGCACCGCCGCCGCCTACGCCGCCGAGGGCCTGGGCGACCGGGCGGCGGTCCCGATCCTGGTCGAGCAGGCGCGCGACGACCTCTACGACCCGGCGCTCGCCGCCTCGCGGGCGCTGGTCGCCCTCGACCCACGCGGCTTGGTCGAGAGCGCCGAGCGCAACCAGGCCGGCCCCTTCCTGCGCCAGGCCGCGACGAGAGCGATGCTCGCCTCATGAGCCTCGAGGGCTTCGTCGAGGGCTTCGGCATCTTCATGATCGCCTTCTTCGCGCTGCTCAACGGCACCTACCTGCTGTTCACCGCGATGGCCTGGCGGATGATCACCGAGTACCAGCGCTCGCGCTCCCATCACGCGGTCGAGGAGGCGTTCGCCTCGCCGCTGACGCCGCCGATCTCGATCTTCATGCCCGCCTACAACGAGTCCGCCTCGATCGTCGAGAGCGTGCGCTCGGTGCTGGCTCTGCGCTATCCGGAGTTCGAGGTGGTCGTGATCAACGACGGCTCCACCGACGACACCCTGGCCCGGCTGATGGAAGCGTTCGAGCTGGTCGAGACCGCGACCGTGGCGCGGGAAGGCGTCGCCCACGCACCGATCCGGCGCACCTTCCTCTCGGCCCGCCATCCCGAGCTGGTCGTGATCGACAAGGAGAACGGCAACGGCAAGGCCGACGCGCAGAACGCGGGGCTGTCGGTCGCCCGCTACCCCTATGTCTGCGCCTGCGACTCCGACGGGACGCTCGAGGAGGGGGCGCTGCTGCGGATCGCCAAGCCGCTCCTCGACGACCCCGAGCTGGTGGCCGCCACCGGCGGCATCGTCCGCATCATCAACGGCTGCGAGGTCGAGCATGGCCAGGTCACCCAGGTCGGATTGCCGCGCAGCCCCCTCGCCACTTTCCAGGTGCTCGAGTACTTCCGCGCCTTCCTCGTCGGCCGGCTCGCCTGGAGCAAGATGCAATCGCTGCTGATCATCTCCGGCGCCTTCGGCCTCTTCCGGCGCGAGGCGGTGGAAGCGGTCGGCGGCTGGTCGACCGAGCACATCGGCGAGGACATGGAGCTGGTCCTGCGCCTGCACCGCTACTTCCGCGAGCGGGGTGAGAAGTATCGGATCGAGTTCGTCGCCGACCCGGTCTGCTGGACCGAAGTGCCGGAGACGCTGAAGGGGCTGGCGAAGCAACGGCGGCGCTGGCAGCAGGGCCTGGTCGAGAGCCTCTGGACCCACCGCCGGATGCTGCTCAACCCGCGCTACGGCGCGGTCGGGATGATCGGCTTCCCCTACTTCGTCTTCTTCGAGATGCTCGGCCCGATCATCGCCCTGCTCGGCTACATAGTGATGCCGCTCGGCTTCGCCCTCGGCGCGATCAACCTGGCGATCTTCGTCGCCTTCCTCGTCGTCGCGATCCTGCTCGGCCAGCTGCTCTCGGTCTCGGCGCTGGCGCTGGAGGAGTTCTCCTTCCGCCGCCACGAGCGCCGCCGCGACATCTGGCGGCTGGTCCTCTACTCGCTGATCGAGAACCTCGGCTACCGCCAGCTCAACGACCTCTGGCGAATCGCCGGCTTCCGCGACCTGATCGGCGAATCCCAGTGGGGCGAGCAGGAACGCCGCGGCTTCGGCTCCGAGCCGGTCAGCCCTGAAGCGTGACGAAGCGCTCCTCGGTCAGCTCGACCACCGCGTAGGCGGGGCCCTCGCGGGTGTTGCCGGAGTCCTTGACGCCGCCGTAGGGCTGCTGGTCGGCGCGGAAGGTCGGCACCTCGTTGACGAGGACGCCGCCGAACTCGAGCGTGCGGCCGGCTTGCAGGCCGCGGCCGATGTCGCGGGTGAAGACGCCGGCCTGGAGGCCGAACTTGGAATCGTTGGCGAGACGAAGTGCCTCGTCGAAGTCGGTGAAGGTGTCGATCGTGGCGACCGGGCCGAAGATCTCCTCGCACCAGACCTTCGCCTCTTTCGGCGGCGCCTTCAGCAGGGTCGGCGCCAGGCAGCGGCCCTCGTCGACCAGCTCTCCCCCGGTCAGCAACTCGGCCCCACCGGCGACCGCCTCCTCTACCCACTGCTTGACCCGGTCGCGGTCATCGGGGGTGATCAGCGGGCCGACGTCGGTGCTCTCGTCGAGCGGGTCGCCGACGGTCAGCTTCTCGACGTTGGCGACGAGCCGCTCGGTGAAGGCGTCGGCGACGGACTCGTGGACGAGGATCCGCTGGATCGAGATGCAGCTCTGGCCGGCGTGGGAGAAGGCGTGCAGCTGGGCTTTGTCGGCGGCGGTCTCCCAGTCGCCGTCCTCGGCAACGATCAGTGGCGCGTTCGAGCCGAGCTCGAGGTTGACCTTCTTGTGCGGGACCTTGGAGCGGATGTCCCAACCGACCGCCGAGGAGCCGGTGAAGGTGATCGCCCTGGTCAGCGGGTGCTCGACGATCGTGTTGCCGACCTTGGAGCCGGGTCCCGGCACGACCGAGAGCCAGTTCTGCGGCAGGCCAGCCTCGAGCAGGATCGCGGCCAGCTTCAGAGCCGAGATCGGGGTTTGGCCGGCGGGCTTGAGGACGATCGCGTTGCCGGCGGCGATCGCCGGCCCGAGCTTGTGGGCGACGAGGTTGAGCGGGAAGTTGAAGGGGCTGATCGCGCCGACGACCCCGTAGGGGACGCGCAGCATCACCCCGAGCTTGCCGGCCCCGGCCGGCGCGGCCTCCATCGGCACCGTGCCGCCGGTCAGCTTGCGCGCCTCGACCGCGGCGAAGGTCAGCGTGGAGACGCAGCGTTCGGCCTCCAGCGTCGCCGTCTTCAGCGGCTTGCCCGCCTCGGCTGCGATCGTCGCCGCCAGCTCGTCGGTGCGCTCGGCGACGAGGTGGGCGGCCCGGTCGAGGACCGCGGCGCGCTCGTGCTGGGGGAAGTCGGCGGCCTCGAACGCCTCGTGCGCGGCCTCGATCGCCCGCTCCACCAGCGCTTCGTCGCCCTGCGCGACCCGGCCGACGACGCTGCCGTCGTAGGGGCTCTTCACCTCGCTCCACTCGCCCGTCGCCTGCCACTCACCGGCGGCGAGGAGCTTGTGGTCGGTTGCCTCTACCGTCTGCGTCGCCATCGGTCCCTCCTCGAAATCGGATGCACGTTCAGAGTACGCCCCCGCCGATGCAGGCCGCTACTCCGCAGCGTTGAATCTGTTCGCCTAGAGATGTCCAAGATCGTCAACAAGATCGCCCTGCTGTTCCTGACGGCAGCCCTCCTGTCTTCCCTCTACCCGGTTGCGGCTTCGGCCGCCGTCAGCTGGGTGGTCCACGGGCGCGGCTTCGGCCACGGGGTCGGGATGAGCGCCTACGGCGCCTACGGCTTCGCCAAGGAGGGCAAGGGCTACCGCTTCATCCTCGGCCACTACTACACCGGCACCAGCCTTGGGAGGCTGGAGAAGACCCGGATCGTGCGGGTGCTGCTCGACATCTCCCCCGGCGACGTCGAATTCAGCGGCGCCACCAGCGCCTGCGGGCAGCGGCTCGACCCGCGGCGCAGCTACGACGCGCACCGCAACGGGCGCTCGGTGGTGCTGCGGAGCTCCGGCGGCAAACGGCTCGCCAACTGCGGCGGCAAACTGCGCGCCGCCGGCGCCGGCAAGATCGCGATCGCCGGCCAGGGGACCTTCCGGGGGGCGCTGGAGACGGTGCCGACCGAAAGCGAGGCCGGCTCGCTGAACGTCGTCAACGCGCTGGCGATCGAGCAGTACGCGAAAGGCGTGATGTCGAACGAGGTGCCGCCCTCCTGGCCGACGGAGGAGCTGAAGGCGCACGCGGTCGCGGTCCGCTCGATCGCGATCACCGGCGACGTCGGCGGCAACGGCTTCGACCTCTACGCCGACACCCGCAGCCAGGTCTACGAGGGGCTGGAAAGCGAGTACGCCCGCACCAACGCCGCGGTCGACGCGACCAAGGGCCAGGTCGTGACGTACGGCGGCGAGATCGCCCAGACCCTCTACTCGGCCTGCTCCGGCGGTCACACCGAGAGCGCGGTCAACGTCTTCGGCTCCCCCGTCCCCTACCTGATCGGCGTCCCCGACCCCTACGACTACCACTGCCCGCTGCACAAATGGACGCTCGAGTTCACCGGACCGGAGATCAGCTCCCGCCTCGGCGGCTACCTGAAAGGGAAGCTGAAACGGGTCGCGATCGTCAAGACCGGCGTTTCCCCCCGGATCGTCACCGCGAAGCTCTACGGCACCGGCGGCGTCTCCACCGTCACCGGCTCGGAGCTCTCGGTGGCCCTCGGCGGCTACGACACCTGGATGAAATTCCAGAAGGTCGTCTCGGGCGGGAGCCGGTAGCCCCCGCCCACTATGTCTATTCGTGCCAGATTTTCACCGGCATGCCGTTCCAGGCTTTGCCGCTGAGTGTGGCGGTACCTGCATAGGAACCATTGCCTTGGGTGGTGCCGCATAGGAAACCCGAGGTTTTGAGAAGCAGTTCGGGCCCGAACCCCACATCGATGTGTTTTTCTTTGTTCGTGTAGGTGTTGGCTACGGTGTCCGTCTGAGGGACAACCGTGACGGTGCATCCGGCGATGCTGAATTCCATCGCTTTCCCTGGGGGACATGCGATTTCATGCCTGCCATAGGAGAAGATCCGGTAGTCGCATCCGTTCAGGTTCACGGTAGCGCCCAAGGTTGTGACCCCTCCGGTCACTTTCATGTCGCATCCGGAGTATTCCGGGACGAGTGTGAGTTCTTCGTGTGTAAGGGCGGTCATCACCCCCTGAAACGATGCCTGCTGGCAGGTGACATTGACCGTGGCGTTTGAAAAGACGTGGGCAGAGGTGCTTACTCCGCTGATTTTGGTCGGCACCACTTCAGAGTGGAAATAAGCCGCGGAGGCGGTGGCGGTCGCCGCCGCACCCAGCGCAAGAGCAGCTACGAGAGCCGCGATCATGATCTTCAGCTTGCGAATCATGTGGTTCCCTTCATCTCGCTTCGGCCAGAAAGGCCGCTGTCGAGATCTGGACTACCACGTTCCCTCCTAATCGGTCAAAGGAATTTGTAGATCAACCAGTAGCGCCACGCCCGCCAGTCCCTGTCAGCCGTCGGGATACGGCTGGACCGGGATGCCGTGATCTTGTTGCTGATCTGGGGTCTCTCGCATCCCCAGCTCGTAGGCGCCGCCGCCGGGGAGGATGAGCTGGCGCGGCGGCAGGCCGGGCTGCTCGACGGTCAGCTCGAGGTCGGCCACAGAGCAGTTGACGGTGTTGTGCTCGGGGCCCGCGGGGTCGGCGTAGACCCAGCCGACGAAGTCCTTCTCGGGGGCCGAGACGCGGCCGCGGACGCGGATGTCCTTGCCGGGCAGGACGAAGCTGCAGACGCTGGGGTGCTCGTCGATCCCGGCGGAGCGGATCGCGCCGAGGCCACCGAGGCGGTGGGCCACCCCGTCGAGGACGAGCATCCCGGACGGGATCCAGGGGCTGACACGGGAGCCGAGGCGGACGCGGGCGGCGCCGGCGTCGAAGTAGGTGTTCGGCGCGTCGGGGAAGCCGGTGCCCTCGAGCCAGACCCAGCGCTCGGCGTGCTCGCTCCCCCAGTTGTGGCCGATCATCCCCGGCCAGCCGGAGAGCTCGAACGGTTCGTCGTCGACCACCAGCCGGCCCTGGAAGCGGGCGTTCGGATAGGGGGCGAGGAACTTGGTCTTCGGCAGCGGCGCCTCGTAGAGCCAGTCGACCGGCAGGTACTTGCAGGGCTCGGCGTCGCCGGTGAAGGTGAACGACCAGGCGGCGCTGAGGGCATCGGTGGCGACCGAGCCCTCGGCCCGGCCGGGGCCGATCTCGGCGTCGGCGACGCGAATCCATGAACCGGTTGGGGCCGAGAGCTGCGCCACCGGCACCGTCACCTTCGTCGCCCGCGGACCCTCCGCTTCGCGATCGAAGAGGCAGAACCAGATCGAGGCGTTCGGCTCGGCTCCCGGCCGCTTGTGGACGGTGTGGCGGATCCACACCCCCTGCCCCCCGTCGGGACGGCAGGCCTTGATGTAGAAGCTCTCGTAGTGCCCGGCCTTGGCGGCCACCTCGCCGAACCGCGCCCGTTCCTCCATGCGGAGGACTCTAGCTCGCCGGTTGCGCCAATCCCTCTACTTCTTCAGCGGCGGAGGTGGCGGCGACTCGAACCCGAGCATCGCCACCGTCGCCGGCACCACCTCCTCGCCGGAGGCGGCGAGACGGTCTTTGGCGTCGTGGCGGATCTGGGTCAGTTCGCCGAGGGTCGCGGCAAGGGTGGCGACCACTTCCTCCCAGCCCCGCTCGTCGAGCTGCATCGGCATCCAGCTGAGGTGCCGGTTCGTCCGCGCGTCGAAGGTCTCCGAGCTGATCGCCCGGTCGGCCCGCGCGATCAGCCCCTGCATGGAGATGCGTGAGAGCTGGCGGCGAGTGGCTCGCGGCATCGCTTCGAATTCGGCGGCGTCCAAGTAGATCCGCGCCATCCCGCGGTAGACGTGCTCGACCGCCCCACGGCGGGGGATCGATTCGACCACCTCGAGGCAGCCTTCCTTCTCCAGCTCGCGGAAGTGGTAGGAGGCGAGCGAGAGCGCCTGCTGGTAGGTCGTGAAGTGCTCCTTCGGGATCAGCCCTTCCTCGACGAACTGGCTCGGGCTGCGCGGGCCTTCGTTGAGGACTTCGAGAATGCGGACCCGCAGCGGGTGCTTGAGCACGGTGCAGATCGTCTCGCTGCGTTTTCTCTCCCCTGATTTGCTCCCCGCCATCCCTCGGCCCTTTCGATTAGTCGACGTCACGGCAGCGATCACCTTAGGGCATAAATGACCGGAAAGAGCAGGAAAATGGCTAGCTAGAGCCCTTTACTAAGACCGATCGAAGTAATAGGAAGCAATGCATCGCCGCGAAGGACGCTTCCGGTGAGGGAAGGAGGTGATGCGTATGCAGATCAGCGGATGTGGCCATGCCTATCCGGCCACCTCCATCCATAAGGGTGGCTGAGGCCTGACAGCTACCGCCCCGACGCGGCACCGATCGGCGGGGCGGTCAGGTCTCGGCCACCGCTGCCGCGGACTTGGGGGTTCAGACCTTGATCGTGATCACGTCGCCGTCCTGGACGAGGTAGTCGCGACCCTCGATCCGCAACTGCCCCTTGTCCCGCGCCGGCGCGTAGCCGCCACACTCGACCAGCTGCTCCCAGCCGATCACTTCGGCTTTGATGAACGCTTCCATGATCTCGGTGTGGATCGTCCCCGCCGCTTCCAGCGCGGTGGCGCCGCGGTGCAGCGGCCGGGCGACCGCCTCCTTGTCCTCGCCCGCGGTGAAGAAGGTGATCAGCTCCAGCAGGTCGTAGGCGGCGCGGACGAGGCGGGCCAGGCCCGAGCCCTCTACCCCGTAGCTCTCGCGCATCTCCTCGGCTTCGGCGGGGTCGAGCTCGGCCAGCTCCCCCTCGATCCGGGCGCTGACCGCGACCACCCCGGCGCCGACCGAGTTGGCGTGGGAGACGACCGCTTCCGGCGCCCCGGCGTCGCCCTCGTCGACGTTGGCGACGTAGAGGATCGGCTTCGTCGTCAGCGCCTGCAGGTTCTGGGCGGCCAGGGGGGCGAGGTCGGGGACCGGAACCGAGCGCGCCGGGCGGCCGGCGGCGAGCGCCTCGTGCACCGCGGTCAGCCAGCCGTGCTCGGCGGCCGCTTCCTTGTCGCCCGTCTTCGCCTGCTTGCCGACGCGGCCGAGCCGGCGCTCGACCTGCTCGTAGTCGGCGAGGACCAGCTCGGTCTCGATCGTCTCGATGTCGGCCAGGGGGTCGACCCGGCCATCGGGGTGCGGCACGTCGGATTCGGTGTGGCAGCGGACGACGTGGCAGATCGCGTCGGTCTCGCGGATCGAGGCGAGGAACTGGTTGCCGAGCCCCTCCCCCTCCGAGGCGCCTTTGACGAGGCCGGCGATGTCGTGGAAGTCGATCTTCGCCGGCACCAGCTCGGAGCTCCTGACGGTGGCGGCGATCCGCTCCAGCCGCTCGTCGGGCACCTGGGCGACGGCGACGTTCGGCTCGATCGTCGTGAACGGGTAGTCGCCCGTCTGGGCGCCGCCCTTGGTCAGGGCGTTGAAGAGGGTGGACTTGCCGGCGTTCGGCAGGCCGACGATCCCGACCTTCATCAGCCGCCGCCTCCTCCGCTATCGCGTCCGGGGGCGGCTATCACGAAGGCAGAGGGACGATCAGGCCCAGGACGACGCCGAGGACGGCGCCGGCGAGGACGTCGGACGGGTAGTGCATGCCGAGGTATGGGCGGCCGATCGAGACGGCGACCGCGACGAGGAAGGCGCCGGCCATCGCCGGATCGACCCGGACCATCGCGGTCGCCACCGCGAAGGACGAGGTCGCGTGGGCGGAGGGGAAGCTGAGCGAGCTGGGCGCCCCGCCCAGCGGCGGCAGCCCCTCCAGGACCGGACGCGGCCGCTTCACCGCCAGCTTGATCGCGTAGTTGAGCCCGATCGCCAGCGGGCCCAGCAACGCGCAGATCAGCCATGACTCCCAGCGGTCGTTGTCGATCAGCGCCAGCGAGGCGCCGAGGATCAACCAGACGAGGCCATTGTTGCCGGCCTTGCCGAGGGCGACGGCGGCGCCCTCCACCCCGGGCGAATGCCCGTGGGTGCGCATCCAGCGCAGCAGCTTCAAGTCGAGGTCGCGCATCGGCGCGAGACAATAGTCGCCGGATGCCCCAGGTCCCCGGCTTCGTCCACACCCCCGGCCACCACTGCGGCTCGACCGCGCTGCGCAACCTGCTCGCCTTTCACGGGGTCGAGATCAGCGAGGAGATGGCCTTCGGGCTGGGCGCGGGCGCCGGCTTCTACTACCTGGCGCTGGAGGACGGCTCGCCGAGCCGCTGGTTCAACGGCCGCACCGCCCGGCTGGAGGAGAGCTTCCGCGAGCTGACCGGGGCGGCGCTGAAGCTGCGCACCTTCCCCGAGGAGGAAGGCGAGGCAGCCTGGGTGGCGGCGCGGGCCGAGGTCGACGCCGGCAGCCCGGCGCTGCTGCTGACCGACATCTATTACCTGGATCACTACGGCAACTCGGCCCACTTCCCCGGGCACGCAGTCGTGCTGGCGGGATACGACGACGAGGTCGCCCAGCTCTCCGACACCGCCTTCGAGGAGCTGCAGGAGACTCGGCTGGAGAACCTGGCGCGGGCGCGCCACAGCGGTCACCCCGCCTATCCGCTGGAAGGTCACATGTTTACGGTCGGCGCGGCGATCGACCGCGAGCGGCTGGAGGCGGCGGTGCCGCGGGCGATCGAACGCGCGGTGAGCGAGATGCTCGAGCCGCCGTTCGGCGAGTTCGCCGGGCTGCCGGCGCTGGAGCGGCTGGCGGCGGAGGCGGGCTCCTGGCCGGAGGCGGTGGAGGACTGGCAGTGGTGCGCGCGCTTCGCCTACCAAGTGATCGAGCGCCGCGGCACCGGCGGCGGCTGCTTCCGGCTGATGTACTCGAGGTTCCTAGCGGAGGCGGGCCGCGAGGAGGCGCCCCTGGCCGCCGAGGCGGCGTCGCGCTGGACCGAGCTGGCCGCGGCCTTCAAAGCGGCGAGCGAGAACGAGGAGCCGCGGCCGCAGCTGTGGCGAGCAGTGGGCGAGGGCGCCGCGCGCGTGCGCGACGCCGAGCGCCGCCTCTGGACGTCTCTCGTAGATCTGACCTAGGTGGACGAATTCAGCGAGCGCTGATTTCAAGCCCTTATCGGGGCGCAAACTCAGCGTTCGCTGAGTTTGGCGCGACCGCTGCGGTTTGTCGATCCAAACCCGGGGTATTCGGCGACCATGACTATCGGAGCAGGCATCTTCCTCATCGCGGTTGGCGCGATCCTCAAGTTCGCGACCAACTTCCACGTCTCGGGCCTCAGCATCGACACGATCGGTGTGATCCTCATGGTCGCCGGCGCAGTCGGCCTCCTGATCGGCCTCTTCCAGGAAATCGTCTGGTCCCGCCGCACGCGACCGGTCGCACCGGGCGAGGTCCCGCCTCCGGCTGTGGAAGAACGCCGCGAAGTCCGCGACCCGGGCGCCCCGCCGCGGTACTAGCTCCCAGACGATCCCGCCGCGCGAACAGCTTCAGGAGGGCGGGCTCAACCTGCCTTCGCTGCAGAAGCGGTAGAGCAGTTCGTTTTCCCAGCGAGCGCATTCGAGCAGGTCCGAAACGTCCGGGCCCGTTTCCACGGGCGCCGGAGCGGGTTCGACGAACCGGCCCGCGGCCTGCTCGACGACGTCGGCATCTCCGGAGGGCAATTCAACCTGGGCCTCGACTTCTCGGCTCGGGTCCTCCGCCAGTGCATTTACGAAATATCCACAGGCGAGGGGGAGGCCCGCCTCGGCCAGCATCACCCGGGGGGACTCGCCCGAGTGAGCGAGCTTGGTCAGGATCGCCAGTGCAGCCACCGACAACCCGCAGGAAGCGTGTCCGGCTTCCTTGTCGCGGGTGGCCACGAAGATGGTCCCCAGCGCGATCGCTGCGACCGCGAGAACGGCCACCGTCTGTTTCTGAGCCCTGCTCATACAGGGGAGACCTCGGCCGTACCTAATTAGTTTCGCGAGGCTCGTCCTCGACGAAGATCTCGAGCTAGAGAGCCGCCCTGATCTCTGCAAGTCGCGCTTGCATCTCGATCGCCGTCGCGAAGCGAGCGGACCGTTCAGGCGCACAGCTCTTGAGGAGGAACCCGGCCAGCTCGTCGTTCAGGTCGGGTCGCACCGACTTCGGATCGCTCGGCTGCGCGTTGGCGACCGGCTGGGACCGCGGGTACGGGTGCTCTCCGTCGCAGAGCAATTCGTAGAGCATCACCCCCACGGCGAAGAGGTCCGTCGCCACGTCCCAGCGGCCGAAGTCGCCGTCGGGCGGCTGGTAGGGAGGGGTGCCGGACTGGGTGTGGATCGGATCGCCGGCCCGCGAGGCGATGTTGAAGTCGAGCAGCTTGGCGCCGGCCCGGGTGAGGATGACGTTCTGCGGCTTGACGTCGCGGTGGACCAGGCCCGCCCCCTGCAGCTCCTGCCATTCGCCGAACTCGTGCTCGGACAGCTCCCCCTTCCCCTGCTCCAGGGCGGCGATCCTGGCCGCGTCCGGATGGATGGCGACCAGGGCGTCGAGCACGTCGAGGGCGACGTCGACCGCCTCCCGGTCCTGCAGGTGGCGGTTGCCGGTCGTGTACTCGGCCAGCGGCACCCCGTCGATGTACTCCGTGATCAGATACCAGTGCCCGTCGGCCGTCTTCGCCGCCCAGTAGACCTCGACGATGCGGGGATGGCGGACCTTCCGCAGCGCTCCGATCTCGCGGCGGACGGCCTCGTAACCCGCGGCGCTGTCGAAGAGCTTGAAGGCGCGCTCGGCCCCTTCGAGCTCGTCGAAGACCCGGTAGACCTTCGAGAAGCCGCCTTCCCCCAGCACCTCGCGGACCTCGAACCGCTCCTCGATCACGTCGCCGACGGCGTAGCCGCCCGCTTTTGCTCCGACCGATTCCCGGATCTCGGCAGGATCGGGCTCCGGCAGCTCCGTCCCTCCCCCGGAGGCGACCGAATCGCCCCCGGCCTTCTCCCGCTGGTGGTCCAGCGTCTCCTCGCAGTGGACGACCTTCTGCGGGCGGCCGTCGACCGCGTAGCTGAGGTTCACCTGCCCGAACTCTGCCTGGCCGATCGCGGCCTGCTGCTCCTTCACCCGGCGCCTCATTTCCAGGGCCAGCTCCGCTGCCCAGGCGAGGTCCGCCTCCGGGATCTCCATCTCGGGGTTCGGCCAGAGCAGCTTCAGCAGGCCGTTGACGGTGTTGCTCGCCGCGCGCCGGTCCCTGCCGCTCAACTCCTCCCCCCACTCGAGCCGGTCCAGGGCGCCGTCGAGCCTCGAGAGGCGGCGGAGCTGCGTCCAGCACTCCGCCATGAAGTCGCTGACGAAGCCGAAGTGGCTCGTGAAGTAGGAGGGGTCGAGCTTGGGTACGTCCCAGCCGGGGAGGTAGGCGTGGATCCGGTCGTGGAAGGCGGTGTCGTCGCTCATCTCCTTCGGCATCGGCGCGAAGAGGTGCCCGCGCCGGAGCTCGTGCTGCACGTCGACGTCGAAGTTCCCGACCATGACGATCCCGCCCTCGGCGCGGATGCTCTCTTTGCCGCGGCTGAACTCCCCGGACTCCATGTAGCCCTTGAGGATGTTCACCCCCTCCTTCGTGTCGAAGGACACGCCGGAGACCTCGTCGAAGCAGATCACGTCGTACTGCGCCACCAGGCCGCGCCGTCCCGTCCGGTTGTTGACGAACATGTTGGCGATCGTCGCCTTGCCGCCGGAGACGAGGTGGGCGTACGGCGACACCTGCTGGAAGAGGTGGGACTTGCCGGTCCCCCGGGGCCCGATCTCGACCGCGTTGTAGTTGGCGACGACGAACGGGACCATCCGCGCCAGCAGGACGTCCTGCTGGCGGGCCGTGAACCTGCCCGGCTCGAAGCCGACGCTGCGCAGCAGCAGGGATCGCCACTCCTCGAGGGTGAACCGCTCCCGCCCGGCGACGAACTTGTCCAGCGCGTCCCTGGTCGACATCTGGATCGGCCGCACCGACTCCACCCGGAACGGCTGGCCCTCCGCCTCCTTGCCGAGGGCGGGGACGTACTCGAGCGTGACCTCGGCGTAGAAGCCGCCGGTGAGCATCCGGTCGTTCCGGTTCACCAGCTCGTCCGAGATGTGGACGTCGCTCAGCTGCAGGCTGGGCAGCTCCGCCTTGTAAGCGTCCGACCTGGCGTCGAGCTTGCCGCGGAGCAGGTCGATGACCTTGACCCGGCCCTTCTCCCGGGCCCGGGACTTGAACAGCTCCTCCTCTCCGGCCCGCACGGTGCGCTCCTTCATCGACCGCTGCACCACCGCCAGCCCCTCGGCGATCTCCTCGGGGTCGGTCGTCGCGCAGTACCTGCCGAGGAGGAACTCGCCGACGTAGGTGGGGACCGGGTACTGGCCGCGGAACTGCTGCGCCAGGTCCTTGCGCACCAGGAAGCCCTCGAAGGCCTCGGCGGCGAGCTCGTCGAGCCGGTCGAGCCCGGTCACCGGTTCCTCCCCACCGTCGTCTCCCGCTGGGCGACGATCCTGCCGTCGGCAGTGACGAGGACCAGGTGGAAGACCTCTCCCTCGTGCTCCTCGTCGGGGACGAGGAGGGAGACCCTGCCGGCGCCCGAGGCCTCCTTCGCCTCCTCGACGATGCTGGAGCCCGGATCTGCTGGAAGACCCCGCAGGTCGACGGTCGCCTCCGCGACCCCGCTGAACTCGACCCGGCAGTGCAGGCCGAGCCACTTGACGCCGGTCAGCTCGGGACCCTCGGTGGGCGCGGTCGCGCCGGCGCTGACCGTAAGCCGCGGGACGACGCACTCCTGCGGGCTGACCCCGCCGTGCTCGTACTCCTTGTTCGCTTCGAAGCAGGTGGCGCCGGGCGCCAGGGCGATGCGGACGTCGGGGTCCCAGTGCCAGGGGACCGTCGGCACCTCCACCGCGGCGCCCTCTTTCAGCCTCGCGCAGCGCCCCTTCTTGAGCCGGGTCGTCTGGGCCGGCAGGGCCACTTTCTCCATCCCTCCGGGAACGAGCATCCAGCCATGATCGGTGACGACCTCGACGCGACCCCACCCCGCCTCCAGCAGCTCGCGCACGCGCTGGGCGATCCTGCGGATCTCGTCGTCGACGCGGTCGGCGAGCCGCAGCCCCTCGTCGTGGCCGCGCCGGTCGAGCTCGCCGGCTTCGGCGAAGGCCGATCCGGAGGGATCGCCCAGCTCCCCCGCGGTCAGCACCTGCACCCCGTTCTCGGCCATCAGCGCGCGCAGCACCTTCGCCGACGCCTCTGCCCCGGTGGAGGACTTGACGGTGCCGAGCCCGGCTCCCGGGCCCAGCGCCCCCTCCGCCACCGGCACCAGGGCCGCCTTGGCCGTCTGGGTGGTGGTCGGGAGGGCCGTCAGGGCACTCGACGCCGCCACCTCCAGGCCGGCGCCCTCCAGGGCCTCTCGAAGCCGGTGGCCGAGGTCGAACCGCAGGCCGTCGACGAAGACCGTCGCCACCCCGGGAGCGACTGAGGACGCAGGCCTCGCCGGCTGGTCGCGTTTCTCGGCGAACGGACCGATCGCCGCCTGGAGCGCCTTCGCGCCGGCGTCCAGCCACTCCCGGTAGACCGCCGCGAGGGCGGACGCCACGGCCTTCCTGTCGGCGTCGGCCGGAGCGGCGGCCAGGGCTCGCAGGGCGGCGTCGTCCGCCCTCCAGCCGCGCTCCGCGTACTCGGCCACCAGCGCCTCGAGCCCGGGCGCCTCGAGCGGTCGCTTCGTCGCCTCGGCCACCGCGGCGAGCTGCTCCAGCGCGAACGCCAAGGGGGCCCGGTCGAGGTCGGCCCAGACGGTGCCGCGACGGGGCGCGTGCTCGGCTTCGAGCCGGGCCACCGCATCCCTGGCCGCCGCCGGGGCCAGCCCCCGGAGCTCCTCCAGGGCCTTCCGCAGCCTCTCCTCCGCCCTCTCGTTGTCCTGCGGCCAGACCTCGGGGTCGACGATCAGCTCTTCGGGGCGGGCGGTCCGCAGCCGGTCGGGGACGCCCGGAAACCGCTCGGGGGTTTCCGCGAACCGCTTCCAGGCGGTGCTCCAGGGGCTGCGCCGGGAGCCGAGGTGGCGAGCGGCGCTCACCTCGCCCTCGGCGACCGGGTCGAATTCGAAGTCGTTCCGGCAGCGCTGGACGAAGGCGTCCCATTCCTCGCCGCCGGCGCGCTCGCGGAACCCGGCCGGGTCGTCGAGCCATTCGAGCAGGCTCAGGGTGGGATCGGGGTCGACCAGCTGATGGAGGTAGCCCGCGTCCACGAACTGCCTCCGCAGGCGCTCCACGGGCTCGTCCATCAGGCGCCGCAGCGCCACCTGCAGCGCCTCCCGGGTGGCGCCGTTGTCGGCGATGCGCAGGCCCAGCCCCCGCTCCCCGTGGGCCAGGAGCGCGCGCAGGCTCCAGTCCTTGCCGTTCGGGTGCGAGAACCACTGGCTGCGGTACTGCAGCTCGGCGATCGGGGCCAGCTCGGGAGGGCAGTCGTCGGAGGCGCGCAGGGCGCCGCGGCTGACGCCCGGCAGGTAGACGACCGGGGGACCGTCCGGGAGACCGGCCTCGACCGTACCGGCGACCACGCACCTGATCCAGTAGGCGGGGCCGCGCCGGTTCGCGGGGTCGTAGTCCCCGAGCGAGACGACCGGCGCCCGTTCGGCCAGCCGATCGATCACCGGCGCCCACCGCATCCGCTCGTCTGGCCAGAGCAGGGCGGCGGGGGCCTCCTGCACGTTCGGGTCGTAGACCAGGGCGCCGCGCAGCAAGCCGGCGATCTCCTCGAGCACCGTCCCGCTCACGCGGCCCGCCTCCCCGCCCGCGCCTCCTGCTTCCGGGCCAGGGTCAGGTGCAGGTCGTTCAGGCGCTCGGAGCCGTCGGGGTTCTTGCCGCGGTCCTTGCGCCAGCTGACGTTGAAGCGGCAGCGCAGCACTCCGGCCTCGGCGAAGGGCCGGACGTTGAGCCGGACGCCGTCGTTGAGGTCGGGGTCCCACCCGACGGGCTGCTCGTGCATCTCCTTCCAGCGGACGTACACGTCGTAGGGAGCCTCGCCGTCGAGGATCAGCTGCAGCTTCCCCTGCAGCTCCAGCGCCGCGGCGAGCCGGGCCTCGGCGCCCGCGACTTCGTCGTTCGCCGCCGCCCGCTGGCGCTCGACCCAGTCCTGCCCGAGGTAGGTGTAGGTGAGCTTCTCCAACGTCTTGCGGTCGAGCCGGTGGTAGTCGACGAGCGCCGCGAAGCCGTCGCGCCTTCCGTCCCAGACGTGCCAGGCGAAGGGGCGGTTGCCGAACAGGGCGCAGTGCTGCCGGAAGAACTCGTCGCGCAGCCAGTCCTCGATGCTCTTCTTCCTGCTCCCGGCGCGTTCGAGCAGCTCCCTCGCCTTCGCCGGGGACCAGGTTTGCCCCATCGCCCGCGCGAGGAGCTGCTGGACCCGCTCCGCCGCCGGCGCCTCGCCGGCGACCGAGGGGAGGCAGACGATGCCGTCGGCGTCGGCGAGGCCGTCGATCGCCTCGGACTCGTCCTGCTCGGGCCACCGGTAGCCGACCAGGCGAGCCACCGCGACCTGCAACGGGTGCCTGGACCGCTCGGGCCGGCCGTCGAAGACCCACTGGGTCGGATCGTCCCGCGGCGGCTCCAGCACCTCGGCGGCGTCGGCCTCGCGCCGCCAGCGCTCGACGTCGAACGGAACCTGGACCAGGGTCGCGTTGGTGACCGAGATCTTCGGGTCCATGAGGCGGACCGCGTCCCGGTACTCCTGGGACCTGCAGAACGCCCAGATCGCCGGCAACAGTTCCTCGTCGGTGGGGATGACCGCGGCGACCCCGCTCTGGAAGACGTCGCCGTCGTAGAGGGACGCGGCCAGGTTCCCGGTCTGGTTGATCGCGACGCCGCGCTTCCCCCACGCCTCGCTTCCGCGCGTCGGCCGGTTGCCGAGCTTCCGCGCTTCCCGCTGCAGGGGGCCGTCGCCTTCGTCCCAGCGGATCACCCCGGTCCGGCCCTGGACCGGCTCGCTCTTGGAGAAGGTGCGGTGCAGCGGACTCCAGACCGAAGGGGCGTGCGGCTGCTCCCAGAAGAAGCGCTGGAAGCGTTCCCCGTCGTCGGTGCCGATCCCCCTGTAGGCCTGGGCGCTCTCTTCGAGCAGCGGATGGTCGAGGTGGAACTCGGGCACGATCCGCGATCCCGGCACCCGCCCGAAGTCGGCCTGGCGGACCGCCTTTCCGGCCACCGCCTCGAGGGCGGCGCCCTTCTCCTCGGTGCCGTCGCGGGCGGAGACGTCGAGGCAGTACGACTGCGACTGAGGCGCCGGCGCCCCTCCGAACACCGCCAGCACCGGCTGCACCACCTCGCCGCTGACGGTCGAGAAGGCACCCGGACCCAGCTTCGCCAGCAGCCGGAAGTGCTGGCTCGCCAGCAGGTTCTGGCGAAAGCCGCGATAGGAGGCGAGGTAGAGCCAGTTCTGGGGAAGCACGAGCGCGGAACCGGACTGGCCGAGCCGGAACAGCCGCTCGGCGAAGGCGGTGGCGAGGTCCGCCTTGGCCTTCGGGTATTCGCGCGCCAGGGTCTCGGCGAGGACGGCTCCGTGGCGGTTCATCCCCAGGTAGGGGACGTTGGTGGCCACCAGGGTGAAGCGGCGGGCCAGGAAGCCGGCGGCCCGGGCGAGAGCGGAGACGTCGGAGCCGATCACCGCCGTCGCCGGGTCGCCCGTCTCCCCCTTGCGAGCCGCCCGCTCGACCAGCGGCGCCACCACCTCCCACTCGACGTCCTCCAGGCTCCCCTGCCCGAGCGAGGCCCCCGAGGCGGAGACCCTGACCGGGTCGATCAGGCTGCCTAGCGTGTCGGCCTCGCGGAAGAGGAGGTGCAGCCGGCCGAGCGCCTTCTCGAGCCGTTCGTCGCCGTCGGCGAGAGCCTTCCAGTCCTCCTCGGGCGCCTTCACCGGGATCCCCGAGCAGGCGATGTTCGGAACCGGCAGCTGGCGCCAGCGGCCGCCGGCCTTCCACGCCTCCAGCGCCACCGCGAACATCGCGATCTGCACGCAGCGGGGGTCGAGCTCGAGCCCGAATAGGTTGTCGCGCAGCACCGCGTCCTGGGCCTCGACCGGCGACAGCCCCTCCTCCTCGGCCCGCATCCTCCAGAGCATCGAGAAGGCCTGGACCAGGAAGTGCCCGGAGCCGCAGCAGGGATCGATCACCGTCAGCTCGGCGACCGAGTCGGGCCAGCTCGCGAAGGCGCCGGCCGCCGGCTCCCCGGCCTCGTCGAAGCGGAGGTACCGGAAGGTCTCCAGGAGGGGGCTCCGCGGGTGCCGCGCCGCCCACCAGGCGCCGAGGGAGTTCTCGAGCAGGAACCTGACCATGTAGTGCTCGGTGAAGAGCTGCGTGATCGGGCCGAGGTCGGCGCCGCCGATCTTGCGCTCGGCGTCGTTGATCTCGTCCTTCTTGTCCCGCTGCCAGAACTGGTAGACCCAGCCGAGCGCGTCGCCGGCGAGGAAGGTCTCCGCCGGCACCGCGTCGAGGATCTCCTCCAGCGCCTGCCGTCCCTCGGGCGCGAAGCGGAGGCGCACGCAGGGGTCGTCGAGGCGGAAGATGCCGGGGAGGATCTCGGCCGCGAAGCGGGCGGCCACCGACCATCCGTCCGGCTCGCCGAGCTCCGCGGCGAGGTCCTCACAGTCGGCGAGGCTGACCGGCGCCTGGTACTGCGGGTGCAGCAGCAACCCGTTCTCGGCGAGGAAGCGGGCGAAGAGGAGCCGGTGCCACTGCTCGTAGGCGCACTCGGCGACGAGCAGCTCCTCGCTCCTCCCCAGCTGGCGGAACTTGGCCCGCAGCCCGTTGCGCAGCGCCGCCTGCTCGTCGTCGAGGTGCGGCGGGCGGCGGGGGGCGAAGACGCCGAGGCTCTCGAGGGCGGCGGCCGACGCCACCTCGCCGGCGCGGCGCGCCGCCAGCACCGAGGTCTCCAGCTGCCTGCGCAGTGCGGCGGTGAGGACCCTCACGTGAGCTAGAGGATCACGGTCTGGTTGCGGTCGAGGTGAGGCTCGACCTTGGCCCGCAGCTCCTCGACGTAGTCGTCGAGGTCCTGCCGGCTCTTGACCACGCGATGGGGCACGGGGACGGCGACGCTCTCCGGCTCCAGCTTCTTGGCCGCCCGCTGGCGCGCCTGCTCGCGCCGGCTCGCGACCAGGTCGATCCGCTCGCCCCAGGCGCGCAGCGGGTCGGCGTCGAGCAGCTCGAGGAGGTCCCTCTCGTTGCCGGCCCGGGGCGGCTCGGCGGCGACGAGCTTCGCCTGCTCGACGATCGCCCGGCGATCGGCCTCCTCCAGCTTCGCCCACCCGTCCCAGCGCTCAAGCTCGCCGACCGCCTCGCGCTGGGCCTCCGCGAGTCGCTGCGCCCGGTCGACGACGGCCTCGCGCAGAGCGGTCACGAGCTCGGCCAGCAGGGGGGCGATCGGGTCCGGGTCGGCGAGCAGCAGGCGCCCCTCGAGCACCGCCGCGATCGCCGGGCCGAGCTTCCCGCTGACCGGCAGCTCGGCGGCATGGCGCTGCAGGCGCTCGAGGCGATCCCACTCCAGCTCCCGCCTCTCCCGCTCCTCGGCGGCGGCCTTCCACCTGCCGAGGTCGGCGGCGAGGCGGTCGTGCTCGTCGGCCACCGCCTTGAACCGGGCGTTGCCGCCGAGCCCGAGCAGCGCCTCGAGATGGTCGGTCGAGGGCGGCTCCGGGAGCGGCGGCGGTCCGCCGGCGCGGCTGGCGAGGTCCTTCATCCGCTGCAGGAGGGCGGCGATCTCCGCCCCTTCCTTGCCCTCCTCGTAGCCGATCCCCGCGGCGGTGAGCAGGCCCTTGACGGCGAGGCGCTGTTCGACGCTCGGCGGGTCGTCCTCCTTGTAGAGGGTGACTTTGCCGATCTGGGAAGGCAGCAGCTCCTTCGGCCCGCCGAGGTCCTTGCCGTCCTGGGCGGCGCGGATGTTGCCGGCGAGCAGTAGCACCAAGACGGCGCCGTTGACCGCGTCTTTGCGCCAGCCGTAGGGCGGAGCGGCGAACCGCTTCTGCAGCTCCCCTCCCTTCGTCCCCGCCGGACCGATCGCCGCGAGGACCTCCTTGCAGACCGAGTTCGTCGTCGCCGCACCCTGATGCCCGACGGCGGCGAGCGCGTCGGGAGCGCCGTCCCGGGCCCGCTCCACCACCTTGCTCCAGTCGGGATGGTCGGCCTGGGCGGAGCGCGGGAAGAGCCGCACGAGCGAGCGGTTGGCGGCGGTCTCGACCGCCGCCGAGAGGGAGGTGACGGTCATCTCGACGCCCCCGCCCTGGAAGACCCGGGCCCGGCCGACGAGCTCCTGGAAGAGGGACTGGAGCCGGGCGTCGGCCGCCGCCAGCCGCGTTTTCATCGCCCCCTGCGCGGCCCTGCCCTCGTCGGTCTGGGGCGTCGGCCGGCGCAGCGTGTCCTCGGCCGCCGCGTGGCTTGCGAGCGTCTCGCGAATCTGGTCGGGTTCGTGCTTCGGCAGCAGGACGAAGACGGTCGGGCTTTCGTCGCCGGCCTCGGCCGCCTGCCGCTTCACCGCCGAGTCCTGAACCGCCCATTCGTCGCGGACCCAGACGGGCACCTCCCCTTCGACGCTCTTCGGTTCCTCGAGCTCCCAGCGGAGCTGGAGCTTGCGGGGCGTCATGCTCGCCCCCTGCCTGAGGCTGAGCCCCCGCAGCGCGGCTTCGACCGCCGCCTCCAGCCGCTCGCCGCGAAGCCGGTTGATCTGCGCCGCGTCGTCGCGGATCGCGGCGAGCCGCGAGCGGTATTCCTTGTCCCACTCGGCGTCCTCCTGGGTCAGCAGCCGGTACTCGTCGCCGACCTGCACGATCCGCCCTTCCTCGATCAGCTCCTCGAGCAGCTCCGGCACCTGCCGGCGCAGCCGGGGGCCGTCCTCGACCAGGTCCTCGACCAGGAGGTCGGAGAGGAAGGACGCGGTCGGGCGCAGCCCGCTGCCGCCCTCGCCGCCGAGCGCCGGCTGGGACATCTGCGTCATCAGGAAGATCAGGGCGCAGAGCCGCCCCTTGACGATGCCGTCCCCGCCTTCGCCGACCAGCTGCTGGATGAAGTCGTCGACCTCGCGGAGCAGCACCCCGTTCATCAGCATGTCGATCCGCGCCTTGTCGTCGAAGAAGAGGTAGTCGGCGCCGATCACGCTGCCGACGGGGCGGTCCGCGCCGAAGCGAAGGCCGCCGTGGATGAGCCCGAGCTGCGAGCGGACCAGCCCCGATTTGCCGCCGCGGTCGACGGCGCGGAGCATCTCCGACCACAGCCGCCAGCGGTTCGGCAGGACCGGGTAGTCGGGCACCAGCTTCGACTTCTCTTCCGCCCGGGGGGCGTAGCGGGTGCCGCCGAGGTGACGGTCGATCTCGCCCGCGGCGGCGTCCATCGTCGACTCCAGCATCTTCATGTGCTCGGGCTTCTTGCGCAGCACCACCTTGCGGACGACGGTCTCGACGTCGTTGTCCGACAGCACGACGGGCACGGTGAAGCGGTCGATGAGGCGCTGCAGGGTCGGCGTCGCGGTCAGCGCGCTCTGGCCGGTGGCGACGAAGAGGATCTGGCTCCCGAACCGCGCCGAACAGCCCTCGACGATGTTCTGGACGACCAGGGCTTTGTCGTTGTCGTCGCCGATGTACTGCTGCATCTCGTCGAGGACGATCAGGGTCAGCGGCCGGTCGTCGTCGGACTCCGACTGCAGGCGGAGGACGTCGCTCATCGCCTCGAACGTCATCTCCTCGCTGACGTCCTGGGTGGCCGGCGGGAACTGCGCCTGCAGGAGGGCGCGGACGTCCTCGACCGAGGCGGCGAGGGTGGGGTCCGCCGCCAGCAGGGCCCTGGCGATCACCGGCGAGACGTAGAGGTCGTAGATCTCCTTCTCGAGGGTGCGTCCCTCCGCCTCGACGGCCGCTTCGATCGCCTCGAGGTAGCCGTTCTCCCGCGCCCAGATCGTGAACCGGGCCTGGGCGAACTCCTTCGGCAGGCCGGCGCTCTCGAAGAGCACCGAGAGGAAGGCCAGCCGCGGCGCCTCGCTCCTCCCCGCCGCCAGGGTCCCCGCCGCCGACCAGAGGCCGCCGGCGCGCTTGCCCTGGGTCGACAGCTCGGTCAGCTGGTCCCGCACCTCGTCCGAGAGCGAGACGAGGTCCCGGGCGCGCTCGCCGCTCGGCAGCTCGATGTCCCGCCACAGGTACTCGAGCACCCGGACCAGGTGGGACTTGCCGCTGCCGAAGAAGCCGCTGACCCACGCCGCCGGCTGGTGGGGCTGGCGCAGGCTGTTGAGGAAGCTGCCGAGGATGCGGTCGAGGCCCTGCTCGTACTGACCGTCGCAGACGAAGCTGGTCAGCTCCCAGCGCAGGACCTCCCACTCCTGGTCGGTCTGCGGGCGGCCGACCTGCGCCACGCCGCCATTCGGGATCTGCGTCTCAACCGGGTCGCGGTAGAAGAGGTCTCGGTTCTTCATCGTCAGTGCCGGCTCCCCTCGGGCTTGATCACGATGGCCATGTAGTTCCAGCCGTCCCTGCCATCGAGCAATCGAAAGTTATTGCTTTCGACGTCCCCGGGAAAGAAGACGAGGAGCCTGCCGGGGATCGAGTCGCTGACGGCGTTGAGCAGCGCCGACACCTTGACCGCTTCCCCGAGGCCGAACAGCGATCCCGCGCCGACGAGAGCGACGACGCCTTCGGGGGAGCTGCTCTCGCGAAGCTCTCGGCGCAGCTCCTCGACCAGGTGATCGAAGAAGCCGGGCAACGCCGAGGCAAACAGCTCGGGGGACTCGAAGTACGCCGCGCCGTAGGGGTGGGCGGCGGCCCAAGCCTCGAAGGACTTGGTGATGTCCACCTGAGCCCACTGGTGCCTGTGCTCTACGGTCACCTCCTGGAAAGCCTGCAGATGGAGACGGAGCCGCCGCTCCTGATCCGGAGGGTAGACGGCCATCCAGACCCGCTGGGCGGGGGCCAGGGAGTCCGCCCAGGGCAGGGCGACGTACTTGCGGTAAGCGGCGATCAGCTCGTCGAGATAGCTCACGGCAGCTGTCCCGAACGGTCGGCGTCGAACGGGCGCAGGAGCTCCCGGAACCCGACCTCGACGACGCCGCCGGCCGCCCTCAGCTCCAGCATTCCCTGCTTCGAGGCGCTCCAGGCGAGGTCCATCAGCTGAGACGGGGAGTGGTCCAGGAACCTCGCCCAGCCCGTCTCGAAGAGGCTCTTCCCCCGGCTGCCCTCCAGGTACCCCAGCAGCAGGGCATAGGCGACGTCGGCGGGGCGGCAGGCGGCGCGGACGCGGATCTTGGCCCCCGGCCGCTGCCCCTCCAGGTGCCCGGTCTGCTCCCACGACGAGAAGGCGTTGCGACCGATCTTCGCCAGCGTCCCGGGCCCGTAGTTCCCCGGAAAGGCGGCCTCGACCGCCGCCGCCAGGTCGGGGGCGCGGAGGGAGTCCCCGTACTTCGCGGCGCCGACCGCGGCGCCGCTGGCCCGGAAGACCGGGTCCCGGGCGAGCGCGCAGAGGCCGGCCAGCAACGGCTGCGCCTCGGGATCGACCGGCCACAGGTCCCGCAGGCCGCGGAACAGCAGCGAGTCGGGGCGAAGCAGATAGAGCTCGCGCAGGTACCTGAACGTCCGCCACCTGGATCCGTCCGTCTCCTTGCCGAGGACGTTGGCCTCGAGGACGGCCTCTTCGTAGGCGGCGGGGGGAGCGCCCGGCGGCACCGCCTCGAGGAGCTTCGAAAGCGCCGCGACGACGATGGTGTGGCTGGTGTTGGTGCCGCCGCTGTGATCGGCGGGGACGATCTCGGAGGCGCTGCCGGCACCCTTCGGCAGCCGCGCCGCGGCATTGCCGGGAGTGTCGACGGAAGGGGACTCCACCTGAGCGTTATATCCCAGGACGCCGCTGGGGCCGAGCTCAATGAGCCGGACCGCGACGCAAGCGGGAGCGACGGGACTCGAACCCGCGACCTCCGGCGTGACAGGCCGGCGCTCTAACCAACTGAGCTACGCCCCCGAGGAACCTCGGGTGGGCCGCGGAGCGGCCCGGGTGGCAAATCTAGCGGTTGGCGGGGGGCGGCGGGCCTTGGGAGGGGCGGCCCTGGTGCCGCTGGAGGGTTTCGATCGTCGTGCGGGCGACGAGGGCGCAGGATCCGAAGAGGAGGAAGAGGAAGCCCCAGCCGGGCGAGCCCATCAGCGCGGTCAGCGCCGCGATGCCCATCGCGACGTAGAAGAGGGTGATCAGGCCGTCGAGGAATTTGTCGTCGAAGCGCATTGCGGGATGGTTCGCGCCGCGGGGCGCTTCCCCTGCTTAGCTCACTCGCTCAGACGAGGGCGGGATTGGGCTGCGCTATCTCCGGGACGGCGAAGGGCGCTTTGTCGACGGCGATCTCCTCCATCAGCCCCCGCAAGCCGGCGATCCGCTCCTCGCCGTAGCGCCGGGCCCAGCGCTTCTCGACCTTGTCGAAGAGGCGGCGGCCGTGGGCCTGGGCGCGTTCGCCTTTCTCGGTAAGGCAGATCAGCTTGGCGCGGCGGTCCTCGGGGTCGGGGATGCGCTGAGCGTAGCCGCGCTCGACGAGGTCGTCGACGATCTCCCCCACCGACTGCTTGGTCAGCTTCGCCCGCTCAGCGATGTCGGTAAGCCGCAGGCCGTCGCCCTGGACGTAGCGGAAGACGCAGCCGTGGGTGGGCCGGATGTCGCCGAACTCCGACTGCTCGAGCTCTTCGCGGAACTCGGCGAAGAACGCCTCGGAGACGATGTCGAGCAACCCCGGAAGGGGGATGCCGAAGGGAGGATTTTTCGATCCTGGTGACATTTCGTCAGGGAGCCTGATAAGGTGCCCTTTCCGTCAGGAGACCTTACAAGGTTTCCTTACAAACTCTACACCATGACCAGGAGAACTCAGATGACTTCGATACCGGCGGCGGCGACCCCCGCAGGGGCCGCCAGCCGCAAGTGGTGGACGCTCGGCGCGGTCTGCGTCGCCACCTTCATGCTCTTGCTCGACATCACCGTGGTGAACACGGCGCTGCCGGCGATCCAGGAGGACCTGGGCGGCAGCTTCACCGACCTGCAGTGGGTGATCGACGCCTACGCCCTCTCGCTGGCGGCGCTGGTGCTGACCGCCGGCTCGCTCGCCGATCGCCTCGGCCGCCGCCGTGTCTTCGCCGTCGGCCTCGGCGTCTTCGCCGTCGCCTCGCTGCTCTGCGCGCTGGCGCCCGACCCGACCTTCCTCAACCTCGCCCGCGGCCTGCAGGGCGTCGGCGGCGCGATCATGTTCGCCGTCTCCCTGGCGCTGGTCGCGCAGGAGTTCCCCAGCGGCGCCGAACGCGGCATGGCGATGGGGATCTACGGCGGCACGATCGGGATGGCGGTGGCGATCGGCCCGCTGGTCGGCGGCCTGCTCACCGACGGCTTCGGCTGGGAGTCGGTCTTCCTGATCAACGTCCCGATCGGCGTCGCGGCGATCGCGGTCACCTACTGGAAGCTGCGCGAGTCCCGCGACCCGAACGCGACCCGGATCGACTGGGGCGGCCTCGTCACCTTCTCGGTCGGTCTCTTCCTGCTGGTGCTGGCGCTGGTCCGCGGCAACGCCGAGGGCTGGGGCAGCCCGACGATCGTCGGGCTCTTCGCCGGCGCCGCGGTGCTGCTGGCGGCGTTCCTGGCGATCGAGCGCCGGGTCGCCGAGCCGATGCTGCCGCTCGGCTTCTTCCGCCGCCGCGCCTTCACCGGCGTCCAGCTGGCCGCCTTCGCGGTCTCGGGCTCGATGTTCGCGCTGTTCCTCTACCTGACGCTCTACCTGCAGAGCTTCCTCGGCCACTCGCCGGTCGAAGCGGGGCTGCGCTACCTGCCGATCACCGTCGCCTCGTTCATCGTCGCGCCGATGGCCGGGATGGCGCTGGCCAAGGTCAAGGCCCGCTACCTGATGGGAGCCGGCCTGGCCCTGACCGGGCTTGGGCTGCTGCTGATGTCGGGGCTGCAGTTGGACTCCGAGTGGACCGCGCTGCTGCTCGGGTTCCTGCTGGCCGGGATCGGCGTCGGCCTGCTCAACCCGGTGATCGCCGACGTCGCCCTCAGCGTCGTCCCCAAAGAGCAGAGCGGGATGGCGGCCGGGATCAACGACACCTTCCGGCAGGTCGGGATCGCGGTCGGGATCGCCGCCTGGGGAGCGATCTTCCTCGGGGCGGGAGCCTCGAAGACCGAGTCCGTCGCCGGGGGCGCGCTCAATGGCGAGCAATCGCGGGAGCTGGTCGAGGCGACCTCCTCGGGAGCGCTGCCGCAGGCGGTCTCCGGGCTGCCCGAGAGCGCCCAGGCCGCGGCGAGGAACGCCGCGGAACAGGGGTTCCTCCACGGCCTCAACGAGATCCTGCTGCTGGGGGCGCTGCTCTCCTTCGCGGGCGCGGTGCTGGCCCTGTGGCTGGTGCGGGAGTCCGACATCGAGCGCGAGACGCTGGTCGACACCGCCTTCGAGGTCGAGCCGGAGCCGGAGGCCGCTCGAGCGTAAGCGGTCAAGGGGGTCGGGTGGACCCTCTCCAGACACCTCTCGCCATGGCTCGAGGTTGAGTGTCTGGAGAGGGTCCACCCGACCCCCTGCGACAGTCTTTAGGCTCTCGCGGGTGAGGCTGGTGACTTTCGATGCTGGTGACGGTCCCAGGGCGGGAGTGGTCGAAGACGATCGCGTCATCGATGCTTGGGCGCTGCTGGGAGAGCCGCACCGGGGAAGCCTTCGTGAGCTGATCGCTCGTGGTCGGGTCGACAATCTGCGGTCTCGGCTGGGGGATACGGGTGCTCCGTCCCACCCTCGTTCTTCGGTGCAGTTGCTGGTGCCGATTCCGGATCCGGACAAGATCGTCTGCATCGGGTTGAACTACCGCAGGCACGCGGAAGAGACGGGGGTCGACGTCGCGACCCTGCCCGCCATACCCACGGTCTTCGCCAAGTACCCCAACGCCTTGGTGCCGGACGAGGCGACGGTGCGGGTGCCGACGGGGAAGACCGACTACGAGGCCGAGGTCGCTTTCGTGGTCGACCGCCGGGCGAAGGACGTGGAGGAGGCGGACGCTCTCGATTACGTCGCCGGCTACATGCTGCTGAACGACCTCTCGGCCCGGGACCTGCAGGGGGCGACGCCCCAGTGGATGCCGGGCAAGGTCTTCGACGGGGCCGCGCCCTGCGGTCCCTATCTGGTGACGCCGGATGAGGCCGGCCCGGCGGACGGGATCGAGATCCGTCTCACCCTCAACGGCGAGGAGATGCAGAACGGCCGCACCGACGACCTCATCTTCAGCATCCCCCAGCTGGTCGTGCAGCTCTCGCGGCTGATGACCCTGGAGCCGGGCGACGTCGTCTCCACCGGCACCCCCGAGGGCGTCGGCATGGGCCGCAAGCCACGGGTCTGGCTCGCCGACGGCGACGAGGTCGTGATCGAGTCGCCCACCCTTGGCCGGCTCACCACCCGCATCAACGCCTGACTCCTCATCGTTTCCACCCTTTGTGCCTATGGGGGCTCGAAAGGTGGAAACGACGTCAGGGTTTAGGCGGGATCTCGTAGGCCTTCGCCGGCAGGCGCGCCGAGAGCGGCTTGCTCGCCGTCTGCACCCGCGCCCCGGGTCGTGAACGCGTCCGGGCCCAGTTCGGGCGGTAGGGCGTCAGCTCCAGCAGCCGTTCCCAGGTGTCGGTGTCGATCACGCCGTTGGCCGGCAGCCCGCGCGCTTCTTTGAACTCGCGCACCGCCCGCGCGGTGCGCGGGCCGAAGAACCCCGTCACCGGGATGTCAGCGCCGGCGGCGACGAGGTGCTGCTGCGCCCAGACCACCAGGTCGCCCTTTGCTTTGCGCTTCAGCAGCGGGTGGACGACTTCCTGGCGGTAGCCGGCGACGGGCTCCAGGGCGCTGTCGGCGGCGAGCGCCCCCCACTCCCGGCCGCTGGTCTCCTGCCAGGACCACCAGCTCGGCGGCAGCCCGCCGAAGCTGGCGGCGAAGCGGCGGAAGAGCTTGATCGCGCCGGTGCCGGGGGCTTCGTAGGTCTGGCCGATCGGGTAGATCGGGTGGCCGTAGACGCGGTTGTAGAGGTAGGTGTGCTCGTAGACCTCGCGGACCGAGGTGCCGATCGTCTTCCAGTACATCTGCGGCTGGTTGTAGGTGGCGC